>JAYYJN010000130.1:0-58564 GCA_036146215.1 Planctomycetota bacterium
ACGTACTGTCGCTGGCTTTCCGCACAGAGTGTGTCGCGGGCGAGGCTGCTTTTTCCCGATCCGCTTGGCCCGGTAATCACGACAAGTTGATTACGAGGAATCTCAAGGTCGATGTCTTTCAGGTTGTGAACCCGCGCACCATAGATGCGGATTGCTGCGGCTTCACGCTGATCTGCCTTCTTCGTCTTTGCAACCTGATCCGATTTTAAACCCATCAGTGATTTCACCTTGCAATTTGAGATGCATTTTAGGAGTCAGTCGCAACAGCGTTTCTCTCTGAAACGATTCGATAGTGCCCTACAGTCCAGGCACCGTATCACAAAGCACCTCTCGGGAACAACCGACAGGCGATGATGCAGTTTTGCTCACCTGCGATTTACAGAACGAACGTTACCGCTTGGCACCTTCGGTCTGGGCGGCTATTATCAGAACTTCATTTGCTCGTTGTTCGCACGAGGGCTCAGGGGCGTTTTTCGGGAAAAAATTATGCGGCATGTGATCTCAGCGTTGGTGCAAAATGTTCCTGGTGTGCTTGCGCACGTTGCCGGAATGTTCGCCTCGCGGGGCTACAATATTGATAGTCTCGCGGTCGGTGAAACCGAGAGCGCGGACCTCTCGCGGATGACATTTGTTGTAGTCGGTGACCATGGCACCCTCGCGCAGGTGCGCAAACAACTCGAAAAAATTGTCACTGTTGTTCGTGTTGATGATATCAGCGCACAGGATTTTGTTGAGCGAGATTTAATGTTGCTCAAGGTGCGTGCCAGCGCGGGTGAGCAACGGAGTGAGATTAGGGAATTAACCGATATTTTTCGGGGTCGCATTGTCGACGTGAGTCAAGATGCACTCATGATTGAAATTTCGGGCAAGGAGTGCAAAATCGAGGCCTTCATTGATCTGATTCGCCCCTTCGGTATCACGGAGTTGGTAAGGACCGGGCGAATTGCGTTGGTTCGCGGGCAAAATCAGGCGCATTCTGACGCATCCGAATCGGAAGGCAAACAAGTCGATATCGGATAGGTGTATCACCGCTAAATAGCTCACTTAACTTTTCCCAAAAAATACTTCCTCAAAATGAGGCAACCAAACAAGAGATAGGAAAACAGGTAATTATGGCCGCGGAAATTTTTTACGACGCCGACGCTGATCAAACGCTGCTGGAGAGCAAAAAAATTGCGATTCTCGGTTATGGTTCCCAAGGGCATGCCCACGCTCAGAATTTGCGGGACAGTGGTTGTCACGTGATTGTGGGCACGCGAGGGAAAGGCCCGAGTCATGAACTGGCGGAAAGCCATGGGTTTCAACCGGTGTCGCTTCGACAAGCGGCCGAAGAGGCAGATATTGTGAATTTGCTTCTCCCTGATGAGAGGCAGGGTGATGTGTACGAGCAAGACGTGCTGCCCGTTATAGCCCCAGGCACCATTCTGATGTGCTCGCACGGATTCAATTTGCATTTCGGATATGTCACCGCCCCCGATGGAGTCGCTACATTGCTCGTCGCGCCGAAGGGACCGGGGCATCTGGTTCGCAGCGAATATTTGGCGGGGGGAGGGGTTCCATGTTTGGTGGCCGTTGGAAATCCGGATGATGAAGCGACCTTTCAAATCGGTCTGGCCTATGCGAGTGCCATTGGCGGAGGCCGCGCAGGAATTATTCGCACCACGATTGCCGAAGAAACTGAAACTGATCTTTTTGGTGAACAGGCAGTCCTGTGCGGTGGTCTCAGTGCTCTGATCAAGGCAGGTTTTGACACTCTCGTGGAGGCAGGCTACCAGCCGGAAATGGCCTATTTTGAATGCATGCATGAGGTGAAGTTAATTGTTGACCTCTTCTACCAAGGAGGGCTCAACTATATGCGGTACAGCATTAGTAATACGGCGGAGTACGGTGACTATACTCGCGGTGACCGAATTATTACCGACGAGACGCGGGCAGAGATGAAGAAAATTCTGGCCGAAATTAAGAGCGGCCAGTTTGCTCGTGAGTGGATCGATGAAAATCGATCTGGTGCGAGTCGTTTCGAAGCGCAACGAAAAGCAGATCGCACCCATGGTGTCGAGCAGATTGGTAAGGATCTTCGACGCCTCATGTCCTGGATTGATGAAAAAGAGGTGTGATGTAAATAAAGAGAGAGTAGCTCATCACTCTGGTCACAATGCCGCAATTATCGTTTTGATTTTAAGATATGGCTCAGCTTTACTTTTATTATTCGGCCATGAATGCAGGTAAGAGCACCACCTTGCTTCAATCGGCCCACAATTATCGGGAACGAGGCATGCATGCCATGCTTTTTACTCCTGCATTAGATGATCGAATGGGTAGTAGGAAAATTCATTCTCGAATTGGAATCACTGCCGAGGCCACTGCGTTTGCGGAAGCCTACGACTTTTTCGACGCGATTAGCAAGGCACAGCAAACTCAACCCGTACATTGCGTGTTGATCGATGAAGCCCAATTTCTCACTGCACCGCAAGTGCTGCAGCTGACGCAGGTTTGCGATCAACTTTCGATACCGGTTCTCTGTTATGGAATTCGGACCGATTTTCGTGGCGAACCCTTTGAGGGGAGTAAATACTTGCTCGCTTGGGCAGATAATCTAATCGAGATCAAAACAATCTGTCGTAGTGGAAAAAAAGCGACCATGAACGCACGCTTAGATAAAGCGGGCAACCGGGTGACCGAAGGCGAGCAAATTGATATTGGGCACCATTATGAAGCTCTCAGTCGAAAAGAGTTTCATCTGGAGGAAGTCTCTCCCGTGATTCGCAAGACCTGCAAATGAAACACTGTGGATCGCTCCATGGCTATCGGAAAGCTTCAGAGATTACCGCGTGATGGGTAATCAGTAGGGTGTGTTTCAATGCCGATAGATAACAATTTTGCGCACCAGTCGTATGATGCAGGAGTGCCTAAAGCATCCTACGAGATTCTATCCATGGAGCCGCTTCCAAAGATTGAAACTGATGAATATCGCAATCGCATGCACGCGGTGGGCGATGTTTTTGAGCGTGCGAACGTCGGCGCCATTGTGTTAATTCATGGAACATTTGTGGGAAATGATCCTTGGGGGCTGGCCGCCATGTTTGTTGGTCACAATCGCAGACGCTATGAAAAATGGTGTCAGTGGCAGAAAGGTGTTGCCGACCGAGTCGTTAAGGATCGCGGTAATTTTCCCTCACATTACGTCTCACGATTAGCCAATGATTTGGGTCCCTCGCGATCATTTTCAGTTTCGCGTTTTCTGTGGTCGGGCATCAACAACCATGCCGGCCGTGCCTTCGCAGCTGTTGATCTTCACCGCTATCTTTGCGAAATCGATCTGCCTCGCGATAAACGAATCATACTCTGCGGTCACAGCCACGGTGGCAATGTGCTTGCGTTGTTGACGAATCTGTTTGCCTCAGATCTCAGCAGCTTGGAGGCGTTTCTAGAGGCTGTCGGAGAATATGCTCAAACATTCGATGCCCAATGGCGGTGTGCTGCCCGCCAGGTGCTAGAGGGCCCAAGGCTTACTGAGCAGCACCCAATTGATCTGGTGACATTTGGCATGCCGATTCGATACGGTTTCGAAACGACCGGTTATGCAAACCTCATGCACTTCGTCAACCATCGACCAGGTAAGCTTCGACCCCCGTATCGCGTAGCGGGACCGATAACGCTCGGTGGTATGTTCGCTGCATCGCATGGAGACTATATTCACGAGCTGGGGATTGCAGGATCCAACTTTTCCACGCCATTCAGCCGAGCTCTCTGGAAATGCGATCGGCGTCTTGCGGGCCAAGTGGCGAAAGGTTTGCCTTGGAGAGAGCTTCCAAGACGCATGGCAAAAGGCATGCGGGTTGCTGAGGAGGGCCATACGCTCCTGATCGACTACCGACGACCCGGCGGTCAATGGTGGCGGAGTGGGATGGGGCACGCCGAATACACCCACGTCGATAAGATGCTTTTCCATTTCGAACGTGTGGCGCGACGCTTCTACCCGCACTCTGATGACTGACTACCGAAATCTCTGACGAGATCTTCGTTGAATCCCAATTTTAGGGGGAAGCGCGTTTCCCACTGTTCGCAACTGCGATGGGGATCGCAATGGCTGCGGCGATTCCACATGCGATGAATATATCGCGAATCTCAGGATTCCAGCTCCAGCCCTGAATGCCTGAACTGACGACCTGTGGCTGGGCGTAAGGTCCTGGTGGCGGACCTTGTACGGTTCCAGGCACGACAGTACCGGGAACTGCTTCTTCATACTGGACCATTTGGCCTTGAGGGCCGGTTGTAGGCATGGTGGTCGCCAGCGGCTGGGCGCGTGTTGCACGATTCGGCGGACATTTGCTCGCCTGAGTTATGTTCGGTTGACAACCGGGCGGGCAGATGGTTTGGCAAACGGTTCGGCATCCAGTTTGACAATTATTGTTGCATCCGGTGTTGCATCCAGTGTTGCATCCAGTGTTGCATCCAGTGTTGCATCCAGTTGAGCATCCGACTTGGCAACCTGTCTGTTGACCGCGTACGAGCGGGCCACCGGTGATGATGATGGCACTGCTGCGGGCCGAAGGAGGCGCCATGCCTGCTTGCCAGAGTCGACAGGTGGCCGTGCCTGAGGGCCCCGCAATTTGGTGTACACCACCGCGAAGTCCACCGATTTGAAACGCGCCATTGGCATCTGTTTTTGCACGAGCGATTTCTAAGCGGTCATGGAGAATGGTCACCGAGGCGTTTTCCACAGGCTGGGCCTGGGAATCTACCAATCGACCCTCTAGTAATCCACCACTTGCAAGGCGAATATCGGAAATGGCAGCCTGCGATTTGGCGTTTGTTTGCGTTTGTGCCGCAAAGAGCGGGTGAGGACCGATCATCATCACCACGGCTGCTGCCGCCGCCATCCATTGGATATATCGAAGCGTTTTCATGGTTCTCTACCTTGTGCGACCGTTGTTTCCACGCATTAGATGCATGGATAAGTTGGCTCTTAAATCCGGTTTGCGGCCTTTCAATGGCCTGAAAAACAAACTTGTAATTGTGATCTGCGGCGCAGAATTGGCACCACGGAACGAAAACTACTATCGGACAGTTTGGTGGTATAATCGTAATAAAAAGTAAAATCCGTAGAAATTTCTCGACAATTACAGATATCCTATTTTCGCTAAATGACCGTCTCTCTCCATGAGACGGTTCTGTTTGACTCTTTCACTATTACACCGATAGCGTGTGATGTGCCGAGAGAGCGGGTTTACTAGCAACACCAGCAGGTGTTCATTGCAGAGCGTGCTTGTGCAACATCCTCGCCAAGCATGGACATCAAGAAACTGGCCATTAACATTGCCAGCGAGAGAAGTCTTAGAGACACGGGCCTATACCGAGGTCAACGCCCTTGAGAATTAGTCTCGCCACCTGGAACCGTACGGCGTGCGGTGGCTTCTGCTGGCATCTCGACAATTTTTTGCCATCCGAAGGGCACGCTCGGTGGAGCAAACAGTCGTTTGATACCTTCAAAGGGATCATTAATGACAACATTGGAAAACTCGTAAGTCGCATAGGTGTCGCCCGGATCATACACCCGCAAGGCGATCGGTTCGAACGTGTTGCGATCGAGACGTAAAATCGCCTCTCGAAAATTTCCGGAGTCCGTTTTTGTGCGCGGCACGGCATCCACCCAGATTTCCTTTTGCGCATATTCTCGAGGGGTAACGATGCAGAGGAAATATCGCTTTTTCAGGTCTGCTGCTTGAGATCCGAAGAGAAATGGAAGCGGGGTGTTTCGAATCGCCTCTCCTTGCATTTCCTCAGGAATTCGACGTTCGATAACCCGTTTGTTTTTATGATCGTGCTGCCAGATTGAGGCCCCATCACACACCCAATGCTCGCCATGGATATCTTTTGCGGCCTTATACTCACCCGTTTTCGTGTCGAGATTCATAACTCGGGTGACGCGAAACGTTCCTTTGTCAGGATTGGCATACTTTAGATCACCGTTATTTACAACAAGTGGAACATCTTTAAATTGTGGAAGTTCAAACGCTGGATTGTAATTCCATCGCACAAATTCACAGCGGAAAGTTTTGGTCTCTTTTGTCCGATCCTGCCAGGTTTCTAGCACCTTCGCCAGGTATTGCTCCTGTTGGGGTGTCAAGTGAAAGCGTCCTGGCAGTTTATCTGAGTTGATCGCTTCAGGTGCATTCCCTGCATTAGCAATCCCATCGGCGTGACGCTCTGTTGCTCCTTGGACATCGCTAGCGCGAGCAGGCGGTTCTGCCGACACCATCATGCAGTTGAAGTTAAGAGTGATCAGTGCGATTCCCGTAGCCGTCGCATGCTGAAGGACTTGTGCAAGCAGATTGAATCGTTCAACAAATTGCGTTGCTTGGTGCATGAATTCTTTTCGCGTGATCATTTTGAAGAGGCTCAGCGGTTTGGTCACCCAATCGCCATTGGCGAATGTGAGCTAATCCGCTGGTTCAACCTGTCTGCAGACTCGAGGGATGACCTCAAATTCGGCGGGATTCTAGCAGGAGCATGGGCACATCCCTAGTCCATTTTGTTACTATCCCGTAGAGGCAAAAACTAAAAGGATTAAGCAACCTTTGCCTAGATTGCCAGAGGCGAGCAGATATGAGAGCATCAAATAATGTGCCAGCAGTCCTTGAAGATCGTCTCGTTGACCCCGGGTGCCGGCGGTTCCATCTGCGGAAGCTGCCTGAATGACAATATGCTGGCAGGGGCAATGAAGGGTGAGGGGCATGAGGTTGTTCTGGTGCCTCTGTACACGCCAATCACGACTGATGAGGAGAACATGAGTTCCGCGCCGTTATTTTTTGGCGGTGTCAATGTTTATCTGCAACAACATCTGGGACTCTTTCGCCATCTGCCGAAATTTTTAGATCGACCACTCGATTCGCCTCGGTTTGTTTCTTCATTGGCCAGGTTACCGGCATCCAAGGACGCCAATCACCTAGCCGCGCTTACACTTTCGATGGTCCGCGGTGAGCATGGTCGTCAGCGAAAAGAAGTTGATCGTTTGGTCGACTGGATGCGACATGAAACCCATCCTGATATTATTCATTTCAGCAATCTCCTGATTGCGGGATCTGTCCGCGAAATCAAACGAGTGCTATCGGTTCCGGTGATTGTCACTTTGCAAGGAGACGACGTTTTTCTCGACAGTATATCGGAACCGGCTCGCTCGGAAATTGTAGAAGAAATGCGCAAATTGGCTCTGGAAGTTGATCGGTTTATTGTCCACAGCCAATTTTATGCTGAAAAAATGGCTCATTATTTCAACATACCTCCGGAGCGGATCACACAGGTCCCACTCGGCATTGATGCTACCGATTACTTTCCTTCAGAGTCTGATATTAAAGCAAAATTCAGCTCGCCCGCTCATAGGCGGATAGGCTATTTAGCTCGGATCTGTCCAGCGAAGGGCCTGCACTTACTCACGGATGCTTTTATTGAACTCAAACAGCAGGGATCCTTCGATGACCTTGTCTTGTGGGCCGCCGGCGACCTAAGCAACGCGGATCGCCCTTACTTTCTCGAACAGAAGAACAAGTTAAAGGCCGCTGGCTGTAGCGAGCAATTTTTTTATGCAGGTCGTTTGAGTCGAGAAGAAAAGATTGATTTTCTTGGCCAACTCGATTTATTTTCCGTTCCTGCACCTTATCAAGAACCGAAGGGACGATATGTCCTCGAGGCTCTTGCCCGAGGGGTCCCGGTGGTGCAACCGGCCCACGGTGCGTTTCCTGAACTACTGGCTCGAATCGGTGGCGGACAACTTTTTCCCCCTGGCGATTCACAGGCGCTCACGAAAGTTCTGGCCGATCTACTCAACAATCCAGGCAGGCGGGCGCAACTTGCCGCAGAGGGACCGGAAGGTGTCCGAACCGGTGCCTGCGCCCGGCACGCGGCAAAGGCAACCGTCGATACATACAGACAAGTCATTGAAAGTCAGGGCTTACGCGAGTGTCATTAGCCCAATAGCCTCGATCGCTCCAAGACACATTTCATGACTGCATTGCTGTTGACTGCATTGCAGGCAGAATAAAGGGTCTTTCTGCTATCGATTCGATCTGGCGAGCGGCAGAACTCTCTGCCTATAATCCCGCCCCTCATTTTTTACAAAGTCCTTTAAGGACAATACGTTTGCACAGATGACTGCGGAAGCGACGGACAAGGAGGTCCGTAAGTGCCGATTCTTTACGCGCTGCGAAAAGCAATGCGCTGTTTGACATTGCGTCAATTAATGGGCCGTCTATTCGGGTGGCACCTCGTGGCGACGCTATGCCTGCTCTGGTTGCTTGGCAAATCCGATCTTCAACCAAGTGGAATCGCGTCTGCTTCAGAGATGGGCCGTTCAACGATGCGATTGCGCATTGCCTGGGGTGGTGGAACAGCGACGTCATGGCAGGGGAAGTTTTCAGTAAACGGAGGCGAAATTGTAGATCATGAGGCTTTGGGGGTTAGTGAAGATGAACCCGGTTCAATGTGGATCGAGGCAGGAATCCTGCATGTGGCAGAGAAATCTTCTCGCGAATATGACGGTGTCGACATTGCGATTAAGGGATCGCTGGAGAGTGATCTGACTGTTTCGCTAATCGCTGGCGGGCAGGAGCAAAATATTCCTCCCCTGATCATCCCTTTAAAAGAATTAATCGAACAGCCGTTTCACGATCGGATCGGTCCGGAATCGTTGGGCAATCAGATCATGATACAACGTCAACCCGGTGATCGCCTGCGGGTCAACTTCCAAAACCGTTCGCTCCTGTTCGGACCGTCTGAAAAATTTGAGCTTCAATTGACGCCGCATCTCCTCGGTTTGGAGGTAAACTCGAGGGTTACACTGCATTCACGGATCTTGGTCGCGCGAAGCGACCAAGAAGTTGCTCAGCAGATAATCGATTTCAAAGCTCCCGATGATGAACAGCGTTATCCATCACTGCCGCTTCAATTTGAATTGCCTGAGGAAGAAGGCGTTTATGATCTTGTGCTCACAGTAAAACAAGCAGGGGAACGATTTTCGCCTACGAATCCATTTCGAAGTTCAGAGCAGGTGATTGCCGAAAGAAAAGTGCAATTTGTGGTTCTTCGTGACAGCAGTAAAACGCAATACAATCAGGCAGCGGCGACACCACCCGGAAATGTTGTTACCGAGATTCTTCCAACAAACCCGTGGTGGAAAAAAGTAAGCCAGATTCCAACGTTGGCCGGGTTCAAGGACGGCCCGATTCGTCACGGAGAAATTCAACTTTGGCAGCATCCAACGCTCGGCGCATGGACTCGCTTGGCTGCGTCACCAAACGATCCGCAAACCGTCTGGGCTGCCTATCCTCTGACGGTCTTTCAACCGGGGCAGCCGCATGTGTGGGAGGTTGAATATCCATCTGACATTTCCCAGTCGATGGGTGTAAGTTTACTGGAACCTGACGCGGCGGGAAATCTATTGCCTCTGGGTATCGATTCGGGCATTGTGGTTAACGATCAGGGAAATGGCGATCGGCCGACCATCGCAACGCACCAGATGATCTTCTGGCCGAAGACAAAGAATCCTTTTGTGTTAATTACCAATGCCCGTCGTGATGCGCCTGCTGTTCATGGTGCGATTCGCGTGCGGGGTCCCCGTGCCACCGTTTTTCCAGGTATTGGTCGACCCGCGATGAGGAGTTCCTCGCTTCCTTCCCTGTTCTCATTCGATACTTTGCCAGATGAGCGACTCTTCGCCGGTTATATGGGAGAACCACTGTTTCCCGAGAATTTCTCTGGGACAGAATTTCTCGATCAGCAGCGATCCCTCGATGATTGGGTTACCTTTTACGAGGCGAGCACCCGTTTGGTGCAGTACCTTAAATACAGTGGTTACAACGCGTTGGTATTGTCTGTTCTGGCGAGGGGTGGTGCTATCTATCCCAGCGATCGATTACAGGCGACGCCCCGATATGATACCGGTATTTTTGCCTCGACAGGGCAAGATCCGATTCGCAAAGATGTTTTAGAATTACTGCTACTTCTATGTGATCGAGAGGGGATTCAACTGATCCCGTCATTACAGTTTTCAACGCCTCTTCCGGTGCTTGAAGAGAAGCGGCGCGAAGCTGGCAATCAAAAAACGGGAATCCTTCTGACCGATGCAAAGGGCCGGATCTGGCGCGATCCGTATGCGAGTGACGGAAACGTAAATCTGATTCGATACAACCCGCTGCACGCAGATGTCCAGCAAGAGGTGCTTCAAATTGTCCGCGAAATGATCGATCGTTATGGAACACATCCATCGTTCGCAGGATTGGCGGTCGACCTTTCGGGCCATGGTTGTACAGTCTTTCCCGGTCCCACCTGGGGTCGCGATCCGGTGACTTACCAGCATTTTTTAGACTCGCGCGAGAATGCACTAACAAATGCAAATACAGACGGCCCGGATGCGATCGATGAAGAAAGGGCTTGGTTGGAATGGCGTGCAAATCGACTTGGTGAATTCCATAGTAAGTTGTCAGCGCAATTGCGTGCCGATTGTCCTCAGGCAAAACTCTTTATTGCCACAGCGGGAGTTGAAGTTAGTCCCGATCTTTCTGAACGATTGCGACCGTCACTTCCGAATCAAGTGACGCCGGAACAACTACTGTTAGGGGTCGGTCTCGCAGCGAAGAATTACCGGCACCCGCGCAGTGGCATTGTCTTGCTTCAATCAAGAGTGATGGCGGCGGACTTTTCCCATATCGATCCTGCCGCCGCACAAGAGGTCGGTCGTTCTCTCTCTTGGGACCAAACCTTTGCGGAGATAGATTCAGTGGGGCACTTTCTTCAAAGTCGACCACGATCCATCCGGCTCCCCTCGTTTGAGAAGCAAAGTCCTTTTGGCAAGGAGGCAACTTTTCTTGCCCTCGCACCGCATCTTGTACCGACCGGCGCCGACAGTCGCGAGCTTTTGGTTCGCGATTTAGCTCGCGCCAATCTGGATACGATTTTGATTGGTGGTGCGATGCTCCCCCTGGGTCAGGAAGATGCATGTCGATCCATCGTGACTGCTTATCGTCAATTGCCCAAGGGGCAATCCTTCGATGTCGCGGGGCGCCATGACCCTCTCGTTATTCGAAAGCTTATCGCAGATGGGGCAAGTTACCTGACATTCACCAATCCATCGTCATGGCCTTGTCGGGTCGCTTTGCAACTTGGTCAAGCAGAACTACCCGTCATGAAGCATCTGTCGCTTGCCAGTGCGCCAGAAGTGCTCAGCGATGGTCGCATTCAACTGAATTTGCAACCCCATGATTTCCGAGCAATTCATTTTGAACAAGCCGAATTGGATGTCGTGAACGTGGAGGTTTCGATGCCCGCCAATGTTCGTAATTTGTTAGAAAAACGAATTAATGAACTTGCAGACCGCACAAGTCAGTTGAAAAATAGGCCGACATTTGATGTTCTTAGAAATACCACGTTTGAAACTGAGGACACGATCGGATGGCAAGCAGAGCAAAAAGGTACTCTGGTGGTCGACGCCAATGAAGCTCACACAGGACAAAGTTCTCTTCGTTTTGAAAATACAGTCGTCAGGAGTCATTCCTTTTCACCTCCCGTCACCGGCCGCCTGTCATTTTCTGTTTGGTTGAAAGCATCGGATGACGCGTTACACCCGCTGCGAATGGGGATCGAGGGGAAGCATAAAAATCAGGCCTTTTATCGCTATGGAGAGATCACAGTTGGTTCGGAATGGAAGATGTTTGAATATCAAATTGATGATTTACCGCTGGCAGATTTAGGTCCACTCACGATACGATTTGAACATGCAGACCAAGGAAACGTTTGGCTTGATGACATCGTTGTTTCAGATTTATATTTCAGCGAAAATGAAAGAAAAGAACTTGCGAGGCTGATTACTCAGGCACATTTTTCGCTTATGGAAGGAAATTTTGTTGAGTGCGGAAGATTGCTCGATGGGTATTGGCCCCGATTTCTCCAACGCTATGTTTCGCTTCCTGCAACAAAAGTCGCAGTTCGACCGATGATTGATCCACCACGCGTTCCGGTCGAAGAAGCAAAGGCCACTGTCACTGAACAGCCATGGTGGAAGAAATTTCCCGGCCTGCTTCGTTAATCATTGTTCGCCGGGGGCTTGTCTCCAACACCATTACTTTTGCACTTATCCAGGCGGCCATTGGAGTGCGCGGCCGCCCATCAGGTGATAATGCAAATGGTCTACCTCTTGACCTCCATCATTGCCACAATTGACGACAACACGATAACCGTTTTTAAGTCCGATTTGGTCTGCCAGCTTGCGGATGACACTCCACAGGTGGGCAACCAGCGGACCGTCTTCGTCCGTGAGATCCGCGACTGAGCGAATGGGTTTCCTTGGAATTATCAAAATGTGAGTGGGAGCTTGCGGCGCAATGTCGTGAAATGCAAGACACTGCGAATCTTCATAAACGATGTCCGCAGGAATTTCTCCAGCAATAATTTTTTGAAAGACATTCTGCTCAGGCATTGCTATTTTCCAGCTTGATTGCTTCGTCATTGAGCATCGCAGGGATCCCATCCACAATGGGATAAAGGACTTGTCGATCTTCTCGGATCAAGCCGCCATCAAGAGGCCGCGTCAGGGTGTTTCCACCCGCATTTTGAATCTTTCCCTGCTGGATGTCCAAATTCAGATCAGCGATTATTTGATCATCGGCTATTGCCAGTGGTTGTGCTGATTCCGGACAGATGAGCAATTTCAAAAGGTCTGGGTCTAACACGTGGAGATCATCCTCGAAGCACGAAATAAAATGCCAATATTCCTCGGCAATATAGCAGGCGGGGTGTCATTTGCGAATCGGTCATCTTCAACGGCGAAACTGCGATCTGAATTTTGAAGGTGGCATCCCCCGGCGACGAAGAAAGCAACGATTGAAATTTGACAAGTTGGTAAAACCAGACTCGAAACAGATTTCAGTGATTGGTTTGGCCGACTCAGCAAGCATCCTGCATGCGTGTCCGATGCGAAGATCATTGACGTAATCAACCAATGTGGTGCCTGTTGCCTGACGGAAATTTCTGTTGAAAGCAGCCCGGCTCAAATCGGCTGCCTGTGCCAAATCATTTTGACGTAGCGGTCTTTGGAAATCTCGATGGATAGTTTCCAGGATCTGGGAAATTTTGGGCGAGATGCTTCGCTGTTGCGGAATAGCGTAGGCTTTGCTTGCCAGGGACCGTGTCTGTTTAGCAACCGAAAGCTCCTCTAGGATGTTGAGCATCGCGGAGAGTTTTTGCGCAGGCCGTAGCTTGACCAGATTTTCAAGTTGTTTTGCCACAACCGTTCGGTGACGCCCCAGAATTTGCACCCCGTATCTTGCGCGTGTTAGCAATTGTCGGACAAGACTCAGCTCTTTGCACTCACCGATGGCCGTCCCCAGAAAAGTGTCCAAAAATTGGATGACGATTGCCCGACGTTGCTTTGAACCGGGGCTCGAAGGCCCGCTCCGCCAAGTATGCGGTAAAAGAGGGCCCAGCAGCACCAGATCTCCTTCACGAAAGTCCGCGATGTGATCCCCGACGAATCTTCGACCACGTCCCGAAGTAATCAATGTGAGTTCGAACTCGGGATGATAGTGCCACGCAAACGGGAACTGGCGTTCTTGTCGGACGAACGCCCTGAATGATGCGTTATGCGGTTTACGGATTTTCTCAAGCTGTGGTTGCATCTACTGCAGGTTCCGATTTCGTAATTCGGTTAACTTTCAACGCTCGCAAAGGCCTAGCGGTGATTTATCGCTTGAGGAGGTAAAACCCAAAATTAGAACCCGGAAAACTTATTTTCGGTTAGCCATTTCTGGAAAAACAAAACCTTTCGACGGTTTATGCATTTGCCTACTCCGAAACTGTTTTTCCCCATGGCTGCCCGAGGGCACATCGGACTAGCAGGTCGGCCTCGATGGCGACAGTGTCGGGAGCGTCGGCAGCTGAAATACGATCTTCGAGTGGCGTGCTGAAGAATTCCAGTAGTGTTTTTTCTATCGCCATCGCATCGCCCCAAGGATAAGTGATGACACCTTCCGGGTGATCTCCAGTGTCATCCGCGATGACCGGTGTGCCCAAATAAATCGATTCTCGAATCGAGGAACTTGTTCCCTCTTGGCGGTTCGAACGGAGATAGACCTGACATTTGCGCAAAAGGCTAAGAAAAATTTCGTGGGTGACCGTTCCGACGATTAAGCAGCAGCCCGTCAATTTAAATGCATCTAACTGTTGCAACAACGCATCATGATTTCCTTTGGCTCCCGTAATGATCACGCCCACATCGGAATACCTTTCACGCAGTCCCGCTACAGCTTTAAATAACGATTCGATCGCATACTCGGGGCGAATCTCTAAATATGTGAAGATCCGAGGAGAGCGCCCGCTCAAAAAAGCATCCATCTCCGCGGGAAGGGGTACCGGTTCTGCTGAAATATATTGTTTGCTGAAGGGGGTGATCGGGATAATTTTATCAGGATTGATCGAATAATCGACAATCAGTTTTTTCACATCCTGATTGTTACAAATCACAAGTTTAGGAATCGCGAATAGCAAGCGTAAGATAGGCGCCATCAGTCGTGATTGGGCCTTTGGAAAAAATCGCTGCTTAGTGCCCGCGTGCAGGGTGAGTATAGGTCTGCGAAATGCCAGTAAGCTCAGCAGGTAGGCGATGCCGGAAAGCAAGAACCCTTTAGGTGAGCTACCGTTCGCGTGCATATGTATGACATAGCCAAGCCTTAAGTAACGACAAATTTTACGAACGTATTCCCAGCCGCTGCGGACACACTCGTATTCATCACTGGGGACGCGGCGATTTTCACCGAGGTTTAAAGGTACGCATTGATGTCCGGCCTCGTCTAACGCTTTTCGCACGAAATAAAGCCGTGTACCCCAACCGCAGAAAGGCGGCGGGTAGACTCCGATTTCCAAAATTTTTACCGGTTGAGCAATCTTCGGATCTTCGATGTTGTTTTTCACGATACGTTGCTACGGATCCCAAAAGGTCATAGAAATGGAGACTGCGGTTGTACGACGATATGCTGGCAAGTGTATCGCAACTTTACCACCCGGGGCCGACGACGGTAGCTTTTCTTTCGATTTTTGATCATTTTAACCAGTTGGACGGTCCTTGAGATACGCGGGCAGGAATGTTCAGAAATTTCGCTCACGGCTAAAAATTAACGGCATCTCAATCTCTGTCACAAGACACGACCAGCCAAGAAACACAATGGCATCCATACACCCGATATTCAGGGCCACTGATTTGCCTGGTGCTGCTATGGATGACGCGAGGACAAAAATTGCGCATCTTTATTTCTGTGTGCCTGTTTGAGGGGGGGCTGGGCGTTGTGGCCTGGATCCTCGGTTGGCTGAGTGGATGCTCGCCGCTGACGACAATCGAGTTCACCACGATGAGCTTTGGTTGGGGTGTTTTAGGTACTCTTCCTTTGATCTTGTTCCTTTTGCTGCTCGAAAGACCTGGCTGGTCCGCGTTCGTGGAAATACGAAGGGTGGTGCAGGAGCTACTAGTGCCCCTGTTTCACGAGTTTTCAATCTGGCAGCTTTTTTGCGTCGCGTTGCTCGCCGGCATCGGTGAAGAGTTGTTTTTTCGCGGTTTTATTCAAGGTGGACTAGCCATTTTACTTATGCAATTCGATTTGCCTGGTGCCTCGCTGACTGCGCTGTTTCTTGCAAGTGCCCTTTTCGGTGTGATGCATCCGATTACGCGGACCTATGCACTACTATGCATGCTAGCGGGGCTCTATTTGGGAGCAATTTGGCTTTGGACTGGCAACTTGCTCGTTCCGATCCTGATCCATGCGATCTATGATTTTTTCGCGCTGTGTTATCTTCTCCGCAAATCACATCGCAACCCCATACTCAACCCCGATAACGCTGCAACGGAGGTATGATCCGACGCCAAATGACTTTGGAAAGGCTATAAGTTGAATTGCTTATCAGCCATTTCAGCAATTGTTTCACCGATGCTGATCGATGCAGTGGCCGCAGGAGAAGGTGCGTTGAGAACATGGATCATGCGATCGCTCTGTTCGATGCAGAAATCATCGACCATAGCACCATTCGGCTGAAGCGCTTGCGCGCGGATACCGCTGCCTGATGCGTAGACATCCTCCATTTGCAGTTCCGGAATCAGGCCGCGGAGCGAGCTGACAAAGGCTCTCTTTGAGAGCGAACGAGCCATTTCACCGACCCCCATTTTCCAGTGCTGAGAGATCAGCCGCCAGAAGCCACCGAAGCCAAGTGTTTCAAGCGTGTCGCGTGGTGAAACAGAATACTTGCCGTAGCCTTCGCGGGCCAATGCCAACACAGCATTCGGGCCTGCCTCGACTCCACCACCGATCATCCGCGTGAAGTGAACGCCCAAAAAAGGGTACCGTGGATCGGGAACGGGATAAATGAGGTTGCGTACGAGATCGGTTTTCGATTCAATCAATTCGTAATAGTCACCACGAAAGGGAACAATTTTGATTGCAGGCCGCTCACCGCACATTCTCGCTACTCGATCACTCTGGAGTCCCGCGCAATTAATCAGATGTCTGGTTTGGATTTCTTCCTGCGCGGTTTCCAACACGATCTCGCTGCCACGAATCTGCACACCACAAAGCCGGCGATCTTTGCGAATCTCTCCACCGCCAGCTGCAGATAATTCGCCGAATTTTTCAGCTACTTGCACATAATCGACGATTCCAGTCTGAGGAACATGAAGACCTCCCACACCGACAACGTGGGGTTCATACTCCTTAAGTTCGGCAGCCTCAAGTCGACGGATGCCGGTCAATCCATTTTCTTTTCCTCGCGTGAGAAGATTTTCTAACGCGGGAAGTTCCGCCTGTTTTGTGGCCACCACAATTTTTCCACAGTTATCATGCGCAATGCCGTATTCCTTACAGAAGCGGTACATCGCTTCGCGCCCTTCCGCACAATTCTTCGCTTTGCTCGATCCCGGTTTGTAGTAAAGCCCCGAGTGAATGACGCCGCTGTTGTGGCCTGTTTGATGGGCCGCCAGCGTACCCTCGGCTTCGATCACTAGCAGTCGCCCCTTTTGTTTTTTTGTCAGCGCAAGTGCCGTTGCCAGGCCAACGATACCGCCACCGATGATCGTGATGTCAAAAGGTTTAGACATTTGAGTAAGGCCCTGTGCAAAAAGTTATTTAAAGATTGTGAGCTGACGATTGTTAAAACGAATCTTCTAATCTTTGCAAGCGAAGAGCGACTTTTGTATCGTCACTTCTCTCCCTGTTCGTTGTGAAGTTTCTCATCAAACGCAAGCCACGAGGCGATGGCGCGGGCCGCCGTTGGCATCCGTCGGGCACTTTGCGGGTTTTGAAGTGCATGTGCGAGAACACCAATCAGCCTGCTTGCATAAACCTCATAGTCTTTTTCGGGTAATTGTTGCGCAAGATAAATAAGATTGAGTGCCGACAGACTGTTGCCTGAGGGAAGCACGCTGTCGGTTTGTTTTTTCGCGCGAGCAATCAGGGTTTCATGATCACCTGACGTAAAAAAAAATCCACCATCCTGTGCATCCCAGAATAATTGAATCTGTTTATCAGTGAGTCGACTTGCAGTATGCAGCCAATGTGGATCTCCCGTTGCCCGATGCAAGGAAATAAGCCCGTCAATCAGAAATGCGTAATCAACGAGATAGGCATTCAAACTCGCCTGACCTTCACGGTAGGTTCGTGATAATCGACCATCTTCCTGTTGCAATTTTTTAAGCACAAAATTCGCGCATGCGATTGCCTGCTCAAGATATCGATTTTCATGAAAGATTCGACCTGCATCGGCGAGGCCGCGGATCATGAGACCGTTCCATGCCGTGAGTATTTTGGTGTCGGTGATCGGTCGTTTTTTGGCGGACCGCACGGTGAGCAATTTTTCAAGAGATGCCGTTGTTTTTTGCTCGAGTTGTTCGGGTGTGAGTTTGCGTTCAGACGCCAACTTTTCAAGTGTATCGCTCAGTTGCAGTACATAGTATGCATGACCGTCGTGGTTGAAATTCGGCTCACCTGAAAAACTGTAGATTGATGCGAGCAGTGCAAATGCATCCTCGCTTAGTGCAGACTTCAACTCAGCGAGTGTCCAGCGATAGAACTTTCCTTCTTCCGCATCGGTTTCAGCATCAATCGCCGAATAAAACCCACCTTCGTCGCTTTGCATTTCTCTCAGGGTAAAATCAAGTAATTCTTCTGCAACGCGTCGATAAGTTGGCTTTCCCGTGAGGGCATAAGCCTCTGCGTACACGGAGGCAAGTTGTGCGTTGTCGTAAAGCATTTTCTCAAAATGGGGAATTTTCCAGAATCGATCCACGCTATAGCGATGGAAACCCCCTCCCACATGATCACGAATGCCACCGGAGGCCATTTGATCGAGAGTGATTGAAAGCATTTTTTTTGCTTCCGGGTCTTGCTCACGCTCGAAGCGATCTGCCAGATAGAGCAGTTCCGGCGGACTAGGAAATTTCGGTTGTTGCGCTGGAAATGGCGGTTGTCCGAATCCCCCATACATTTCATCGAACTGGGTCGCCATCGCTTGCTGAACCCGTTTTACCTGCTTATTCTCGGGAGCCTGCTGTCCAGCGTCCTGTTGCTCGCGAACAACCTGCGCTACCGCGGCGGTGAGTCGCCGGGCCTGTTCTTCGATGGGCTCTGGCTTCTCCTTCCAGATTTTTGCGATCGATGTGATAAGTTCCAAAAAGCCAATCCGCGGACCGCGATCACCCTGACGCGCAGGAAAATAAGTTCCACCGAGGAAGGGCAGGCCCTCTGGTGTCATGAATACGGTGAGCGGCCAGCCCCCGCGTTGCGTGAGTAACTGGATCGCCGTCATGTAAATATCGTCGACGTCAGGGCGCTCTTCCCGGTCGACTTTAATGCAGACGAAGTGCGCATTGAGAAAGTTTGCAATTTCTTGGTCCATGAAGGATTCCCGTTCCATGACATGACACCAATAGCAACTGGAATATCCGATCGACAGAAAAATCGGTTTGTTCTCAGTTTTTGCCTTTTCGAATGCCTCCACGCCCCAGGGATACCAGTCGACTGGATTGTAGGCATGCATTAGCAGATATGGGCTTGTCTGGTCAGCCAGACGATTCGCCTTCGTTCTCCCGTGCTCATCGGACTTCGCCATTTTTGGCGGAGCAGCCTCGAGCAGGACTGACCAGGTCGAACTCAATGTCAGCCAAATTAGGGCGATCAGGATCCGGTATTGCCGTATCGTTTGTCGGTGGTCAGCGGTGCGCATGGGGAAAAGGCTATGCTTTGGAATCGGGTGCGTGTTTCTAGGTTCTCTGTTTATTACGTTACGCGTTGCCGATCAGTTTGGATACGGGAGGCAGTGCCGTTAAATGCATCTTTCGTTATTAGGCGAGCGCAAAAAAAGCGGCTCGGTTTCGAGGAAAACCGAGCCGCCCAGGATGACTAACGTACGCCCAGGTCACAAGAAGTCAGAGGCAAGACAACTTCCCTATCAGGCGTACTAGCCGCAATCACACGTCTTCGGGGCTGCATCGCAGCCACAATCTTTCTGGCAAGGCACCGGGCAGCATACTTTGACCGGGACCTGTTTGCAGACGACTTTGGGGACACATCGGGTGACCGTGTAAGGGACCCGCTCGCAGACACATTTTTTGCATTTCACGCATTTCGTGTAGTGCACCGGTTTGCAAACCGTGTAGGGCACCATTTTGACACATTCCTTCTTCACCATTCGACAGCAGGTATAGGGCACCTGGCGCGTGCGTGTTTCCGGCACCATTTTGCAGACCTTGTAGCAGCACGTTTTGACCCGCTTCTCGGGGACCATGCGGCATACCTTGTAGGTGCAGGTTCGTGTTTCCGGCACCATTTTGCAGACCTTGTAGCAGCACGTTTTGACTTTTGTCTCACGCACGTACTTTACACACTGAATGCACTTTTGTTTGACTTCAGGCACCCAGACTTTCTTGCAGACCTTGCGTGGTGGGCACTGCACTTGAACCTTCTTGCAGCAACCGGGCTTATAGCAGCAACGGCAACGGCACGGATCCCATTCCCACGTGCCAGGAGTTTGAACACACTTTGTCACAACCGGACCGGGGCAACAGGTGACTTGCGTCTCCCAATGGCCACAACATACGTTAACCGTCTTGGTATAGTGCACTGGCTTGCAGACGGTATAGCAGACGTTCTTGGTCCGCGTCTCGTAGACTGGCTTGCGGACGGTGTAGCAGCGCGTCTTGGTTTCGTAGACCGGCTTGCAGACGGTGTAGCAGACATTCTTGGTCCGCGTCTCCCAGACTGGCTTGCAGACGGTGTAGCAGCGTGTCTTGGTTTCATAGACCGGTTTGCAGACGGTGTAACAGACATCCTTGGTTCGGGTCTCCCAGACTGGCTTGCAGACGGTGTAGCAGCGTGTCTTGGTTTCGTAGACTGGCTTGCAGACGGTGTAGCAGATATCTTTGGTCCGAGTCTCCCAGACTGGCTTACAGACGGTGTAGGTACAAGTCCGATATTTGGTTTCATAAACCGGCTTGCAGACCGTGTAGCGACATTCTCGGTAGCAGGTCTCAGGGACGTATTTGACGCAATTGATGGTCTTGGTTTCCCACACTGGCTTGTAGCATGTTTTGTAACACGTGTACTGCTGCTTTTCGTAAACCACTTCTTTACAGGTTTTCATAACCGTGTGGCATTGCTGTTTACAACAACCGTAATCGGCCGAGCAAACACTTGGGCGACAGCAACGTAAACGTGCGGCACCGCAATAACCGGCATCTGCGGGAGTGGCAACCCAAAAGGATAACGCTGCCAACAGGGATACGATCAAGACTCGATACATTTTTTCGCCTCCTCCTCCTCGCGTGCGACGTTAAGCGTGCACGACAAACTGTCTCTTGTGTGTCATCCTGCGTAGCCAAAGAGCTACTGCCTCATAAATGTCTTAACTTTCACGGACTTCTGGATCTGTTAAAAATCCCTAAGCGCTACAAACTTTTTAAAAGCCCCAAATTAGCTAATCTGAAGCATCTAGGAAGCATGTATCGTCACAATGAAAAGCTAGCTTGAGATATAGCGGATAAATAAATTAGGAAAATAGAATAAGATTTTTCAAAAAAGTAATTTAAAGAATGCATGAAATACCAGCCATTTACGGTCAATGGGCCTAGTTTTTTGTTTTTGACGATTGTGACTTTATTTCTGATTCTTACTTTTATCCGCTGATGTGGACAGCGCGAGTTGGCAACAGCCTGCAACCTCGATGTGTGCGAGGAGATGGTTCAGAATGCAAAATCAGAGACGAAAGCAAGACGGTTTCAACAATCGTGACCCACGTTTTTATTACTCACCACGGCATCGACTGTGAAAATTGAATTAGGTGAAATCGGTGTCTGCCACTGAAATCCCCCAAATACCTCATGCTCGTGTCTGATGATGTGGTCGGTGGGGAATCCCCCATCGCGGAAGCAGGTCAGTTAAAATGTAATAACTCCTTTTGCATACTATGTTTGAGTTACCGTTAATGGTTGCCTCGGCGGAGCGGTTATACACCGTGGATAAGGTCGCAGGTTGTGAACTGGTGCAACCTGCCGTAGAGTGACGTCCACGGTGGCGGTAAGGGAACCGGTGTGAGTTGAGCAATTAACTTTTCCAAACAGCACCCATGGCGGATTCAAGTTCTAAAGATCGACAAGAAATCACCTTGTCTGCTGTTCCTAAAGCGGTCATCAGTCGCCTTAGCCTCTACTTGCGCGAACTGCAACAACTGTTGGCGGAAGGTAAACAGACAGTACGTTCGGGCGAATTGGGTAAACGCCTGGGCTTTACCGATGCGCAGGTTCGCAAAGATTTAACCCACTTCGGCCAATTCGGTTACCCCGGGATCGGCTATCAGTCAGAAGAACTAGTGCAGGCAATCCGTCACATTCTCGGTACCGATATCGAGTGGCGGGTTGTAATTGTGGGCATTGGCAATTTGGGCAGAGCCCTATTAGGCTACAAGGGCTTCGCCAGCCAGGGTTTCCAAATCGTGGCGGCTTTGGATACCGACGCGAAAAAAACGGGTACCACGGTGGAAGGTGTAAGAATTCATCCCATTGGTGAGCTCAAAAAAGTCGTGCGGCAACATCGGGCTCGCTTGGGGATGGTGGCGGTTCCCGCTGCAGCAGCGCAGGATGTGGTTGATCAACTTGTGGATGCTGGAATCGACGGCATCGTCAATTTCGCGCCAGTGACGATCAATTTGCCCACGCACGTCAGCCACGTCGGAGTTGATTTGGCGAGCGAACTAGAGCAAATCACCTTTGCGGTGGCCAAACGCTTGCAGATGTAAAGCGAATCCTGAGTTGCGTGGGGGGATGACCCTGAGTCCTAGAATCCGGTGACTCGTCGCAGCGGACTTCCCGTAATTAGCTCCCTGGGATATACATGCAGTAAGGCAACAATAATGCCCGGTGGTGTAATGGTAACACTGCGGATTTTGGTTCCGCCATTCCTGGTTCGAGTCCAGGCCGGGTAGCTTCACCCCTTGATTCGCCGCCGCTTTAGTCGGTGATTTCGCTTATTTAGGGCGTTAATGCTAGTTCGCTGCTAGCACTGCTTCGTACCCAAGTGCTTGCAGGCACCTGAAGCGATGGGGCCGAGCGGGACTATTTTGCTCTGCGTGCTCAACTTCGTATGTATCGGTATCGATCGAAGCGGTAAACTGGCAACACCGGCGCATTGCTGATTCACAATGCGTAAGGCGGGGCCCGCGATGGCGTCCATCGGTCAAAACGAGGGTGTTATGGAGCATGACTCGGGAAGTTTTTTGAAAGCCCAGTTTTTACGGCGTCCGCTGCTGTCAGTGTCGCTGACGATCGGTTTGGTGATTGTTCCGGCTGCACTACTTATTGGCGGCCCCTCCATCGTCAGTCATACCTCATTGCGCCAGAAAATTGTGCCTTTGGTGCTGCCTAAGCTGAAAGGTACATGTTCGATCGGGGCCGCATCATTGGGCTGGTTTTCTCCGGTCGTGTTCACCGATGTCGACCTCGATGGTCCTTCAGGTGGGCCGCTGATGCGTGATGGAACCATTGGCATCAATCGGACCCTGTTTGGGTTGATTACTCAAGGTATTGCAGGTGCCACCATTACCGTTTCAGGAGCGGATATCCACCTGATCGTGGGAGAACACTCCACGAATTGGGAAAAAGCGATAGAAGATATTTTGGCGCAACCCGCAGCTGAGGATTCACCGCCGGCAATCACTGCGAAACTTGAAACAATCGATGTCATCATTTCAACTTCAAAGAAAGAAGTCGGTCGTGTTAGCGATTGGACGCTGTTGGCCCGCTACAGTCCCGAAGATACGTTGCCGCTCACGGTTGAGACGTCGGCTGCGATTGCG
This sequence comes from Planctomycetota bacterium, assembly GCA_036146215.1. Lineage (GTDB taxonomy): Bacteria > Planctomycetota > Planctomycetia > Pirellulales > UBA7805 > UBA7805. The sequence continues at coordinate 23,371 of JAYYJN010000130.1, forward strand.
GTGGCCGACCGAGACGATTCGCCAGGCCAGATCTCGGCGGTTTTACGGTTTTCGCCGGCCAAAAGTGAAGCAGAGTCACCTCTCGGAGAATTGACTTGGGAGACATCAGGTATACAGCTCAAGGCACTTGGACCCCTCCTCGCACGCGTGTTGCCTGAGAGCACTATCGAAGGTCGAATCACTTCGATTGCGACTATTGATTGGCAGCGTGACATAGCCCGCGTTGAAGTGAAACTGCTCGGCAGTGATGCGACTTTCCGTTCCCCTACCGTGCTGTCAGGTGAAACACTCAACTTACAGCGGGGTAACCTAGAGTTGCGGGCCACAGCCGAGGGTAACGCGTTTCAAGTGGAAACGTTCCGTTTCGATTCAGACTTTGCTGAATTCGAATTGACCGCCGTAGGCCGCAACTTGCTAAGGGCGGTTGCGGTGGCCGAGGAGAATGGAAACCTGTTGTTTGAGAACGTCGAGGCAAGAGGCAAACTGGATTTGCCTCGCTTGACTAATCAGCTTCCTGGCGTGTTTCGACTTCGCAAAAATACGAAGATTGATTCGGGTCAGGTGCAATTCTCCATGCAACTCGACGCGCTGGAAAGCGGTCGCAAATGGAATGCCGATATTAAGGCTTCGGAGCTTGCTGCGACCGCCAATGGACGCCCTCTTCGTTGGGAGCAGCCTATTGCGATCCAATTACAACTCCGGGAGTCGCTCGCGGGCAATTGGCAGGGTGATGTTTCCTGCGCCAGCGATTATTTGATCGTCAAGGCAAAAGGTTCAACCCAAGCCGGAACCGTCGCGTTGACAGCCGACTTGACTCAACTCAAGGAGGATCTTGAACCGCTTCTGGATTTTGGCGGTCTTGAAATCGCGGGCCGGATGCAAGCCAGTATTGATCTTGCTCAAGGAGATCGAAATCAACTTGATTTGAATGGACAAGGGATCTTGGAAGGTTTCCGACTTGCAGTGCCAGATGGTGTGCACTTTGAAGATCCGAGAATGACGCTTCGTTTAAGTGCCCGCGCAACGGTTGCCAATCAGCAGATTGCAGGGGTTGAACAAGCCGAACTTCGTTTTGACTCCTCAGGCGACCAAGCGAGTGTGCAATTGACCGACCCGATTATGATGAACGATCTTCCAGCGGCGTTCCCCTTGGAGATCCGCGGCAGTGGCCAACTCGCATCGTGGTTCAAGCGAGTGCCGCTAAAAAAGCAATCGATGACATCCCTGCCTGAGGGTCGGTTCGATGCAGAAATGCGTGGACGGTTTTCCACCACGGATCTTAGTTTCGAGCACGCGCAAGTCAAAGTGCAGCATTTGAAAATCCCTCTCAAGACCGGGAACATCGAGCAACCAAGTCTCGTTCTCACTGGGAGCGGTAGATGGGATCGGATAAACGGACAACTCTCGGATGTTGCATTAGCAGCGCGCGCCCCGGCGGTCGCCGTTTGGACCGAAAAACTAAATGTCACTTTTCCCGCAGCCTTGACTCCCGCATCCTTGACGCCACAGTCCAACACGCAACCATTGCCCGAGGCAACCGGAACTCTCTATGTGCGAGGTGACCTTGCCGTCCTTCAGCCTTGGATATCTGCCCAAGATGCAGTTAGTCGCTTTTCACTGGCAGGAAAGGCAGAAGGCAAATTCGCTTTGCAGACTGAAAATCACCAGATCGCCTTCGAGCCGGAATTGGCAATCCGTGATTTTTCGATCCAGCCTGCATCAGATCGGGAAACACTGGCTGATATTCGGGCTAAGGAATCGCAAGTCCGACCGACTAGCCTTGAGCCGATCTGGGAAGACCAACAACTCACGCTTCGTGGCCGATTGATTTACGATTATGCCCAGGATCGTCTGCAGATGGAGCGGGTTACTACTGGTTCGCGTGGAATGGGAGTACAAGATCTGGCTGGCAGCATCGAGCAATTGACGGGACGACCTATTGCGAATTTGCAGGGAGATTTGGTTTATGATCTGGCGCAGGCAACCGAAATGCTATCGCCACATCTTGATGCAGAGTTGGCGATCGTCGGTAAAGGAAGCAGACCGATTTACTATCGGGGGCCACTTCTTTTCAACTCAACCGACTCGACAGAAATATGGTGGGAAGGTATTGAAGCAGGTGGTGGATTTTCCTGGGATTTTTTTCAGTTTTTCGGTCTTCGCGGAGGAAAGGGTGCATTTCGTGCTGAACTGAATGAGGGCATCATTCGTGGTACAAGGATCGATATTCCATTTGGTGGTGGCCAATTGCAAATGGTACCGTTTGTACGATTCGACAGTGGGCCGGCAGTGCTGCTTTTAAGTCAAGACACCATCCTTTCGCGAGCGATGATTACTGAAGCGTTGTGTCGAGACTGGTTGCAATATCTTGCGCCTGTGCTGGCGGATGCGACGCGGACCGAAGGTCAGTTTTCGATCCGCTTGACCCGCTCGGTGGTTCCAGTGGAGGCTCCCGAAGCGGCAACACTGGAGGGCACATTAACAATCCATGAGGCACAGATACGTCCAGGGCCTGTGACCGAGCAGATTGCAACGATCGCTGCTCAGGTGGATGCAATCATCAATCGGCGACCGACCCCAAATGATCCGGTTTTAAAGATTGACCCTCAAGAGGTTCCGTTCCGTATGGTCGCCGGTCGGATCGAGCACCATCAGTTTGAAATAGAAATCGGCGATGTGGTCGTGCGGACAAGTGGATCAGTTGGACTGGATCAAACGCTCGATTTGGTTGCCGAAATACCGATCCTTCAGAAATGGGTCGACCGCGATCCAATTCTCCGCGGACTTGCCGGGCAAACGCTTAAACTTCCCATTCGGGGCACAGTCCAAAACCCGAAAATAGACCCCAAAGCGATCGGCAAACTCAGCAAACAGATGTTGCAGGGGACCGCGAACGGGTTTCTGAATGATGCGATTGATCGGGGCCTGCAGAAGGGCTTGCAAGAACTCTTTCGTTAACGTGCTCCATTAAAGGGGTAGTCAGGCAAATGTCGCCGTGGACGATATCGGCGAACGGGCAGGTTTACCTTCGCGCCGTTCACAACCGAACAGGACAAAGACGGCCGATTGCCAATCGGCTATGCCTTGCGGTAGACTCACGGCTGTCGCCATTTTGAGGCATTTCCGCGGGTTTCCTTGACCGGGGAATGGTCCGGTCCTTGTCCGCATTGGGCATCACGCCATCTTTATTCAGTTGTTGAAATAATGTTTGACGCACTTCAGGAAAATCTTTCGGGCGCTCTGCGATCGCTTCGTGGTCGGGGAAAATTGACCGAAGCCAATATGCGCGACGGATTAGCGCAAGTTCGAGAGGCATTGCTGGAGGCCGATGTTAGTTTTTCTGCTGTCCGTGATTTCATGGAACGTGTTACCGAGCAGGCAATCGGCGAGCGGGTGCTCAAGAGTCTCGACCCGAGTCAGCAAGTCGTCGGCATTGTGCACGAGCAACTCATTGAGTTGATGGGACCGGTCGACCACGATTTGCACCTACGGAGTGGAGTGACGGTGTTAATGCTTTGCGGTTTGCAGGGCTCCGGTAAGACGACTTCATGTGCAAAGCTAGCGCAGCGGATTATAGAACTCAAAAAGAAACCGATGCTTTGCGCGGCGGATCTGCAGCGTCCCGCAGCTATCGATCAACTGCACGTTTTGGGCGATCAAATCGGTGTTCCGGTTTTCTCTCAGCGTGACATGCAAGATCCGGTCGCGGTCTGTCGTGCGGCCCGAACCGAAGCAGAGCGGCAGCAGGCTGACGTACTCATTCTTGATACCGCAGGTCGATTGGCCATCGATGAGGAGTTGATGGCCGAATTGGCCGCGATCGACAAACAGGTCCAGCCCGATCAGGTCTATCTGGTTGTCGATGGTATGACGGGCCAGGATGCCGTTAAAAGCGCCAAGGGGTTCAACGATGCATTGGAACTCGATGGCTGCATTATGACCAAATTGGACGGCGATGCGCGCGGTGGTGCGGCACTTTCCGTTAAGCATGTCACCGGTGTTCCGATCAAATTTATCGGTACAGGTGAACACATTGACGGACTTGAAGAGTTTCACCCCGATCGTCTCGCAGGTCGGATTCTCGGGATGGGTGATGTGCTTTCGCTGGTTGAGCAAGCGCAAAAGAAGTTTGATCAGGAGGAAATGGAGCGGCAGGAAGAGCGGATGCGGAAGGGCGAGTTTACACTCGACGATTTTCGCAAACAACTCTCACAGGTGACCCGCTTAGGTCCAATGGGCAAAGTGATGGGTATGCTCGGGATGGATGGCGGAATGGCCGACATGATGGAGGGAGCAGATGTCGAGAAGGACATGAAGCGTTTGTTCGGCATCATTGACTCGATGACGGCCGAGGAACGGCGCAACCCGGTGAAGGTTATTGACCCGTCGCGTCGTCGCCGGATTGCCTCTGGTGCTGGTGTTTCGGCAGGAGAAGTGAATGATCTCGTCAAACAATTTGACGGTATGGCCGGTATGATGAAGCAAATGGCGGGAAAAGGTGTGCGGGAAAGGATGAAAATGGCCAAAGAGAAGCAGGCTCAGGCCATGGCAAATCCGGGTGGAAAACTCGCAAAAACCAAGCAGGGAACAGGAAAGCGTCTTTCCAATAAAGAACGCCAGAAGTTGAAAAAACAGCGGGAAAAAGAGGCTCGTCGGAAAAAGCGGTCGCAACGCACAGGTCCCAAAGAGTGATGAAACACCCTGCAGGGTGACCGCCCTTTCGCCTGCAACGGTTGTAAAAAAAGGGCTGAGAGGGCTGACATTTTCTGCTGCAAGAAGGCAGAATGATGAGTCTCGAGTTTTATGAAGCTAATAGGAGATATGTGGTGGCAGTTCGAATTCGCATGAAAAAGCTAGGGCGGAAGCATCGGCCCTTTTTCCGGATCTGTGCCGTGGACAGTCGTGCCCCACGCGATGGTCGCGTTCTTGAGGAACTGGGGACGTATGATCCGATGATACCGGAAACGGATGCCCGCGCTGCGTTGAATAACGAACGGTTCGCTTACTGGTTAGGCGTTGGCGCACAAATGAGCGACAGAGTAAAGGTGCTTTTTAAGAAATACGGTCCCGAAGGAACCCACCTTGAGGCGCGAGAGTCGGCCCTGGCGAAGCGATCCGGACCGAGAGTGTTACCGGATTTTGGTGCACCAGCATACGTGCCCTCGGCAGAATCGGAAGCACCTGAGGCCGAGGAAGCTTCAGCTGCTTCGGAAGGAGATGAAGTCGCGAACGATAAAACAGAGGTTGCTGCCGAGGTCGCCACCGCCGAGGTCGCCACCGATAGTGAATCGTCTGAGGCCGATGTGGCAGAAACCGATACCGATGCTGGAGCGTCTGCAGAGTCGACCGAGAGTGGGGCTGAGGAAGGGGCTGGCGGAGAGGAAGCGGCGGAAAAAGACAAGAGCGAGTAACCGATCATGCGGTTTGATGTCCTGACCCTTTTCCCGGAGATGTTCCCGGGTTATCTGGGACAGAGTTTGTTGCGTCGGGCGATCGATGCCGGACTTGTTCAGGTGCAACTGCACAATCTCCGCGATTGGGCTACCGGTCCTCATGCGGCAGTGGATGATCGGCCATTTGGTGGTGGTCCGGGCATGGTATTAAAAGCGGAACCGGTCGTGGAGGCGGTCGAGGCGGTCCAAGCTGCTCAACATACACCGGGGCATCTGGTGATGCTTACGCCACAGGGGCGTCGGCTTGATCAATCAGGTGTTGAGGCATTGTCGGAAAAATCGAACCTGCTTTTGTTGTGCGGACGTTACGAGGGATTTGACGAGCGTGTCAGAAAGATATTGAAGCCTGATGAAATATCGATTGGAGATTACGTCCTGAACGGAGGCGAAGTGGGTGCGATGGTTTTAATCGATACCTGCATTCGACTGGTGCCGGGCGTTTTAGGGGATTCAGAAAGTTCAGAAAACGATTCATTCTCGGGGCCCAACCGTCATCGGATTGAGTGTTCGCAATATACGCGTCCGAGAAATTATCGCGGCTTGGAGGTCCCTGAAGTATTACTTAGCGGAAATCACGAAGAGATTGCTCGCTGGAGAGAACAAGAAAGTCTCGATCGGACACGTCGCAAACGAGCTGACCTGATCGATCGGGAAAATGAAATAACCAAGAATTTCGGTTGAGGAAGCGTATTATGAGCCAACAAATTTTAGAACTTGTTGAAAAACAGAGCCTGAAAGAGCACCCCCCTGAGTTTGAGATCGGCGACACCGTAGATGTGCATACGCGGATTATGGAAGGGGATAAGGAAAGGATTCAAATTTTCAACGGCACCGTGATTGCCCGCAGTGGTTCCGGAACACGCGAGATGTTCGCTGTGCGACGTGTCGTCGGCGGGGAAGGTGTTGAACGCAAATTCCCGCTACACTCGCCACGGATTGCAAAAATTGAGGTCAAACGCAAAGGGGTGGTGCGCCGCGCGAAGCTTTACTTTCTACGTGACCGGGTCGGTAAGGCGGTCCGCTTACGCGAGCGGAGGATGGACCAGAAAAAATAGGGGCAATTCGCTTGAGTTGAACAGGCACACCTTTCGATGCAATGGTCGTGGCTTCGTTTATTGTCGCCCGCCCGCTCGCTTGGACAGCGAGGGGAGGCTGTGGCGGCTCGTTTTCTGAAAAAAAAAGGTTACCAGATTGTTGCCCGTTCCCATCGCTCTGCGATTGGTGAGCTTGATCTTGTGGCAGTCGATCCCCGCGACCCTCGAGGCCCCACGCTGGTATTTGTCGAAGTGAAAACACGATCCGGCCAATCGGCAGGATTCCCCGAAGATGCGGTGGGTCGGGAAAAGCAGCTCAAATTAAGTCAGTTGGCAGTCCAGTACCGCGCTCGGTACCAGCTGATGGAAACTCCAGCCCGCTTCGACGTGATTGCCGTGCTCTGGCAAGCAGATTCTGGGAAACCGGAGGTGACTCATTTTGAGGACGCTTTCGATTGCGTGTTCGATGTTTCGTGATTGTTCGCTTGAGTTTCGAAGATCTAGTCCGACCCAGGAGTTAAAAAGGGATCAAACGACTTTCACTTTGCCCGAGTTAAATGCGAGTTCAAACCCTGAGTCCGCATAGGCCCGACGTACGATACCAAGGGCTACAATCTGTCCATCTTCGGGATTGCGACCGACACTTGTAAAGTGGCCCGCCGATTTTCCAACTGCCGTCAGTGGGTCTCCGGCAACTGGCAAGGGATCCGCATCAAAAACCGCAAGCTGCCGGAGTCGTTGCTGAACCTGCCCCAGCGCGTCAATCCGGGCGATCGTTTCCTGTCCGAGATAGCAGCCTTTGTTGAAACTGATTGCTCGGGCATCGCGATCAATTTCCTGTGGAAAGTTTTTTGGGCTGATATCTTGGCTGAACAAGGGGGAACCGGCTCGAATACGCAAAAAATCAAATATCGCAGCTTCGCATTCGCTTGCCTCTGTCGCCAATGCCTCGGCAAGCGAATCTGCCGTCTCCGATTCAATCTGAAGCAGGAATCCCGGGAGTCCGAAAACGTCAGTCCGACAACAACGCAATCGGATACCTTCCCAGGTGGTTTGCGCGAAGCAAAGATTTCCGGAGTCGATATTCAGGCCGAGTATTTCCTCGCAGAGCGATTCGGACCTTGGACCGCAGAGGGCCCACTGCTGCCAATTATGACTATGGTCCGAGCATTGAACGTCCTCCCGGATCTGATATCGATCGAGATGGGGTAGCAAGACTTCAGCCTGATCGGCTGCAGTCGAAAGAAGCAGCGAATGGTCGCTTGCGAACACATAGCCAAAACCGATTGTTCTGCCTTGGACATCCGGGAAGAAAAGTTCGCAGCCTTCTCCCACCTTAAGCCCCTTGATATCGGCAGTGCAAAGATTGTGGAGAAATGAAACGCGATCTTGGCCGGAAAGCTCGATCAGCGTTGCTCCGAGCCCGCGACAGAATCCTGCCGATCTTTGTGCCTGTTGATAGGCCGCTTTCATTGAGGCTGCATTACCGGCCGTCATTGCCAACCCTTCGTCAGTCTGCTCCCTGCTCACGGTCTGCGTGACCGATCTTGCCGTTAATCAACACTCAGATCTTAGAAGCTACTGGGTCCTGAAAAAGATACCGGCCCGGGTCGGTCCTGTACACCCTGGAGCGGTCCCGCGATTTGAGCACCGATGCGTTGCCCACTTTCAGTCGGATCGGGCAGTTTGGGTTCTTCGGGCAGCGGATCATTTCCATGATTGAACATATGCAGCGTGCGAGTGGGAAATGCAAAATCCACTTTTAATTTCTGCGCCAGTCGTAGAATGTCGTTGAATAGACGATGCCTTTCTCGCAGTTCGATCGCCCAGTCAGGACACTCCAGAAAGCAGTAGAGCAGAATGTTCAGACTGCTGTCGCTGAACTGGTTGAAATAAACGTGGTAATAATCTTTGCGAGTATACGGATGTCGGCGGATCAATTCGCGAATTCCCTCGCAGAATGCATCAATCTGTTCGGGTGTTGTGTTGTATTGCACTCCCAATGATGTGTTGATGCGGCGATATCTGCGGGCACCCATGTTGTCAACCGACGTGGTGGTGAGCAAGCTATTGGGTAGCGTGATTACAGAATTATAGAACGTACGGATTCGGGTACTCCTAAAACCGACCGCCTCGACTGTACCCTCCACATGATTGGTAATTACCCAATCTCCCACCTCAAATGGACGATCAGCCAGCACCGTAAAAGAGCCAAAAATATTGGAAAAGGTATCCTTCGATGCCAGAGCAATTGCTGCACCCCCGATTCCCATGCCGCCCAGCAGCCCGGCAATGGGGAGGCCAAAAGCTTGTGCTGCGGTCAAAACACCGACGCAAACGAAAAATACTTTGAGAGATTTTGAGAGTAACTGGACCAACAGGTCATCAAATTTGCTCGGTGTTTTTCGTGCCTTGCGGAATAGATAGTGACGCCCCACGTCAATTAGTAAAAAGCAGGTCCAGATCGCGGCGATCACGGTAAAGATCTGCAGGGCGATCAACAGCAGACTGAGGGCAAAGTCGGGAAGGCCAAGTAATTTGGTGCCCTCATACCATACGTATCCCTGGACTAATAAGCCCATGGGTCGGAATATTTTGACCTCAATGGTTGTCTCGTTGTCTTTATCAAAAAATCGCAGCCAACCGCGGACCAACCGACTAAGTAGGAGTCGTGTAACTCGATCCAGGATAAAGCCGATAAAAATCAGCGCGAAAAGACATAGCCACTGGTAGTCAGCCAGCAAGAAGTGCTGATTGGTCAACTGGTGTGGAAAGAGTTTTTCGAAACCTGTGGGTGTCCAGATCGGTGCATCGGTCGGGATGATGCCAGGCCCTATCGTAGGTCGATCTTTCCATCGTTGGTAAAGATCACCGATCACGCTCACCGTATCGTCGGTAAACCGCCAATAGCCGGTTTCGTCGGGTGCGATTTCAATCAGCGCGGCGTCATCTTCATCGGCTCCAGTGAGTTTGGTCGTAATTTGGCTTAAGCGAAATGGCGTTTTACTTTCCGAATCATCCGGCACTTGATAATATTGCACGTACACCATGCGATCGATGACATCTTTAAGTTGGTACGCATCGTGAATGCCAACGGTGGAGCGGATATTGAGGGGTTTCTCTGAGAGATTTAGGGTCAGCGCTGCGTTCTCGGGATTGCCGCCCGGCTTGAAGGCGTTAAAAAAAGTTTTCAGCGTTTCCCGTGGTGAGCTGAGTTTTACTTTGAGAGAGGGGTCGACGGCATCTTTCGGCTCCTCTGTTTTTACAGTTGCATTTTCCTCTGCGGCTCCGATCGTGCCGCGATGGAACTCTGCACCGCTGACTAGAATCAACAACAAAATCTGAAATAAATTGAAACGCATCGCAGAGTGCTCCCGGTTTCCGTTACGCCTGAGAGTCTGCCAGACTTTGGATTATGAGAAAAGATCGATTCCCGGTTGCCGACTCTTCTGGCTAGTTATCGATCCAGCCACCACCTAAAACCCGGGGCCCGTCATAGCAAACCACCGCTTGGCCCGGCGCAACCCCATAGCACGGTTCATCAAATTCGATCTGGAGTTTGCCCTCTTCGGGGATAGAAACAACGGCCGGAACACTGCCGCTGTTGTAACGAATTTGAACCTCGCAGCGGAGCGGTTGCTCCGGAGGGTCGACCAACCAATTGGTTTGCGAGGCGGTTAACGCTCGGCAAGCTAATTCCTCTTTTGTACCCAGCACGACTTGACGGCTTTCCGCATCGATGCGGACCACATATCGGGGCTCCCCGAATGCAATACCTAGCCCTTTTCGTTGCCCAATCGTAAAGCTTTCAATACCCGCGTGCATGCCGACCACATCTCCATGAGTGGTCACGATCTCTCCGGCCGTTGCCTGATCAGATCGGATTTTTCGGATGAATTGATCGTGCTTACCGGAGGGTACAAAGCAGATCTCTTGACTATCTTTTTTTTCCGCCACAAGGATGCCCAGTTCTTTCGCCCGCGATCGAATTTCTGTTTTTGTAAATTCGCCGATCGGGAGCATCATTCGTGGAAGTAAGTTTTCGGAAATCCCAAAAAGCACATACGATTGATCTTTGTGAGAATCGTTTCCGCGAAGCAAGGCCATCCGGCCCGAATCGCTGGATCTTAGTCTGGCATAATGACCGGTTGCCACATACTCGGCGTCAATACTGTCGGCGTAATCAAACAGTTTTCCGAACTTGATCCAATTGTTACACATTACACAGGGATTGGGCGTGCGTCCCACGGTGTACTCATCGATGAAGTAATCGACTATCGCCGAAAACTCCTGCTGCAGATTGAGTGCGTAGAACGGGATATCTAAACGATCTGATACACGACGGGCATCTTCGGCATCGGCAGCGGTGCAGCAGCCCTGTTTGTGGCTGGCACCAATGATGGGAAGCTCTGGATCATTGGCTTGCGATTGTGAATTTTCCGTTTTACACGTTGCAACCGGTGACTCTGAACCGTGTCGCATAAACACACCAATCACCTCGTGGCCTTCCTGGCAAAGCATCGCGGCCGCGACGCTGCTATCGACTCCCCCGGACATTGCCAACACAATTCGAGACATACAGGATCCAAGGACTAGCAGTAAGAAACAGGCATTTTTAAGATCTTTCGGTAGATCCGGCTGAGCTAGATCAGTCTACGGTTGGAATCAAAGGTCGACAAGCGACCTTCTCATCATGGTCTTCTTTTCCCTGCGTTGGCCATTAAAATAATGCCTTAACTATCCAGTGCAAAAGGGGAAGTCGATGGACAAAGAAGTCAAAGATCGCGTTGAAGAGATCCAGCAGCGAATTGTTCAATTAAGAGACTCTCTTTGACTATGCAGGCAAAATTTCATCCATCAGTGCCATCGAACAAGAAATGGCAGGGGCCGGATTCTGGGATAATCCCGAATCAGCGCAGTCGACCGTTGCGAAGCTGAAATCGATCAATGCGATCGTAAAGCCTTTGGCTGAATTGCTCACGGCGGGCGAGGATCTTGCAGCGCTGGTCGAAATGACTCAGGAAGATGCATTACTCGAAGATGAATTGCTGCAGGAGCTGAGCAGCATGGAACATGGACTTGAGCACCTCGAACTCAAATCACTGCTCGATGGCCCGCACGACGGCTCAGGTGCGATTCTCACGATCAATGCCCGAGATGGAGGTACCGATGCAAATGACTGGGCAGAAATGGTTTTACGCATGTACCTTCAGTGGGCCCAGAAGAACCAATACACGTCAGAGCTTCTAGATCGTCAAGACAATGATGAGGCTGGCATCAACAGTGCCGCGCTAGCGATCCGCGGGCCGATGGCTTATGGCTATTTGAAAGGTGAGACAGGAATGCATCGCTTAGTGCGGATCAGCCCTTTTAATTCGGAAGGGAAGCGACAAACCAGCTTTGCTTCGGTCGATGTATCACCAGAGATTACAGACGAAACAGAAATTGAAATCAATCCGTCTGATGTCCGAGTAGATACCTACCGTGCCAGCGGTGCGGGGGGGCAGCATGTTAATAAAACAGATAGCGCCGTACGTCTAACGCATTTGCCGACGCAAATTGTGGTCCAGTGTCAGAATGAACGGAGTCAACATAAAAACCGCTCTACTGCTTATAAGATGCTACGAGCCCAGCTTGCACGCTTGGAGGAAGATAAACGGGAGGCAGAGCAGGCAGCACGTTACAAAGATCAGGCGCGAGTCGGCTTTGGCTCCCAAATCCGAAATTATTTTCTTCATCCGGATCAACGGGTAAAAGATGCCCGAACTAATTTTCTCGTCGGTAATTTCCAGTCGGTCATGGATGGCGGGATTCAACCTTTCCTGGAGGCATATCTTCGCTGGAGGGTGAAGGAGCAAGGCTAATCTGCGGTGAAATGTGTGAGAAGCGATGCAAACATTTGATGTGATCGTTATCGGATGTGGTGTAATCGGTAGCGCTGCGTTCCAGGCATTTGCCTCCGCGGGATTGCGTGTACTGGGGGTTGATCGCTGCCAACCGCCTCACGACAAAGGAAGTTCTCACGGACAATCACGAATTATCCGGCAAGCCTATTTTGAGCATCCCGACTACGTGCCTTTGCTGCGGAGGGCGTCCCGCGGTTGGAAAGAGCTTGAGGCACAAACCGGTGAAACTCTGCTCCATCAAGTTGGTTTACTTCAGGTAGGCCCAGTCGATGGTTTTGTGATTCCCGGAGTTTTGGCCAGCGCTGCGGAACACCATTTGCCCATTGAGCGTATTGCGGCCGGGGAAATCGAGAAAAAATTTCCCGGTTTCCGTGCCGGAAATGAGATGATCGGTCTGTTTGAACAGCAAGCCGGATATCTATTGGTAGAAGAAGCGATCCGCGCATATCTTCGATCCGCACAGCACGCCGGCGGTATGTTACACGTTGATTCCCGGCCAGCGCAATGGAAGGTCGACGGGGAGGGGGTCCGTGTCACATCGGGTGGTCAGCATTTTTTCGCTGACCGTTTGGTGCTTGCAACCGGAAGTTGGTCTGGCCCTCTGGTCGCGGCCTGTGGAGTGCAATTGAGGGTCGTCAGAAAGCATGTGCACTGGCTGGCCAATGACTCATCTTCTTACCGAACTGGAAGTCCCGTATTCTTTTTTGAGACGCCGGAAGGAGATTTCTATGGGTTTCCACAACTTGATCCGCGTGGGATCAAAGTGGCCGATCACCGAGGTGGCGAGCCGGTAAACGATCCGGACTTGCTCGATCGGTCTGTAGATCCAGAAGATCGTGTCCGAATTAAGTCATTTTTACGCAACTACCTTCCCGATATCTCCACCCGGATAACGGATCATCAGGTCTGTATGTACACCCGCTCTCCAGATGAGCATTTTGTGGTGGACAGGCATCCTGAATATCGACAGGTGGCCCTTGTTGCGGGTCTCTCAGGTCACGGTTTCAAGTTTGCTCCCGCTTTGGCTGAAGCGGTTTATGATCTGATTTTTGATCGTGTAAGCGACAATGCGATTGATTTTTTGTCGCTCGCCCGTTTTAGAAATTGAATGTCCAATCGAGCTGCTTCTATTTTGTGCGCTTGGTTCGGGTCGTAACGATCGTAGGACTTTCTTTCGTTGCGCAGCAGCAACACGTGTTGCAAAAAAACAACGCGGATACCCCTCGCGTGGTAGTTTTGAGTAGCGTGGATTCGATTTTGCGCGCACCAATTCGATTGATGGGTGCTGCGCGACAGGATGCTAGGGCACGATCGGCCTCAGTTTTCCTGCAGTGGATCTTCGTTAATTGGCCAATTTTGCGAGTCGGGCAAATCGTGGTATACGGGGATTCCCTGTCCCGCGGAATTGCACCACCCGTTTGTCGAAGCATGCTGGAATTGACGGATCATGTCGGCTGCCACCAAACTCCAAAACGCATCCCATCGCCGGTCCGGTGCCCAAAGGGTTCTGGCTGCACTTGCGTTGTTGCTGGCGTTTTCAGGTTGCCGTAGTTTTTATGACCAATCGACCCCTCCTCCGCCTGCGGTAGGTGGTCCCGGTGCGGTGAGTATTCCGTCGGTGGATGGAATCGCACCGATTGCTCCGCCTCCTCCTCCGCCAGGCCCGGGCGCGGTGCCCCCTTCGACTCCACCAGACCCCCCACGATTCGGGTTGTTTGACTCCTTCGGTCGTGGTGGTGTGGCAGACGCTCGGCTGACGCTTTCTCCGCAATCCATTGTTGCGCCCGTCGGAAGCGAAGTCGTGTTGATTGGTGGCATTACCAACAATCAAGGCAAGGGTGCGGTGAGTGAGCGCATTGATTGGATGCTTTCACCAGAGAGTGTGGGCGAGTTTATGACAGTTGATAAGAGCCCGAGCTGTTTACTCTTGAGATTTCCTTCCAATCGTCCACGCAAGGTTACCAACAATTATGCCATCAGCAGCACCACGACCGCTCGCAAGGCCATCAACCGTGGGACCGCCACACCTCAGGACAACGTTGTGATAGAAAGGGGACAAACCTGGGTGACTGTCAGTTCTCCAACCGACGGTGTGAGTTATGTGACCGCATTTGCCCCGAATGTTCCAGCGTGGGAATTAAGAAAACAGAATGCCACAATTTATTGGGTAGATGCCCAGTTTTCCTTCCCGGCCCCCGCCATCGCTCCGATTGGAGAACGTCATACTTTTACCACGGTTGTGACGCGACTCAGCGATGGATCACCATTAGAGGGCTACGTGGTTCGTTATCGTTCGACCGATGGCAATGCGGTGTTCGCGCCCGCCGGAAATCCAATGGTTGAAATGCTGACTGACGCCGAAGGAAGAGCATCCGCCGAAATCTATCAACCGAATCCAGGTCGTGGGAACACCCAAATTCAGATGGAAGTGATTCGTCCAGCTGGCAGGAATAATGCGGCTGATCGTCGCTTGGAGGTGGGTCGGGGTGCGACTTCAATGACATGGACCGCACCTGGCGTTTCGCTTGATGTGACCGGCCCACCCAGTAGTTCAGTCGGTTCGCAGGCAAGTTTTCAGGTCGTCGTTACCAATAACGGGGATATGCCACTGCAGGATGTCACGGTTTCGCATCGCGTCCCTGCACCCCTTGAGTTTGTAAACAGCAGCGTGCAGGCGACGCGCGATAGGGACAACTTGAAATGGAATATCGGCCAATTGGCGGCAGGTCAAACAGAGACGATTATCATTGATTACAAAGTTCTCAGCTCGGGAAGTGCCCGGAATTGTTTTTCCGTAACCAGTGCGGAGCAAGTGCAGGATCAGGCTTGTATTGATCTGAATACCACCGAACCGCAACTGGAACTCAACGTTTCTGGACCGACCACAGCCATGGTGGGCCAGAGTGTCACATACCAGATTTCGATTACTAATCGGAGTCGAAGTCCGCTTTCTGGATTGATTGTCAAAAATACGTTTGACGACGGCTTGAAGCATGCAGTTGCCGCAAGTCCGATTGAGCGAGACTTGGGAACACTCGGACCAGGACAAACCCTAGATGACATCAGCGTAACTTTCCAAGCAACGCGGCCAGGGAAACTTTGCCAAACGGTCGAAGTGCTGAGTCTCGGGGCCACTGCATCGAAACAATCAATCTGTCTCACGGTCGATCAGCAGAAGCTTCAACCCGCCATGAAAATTGAAAAACGGGGACCGACTACTGCGAAAGTCGGTGAGACTATTATCTTTGAAAGCCTAATTACAAATACGGGAAATGCGCCGCTCGAGAACGTGACAGTGATCGACACTTTCGAGCGCGGTTTGGAGCCGACTCGAGTTTCGGATGGTTATCAAATTGAAGAAGATCAATTGACGTGGAAGTTTAACCAGATTGCACCGGGACAAACAGAACGCCTGCAAGTAGAGGTGCAATGCAAAGAGGCGGTGCGTGCCTGCAGTCGTTTGACGGGCACGGCCGTTGGGGATCTGGTGATGGCGGATGAGGCGTGTGTGCAAATCATTCAGGCTACTGCTGCCCCTCCTGTGACCGGACCTCCCGTAACCGGCGGACCAACCGAACCCGGGACCGCGCCGCTTGCGCCGTCTGGTTCGGCTGAAAATGCTGAAGTGGGGGACGTGCTGTCATTGCGAGTCACCGACCTCAGAGATGAGGTCCCGATCGGGGGCACCGTCGTATACGAGGTCACGGTCACAAATCTTCAGAATGTTCCCGACGCAAACGTTGTAGTCATCGTCACAGTGCCCGAGGGTTTAGCGCCCACATCGGGTGGAGTGGGAATTGTCGCTCCGAGCAATCCGAACATCGGTCAACGTGTCATTCGCTTTAATCCGGTTGCGGAAATCCGCCCTGGTGAATCACTGATCTATCGTATTCCTATCCAAGCTGAGCAAGCGGGTCAGTTCCGATCTCAGATCCGAGTCACGAGCGATGGACAGCGACGGCCATTGATAAAAACCGAAGATTCGAGTGTTTTTCAGGATCGATAATCTAGTTGTGACTGGTTCAAGCGGGATCAAGTCGCAGCGGAACCATCCTTCCACGCTCCGTGGCCTTGCCAATCGTCAAACGGCCTTCCAGTGCTTGGCCGTGCAGCACAACCACTACTTGCAGCGCATCGTCCAAAACTGTTTTGTAGCTGCCCCATTCGTAACGCGAAACCGTTCCTCGCTGTTGAGTCAGTGGGCCCTCATAGTCGAGATATTCGAGGCGATGATTTGCAAGCGGTACAACGTCCAATCGGGTGCCGACGTCCAGCGGTTTCGGTAGTTCCCAGGTCGCCAGATGATCTCCATACTCCAGCATCAAATCCCAGTGACTCATCCGTGAGGATTTGGGTGGCAGTTTGTGATGGAGGATAACAAATCGAGGCATCTTCGCAGCCCATGCGAGAGTTGCGTTGGTGAGTTATAGAAATTTTAATAAGGCGTATCTCTTTTTGCCTGAGCGAAGCACTACCACCGTTTCGCTGGCAAGATCGTCCGGCCCAAGGCAATAGTCCAAGCTTTCAACGCGTGCATTATTCACGTAAGCTCCCCCCTGATCCACGGTTCTTCGTGCGTCGCTTTTGCTTTTGGCGAGGCCCGCCTTACAGAGGGCGTCCACGATAGGAAGACCCTCATCGACAAGGGTATCTCGCGGCAATTTTTCGCTGGGAACATCTGCAAAAATTTCTGTCAAATCCGAGTCGGACATCTCGGAGATGGCTGCCCCGAACAAAACCTCACTTGCTCGTCGAGCACTGTCGAGCCCTTGCTGTCCGTGCACGAGTAGGGTCAGCGATTCGGCAAGGCGTTGCTGACTCTGGCGATTCTGAGGATTGGTTCTGCGATCTTCATCGAGCACGCCAATCTCCTCCTCCGTCAATTCAGTCAGCAACCGCAGACATTTATCCACATCGGCATCATCGGTATTGAACCAGTATTGATAAAACGCGTACGGGCTAGTCTTTTCCGCCGAGAGCCAAATTGCTCCCTGTTCGGTCTTCCCCATTTTTGCCCCATCACTTTTTGTCAGTAACGGACAGGTCAAACCATGCAGGGTTCCTGCACCCATCCGTCGACCAAGTTCAATTCCCGCCGTGATATTCCCCCATTGATCGCTGCCCCCGACCTGAAGGTTACACCCATACGCTTTCCGAAGGTGGACAAAATCGTAGGCTTGCAGCAGCATGTAGCTGAATTCCGTATAACTCATTCCCGCATCGCTTTGGTCGAGTCGGGCTTTTACCGACTCCTTGGCAAGCATTTGATTCACTGGAAAATGTTTGCCAACATCTCTCAAAAAAGTGAGATAATCCCACTCCTTCATCCAGTCATAATTGTTGACCAGAATTGCCGGTCGATCCGAGTCAAATTCCAAAAACTGTGCGAGTTCATCCATGATCCCTCGAAGATTATGTTCAATCTGATCGGCGGAAAGGAGATTTCGCTCTTCACTTTTTCCACTCGGATCGCCGATCATGCCCGTTGCTCCGCCAGCAAGCACGATTGGGCAATGCCCCGCTTTTTGGAACCGTCTGAGCATCATCAGTGGGACGAAATTACCGATGTGCAATCCGTCCGAAGTGGGATCAA
The DNA here is from genome assembly GCA_036146215.1 of Planctomycetota bacterium. Lineage (GTDB taxonomy): Bacteria > Planctomycetota > Planctomycetia > Pirellulales > UBA7805 > UBA7805. Next base: position 41,357 of record JAYYJN010000130.1, read on the forward strand.
ATCCGGCGTACACGGTTTGCGGACCCGCAGCCAGCAACGTTTGCAAGTTTTCTGGATCAGTCGTCTGATGAACCGAGCCTCGCCAATCAAGTTCTGCGTAGATATTTTGCAATGCGTCAGCTGCCACAGTCGAACCTCGTTTGTTCAATCAGTCTGTCTCTGCGTATCTTGTCGTATGTACAATCGGATCGGTAGTGGGGTATGCGATCTGCGTAGGGACGAATTTCTAACGAAACAAGTCGTCATCTGCAAAGGGATTGCCGGTGCCGCCGACTTTAGGCTTCGGAAGAATCTTGAGGATTTGCGCTGCCAATTTTAGATCTTGTCGTGTCGTGATTTTACGATTCAATGGAGAGCCTTCTAACAGGGTTACAGGGTGGCCTGCACGTTCCACTAATTGGGCATCGTCGGTTGCAAAAAAACCATCGCGCTGCCCATAAGCCTGCAACAGCCAATCCCGGCGAAACACTTGTGGTGTTTGTGCTTCCCACAAGGAAGTACGATCGACTGTTTCGACCACCAGATTTGACCCGTCGCCCAATTGCTCAGCACGTTTCAGTGTTCCAGCGACTGGGATGCCGGGCAGCGCTGCCCCCGATCGGACACCCGCATCGAAAATTGTGTCAATCCATTCATCGACAATGCAGGGGCGTGCTGCATCATGAATGGCGATAAAATCTGCCTCAGCGTTAACATGAGTCAGTGCTTTCTCAACCGAATCGGCCCGCTCCGCACCTCCTTCCACCAGATCAATCCCAAGGATGGCGACATTTGCCGAAAATTTCATTTCAAATGCGTCGCGATCCTCCGGTGCGATAATCAGAATGAGTTGAATTACGTCGTCCCGATTAAGAAATTTTTCAGCAGAGTGCAACCAAACAGCACGCCCGTCTAAACTGGCGAAAGGTTTTTTATAGTGCCTGTCTTTGAACCGTCGGCTTTTACCGGCAGCGGGCATAATGACCGAAAATTTTGACACGATTGCAGATTCCCCCTCGGCTAACTCTGACCTATCCTAGCATGCCTGGTATACCTTTCGGTAGCCGACCCATCCATGTCCGGAGCAGAATACCAGACTAGGCATCCGAGACATCGGCATGCGGCGAGAGAGCAATCTGATGTCGCATCATCTCGGGAATGCAGTTTTGCAATCGCTCTACAATATTATTCCCACTCGGGGAAACCTGACCAATGATGCGGTAGTTTCCATCTTTTAACAACGCTTCCAAGTCGCGAAGTTGCTCGTCGAGCACAGACAGTATGTGCTTCAGTTGTGGTGGTTTAATTGGTGTGCTCTCGAGTCGCACGTTCCGCAGTCCGGGTATCCGCGTGACGCAAAAGAGTCGACCCTGCTCTGCTTTGTAACGTTCACCGTGAAGAAAAACTCGGCGCAATTGATGTTGCTCATTGAAGTGGTATGCGACTTCAGGATCAAAAAATAAGCTCAACGCGCCATTGTTTCGAAATCCAAAAACGACAGGATCGTTTTCGGGAGGCAGTTCTAATTTTGCCCGCTGAACGAGTGCCGTTGCGTCAGCGAGTAGGTCTTCCGCCTTTTCGAGGGATGGATCCATGCGAACAAAAAAGCAGATTTATTTCGGTGAACGTGAACGATAACGTTTTGCAGCCTCTTGCAAAACCTGTCGCTGCGCTTGGGTCAGTGACGCCAAACCGCGATCGTGGACACACTGCAGCACATCATCCAGTGCTGAGTCTGCTTTCTGGTTGTCTGCTTCATCCTTTGTGGGAAAAAAGGGTGCATGTTCATCGACAAACAGGTTGTCTTGTTGCGGCTGGTCCACTTCGAATTCTGTGTTTTGCAAAAGCACGGATGAATCTGCTGCAAACTCGCTTTCCCTTGCGATTTCACGATCCGAATGATTTACAGAATGGACGGATAGTGGAACGACAGAGAAGCAAAAGCAGTAAACAGCAAGAATAATTAATGGCAACCACAATGGCATGCTACCAATTGCTTGGTGATTTACTCCCGTCACAATTGCCAGCACAAATATTCCAAGGGAGGTTGCATGCGATGCCTTGCGGACGACGTGCCATGCCCGCTGATCGCCCATGGTCGGCCAGAGAAATGCATGCAGGCTCCATCCACCGTCAAAAGGCATCGTGGGCAGAAGATTCAAGAGCACGAGTCCTAAGTTGATCCAGACCGCTATTCGAAGCCCAACGATCGGTGCTGCTGCGGCAAAAAAATCATGTACACCATTACCCCAACCCCATAGACCTTCAATCGGCGAATCATCCAATAACCATAGTCCCCCGATCGAAAGGGCAAAGGCGAAAAAGCTTATCAGCGGTCCACTAAGTGCAACCCACAAATCTTTTCCAGCCTGTTGAGGAAACGAGTGAAAGCTCAAGCCTCCGAATGGCGTGAGCACCAGCATCTCATTGTTTCCTCCGATGCGGTGCACCATGAAGCAATGCCCCGCCTCGTGAAGCGAAACCGCAGCAAGCCATACAAGTAAGATTAATCCCGTGTTTCCTAAGGGATCGCCACCTGCTTGCAATCTAAAAAAGAAAACGAAGATTGCGACTAGCAGAAATGAAATGTGTAGTCGGAGGGGAAGACCGTTATATCTTCCGAGCGGAACGCTTCCAACAGTGCTCATCGGTTGCATCGGACTTTGCCATAAAATGCAAGGGATTGTCAATGCTGTATCGTAACAAGTACGATTTGAACCGGCAAATCGCGTTTGGTTTCAAAGGGGATACAGAATGGAGTGTTCCGATCGTCAATTGTTACAAGCCAGAAAATTTCGTGTCGTAGAACGGACAGAGCAACGCGCTGCCGGACCCGTTCGACAGGAAATTATCCTCCATCCGGGTGCCGTGGCCATTATTCCGGTTGTCGCCGAGAATCGTCTTTGTCTAATTAAAAATCGTCGGATGGCAGTCGGTGAAACCTTGCTGGAGTTGCCTGCGGGCACGCGGGAATCAAATGAATCTCCACTTGTTACCGCCGCGAGGGAATTACGTGAGGAGACCGGATTTACGGCGGATACGATGCTGCCCCTGGGCACGTGTTGGATGTCGCCGGGCATACTGCAGGAACAGATTTCCTTTTTTGTCGCACGCGGATTGACCGCGGGGGCCCCGGCACTCGAGGAGGATGAGCAGATTGAAAATCAGATTCTCAATCAGAGCGATGCGTTAGAGATGATCCTCGACGGGCGGATTAAGGACGCAAAGACGATTGTAGGCCTGCTTCTGTTTGAACGGACTGAGATGACCTGATCAAACCTTCAATGATGTACGCAGTAGCGTGTCACGAAATTACAGTTTTTGAAGGTTGCTTCGGTCCCTTTTGATAAAGTTTTTCGATCAATAGTTGGGGCGATCCGTTTATCGATTGCGGCGGCTTGCGATGCCAATGGCGATCGGTCGGCAGTAGCGTGGGGTCGGCAGGCCAGGATGCGAGCGGTTCATATCCCAGGACCCGTTGAAGCTTACCCGAATCGAGTGACACATTGCCTGCGCGCGGTGGCACCGGACCCGCCTCTTTCCGGTAACAACCACGCAGTAATTCTGGATCGTAGCCACCGACACAATTGACGATCTGTGCAATCTGATAAAGGCTTAATCTACGCGCACCGCCGGCGTGAAAAAGTCCCCTAAGATTTCGGCAGAACGCTGCTTCATATAAATGGTTCATGCATTCGGTGTAACTCGGGGTCCGAATTTCGTCAAAATAAAGTGTTGCGGGTCGACCATGCTCAAACCGCCATTTGATCCAGTCAATCGCTCCGGCATGCCCGCTGTAACTGACACCCATCGGAAGCGAAATCCGCAGAATGCAAGCTTCGGGTCGAGCCCATAGAATCAACCGCTCTGCAGCAGCCATCGAGTGTCCGTATTCGGTCACCGGATCGGTGGCGTCTACCTCGCGATGCAATCCCTGGCCACTGCCAGAAAAGACGAGATCAATCGAAAGGTGAACCAAGCGAATGTCGGTCCCCTCAATGACGTCAAGTAAATGCCGAATACCTTCAACGTTGGTCCGCCATGCTAGCGACGGGTCGAGTTCACACGATTTTAGGGCACAGTTTCCGGCACAGTCCAGCACCGACTTAAACCCGTACCGATCAAAAAGTCGCTTGAGAGTATCTTTATCTTCCGCATCGCACGGTTCGATATCAGGGCCCACTAACGGCCACTTGTTTTTTTGCCGGATTCCGACCACCTGACCGGGAAATCGCGTGCGGAAATAGTTTAGGGCATTGTATCCGGCGACACCGGCGACACCGGTGATTAAAAGCGGCAAAGGAAACTGTGAGTCGGAGCTATCCATGGTAAAACCGTGGATGATCAGGGGGAACAAGACGGTGCGATCGTAACCTAGGCGAGTCAGCATAGCTTGCACTGCTGCCAGCATACCAGAGGGAACCGGCAGTCTCACTTGACCTGTGATGGTGCTGGCCTTATTATCTCGCTCCCGCTCCGAGGCATCGACGCTCGGAATTGCTATCTCTCGGTTGAAAACGGTTGAAGGAGGAACCGTCATGCGTTCATCAGCTTCGCATCAGAACCATTTCCATCTTCCAGGCAATCGCCCTCGTCGCGTCATGCTGCTGCTCGGCAGCGGATGTCTAATTCTCGGAGTTTGCCTCCTGATGCGATGGAGTGCTGGTTCAAAGGTTGCCCAGGCGCGATCGCGGCCATCGGCAAAGTCAAATCAGTCGAATGAGGTTTTGGCAGATGCTTCAGTCAGACAATGGGTTGCCACTGTCAATGGAAAAACCATTTCGAGACAGCATTTGGCAGAGGAATGCCTGCGCGAGCATGGCGAGGGTGTGCTAGAGACCGTAATGAATCGACACCTCATTGCTCTTGAATGCCAAAAACAGAACATCCGTATTTCGGAGGAAGAAATTGATTCAGAAATCGATCGTGTTTCCCGAAGATTCGGCCTGCCTGTTGATCAGTGGTTGACGCTTTTACAAAACGAGCGCGATATTCCTGCCGATCGCTATCGTCAAGAGATTATTTGGCCCACCGTTGCGCTGCGGCGATTGGCCCGCAAGCAACTGGCCGTCAGCGACGATGAAATTCAAAGAGAAATCGAGTCCCAGTTCGGGCCGCAAGTTCAGGTAAGGATGATTGTCCTCAGTGATCGTCAGCACGCGGAAAAAATACGTGGTGCAGCGATGGCTGATCCAGAGAGTTTTGCAAGTTTGGCTGTGAAACATTCGATCGACATCAATAGCGCAAGTTCCGGCGGTCTTGTACAACCGATCCGGCGACACATCGGGGAACCGGAGATCGAAGCAGTTGCTTTCAGCTTGCAAGTCGACCAGGTTTCGGACGTGATTGCCGTTGGTGATCAATACGTTGTGATGCAGTGTGTTGCTCAACTGCCTGCGAAGTTCCCGAGCGATGCAGAACTGCAGCAAATACGGAATGCAATTACCGAATCAATTCGTGATCGTAAGCTTCATAAAGCCGGAACCGAATTGTTTCAGGCGTTGCAAGAGCAGGCGAATGTGAAAAATGTACTGAATGATGAGAACCTCCGCCGCAGCATGCCGGGCGTGGCAGCCACTATTAATGGGCATTCGATCACTACCGATGAATTGGCAGAAGCATGTATTTCACGCCACGGCAAAGAGGTCTTGAGCGGTTTGATCAATCGTCAATTAATTGAGATGGAGGTGAGTCGTTCGGGAGTTCAAATTAGTAAGCTTGATCTCGATCAGGAAGTGACACGTGCTGCTCAGGCCGCTGGAGTGACTGATCAACAAGGAAACGTCGACTTTGTCAAATGGTATGCCATTATGCAAGAACAACAGAATGTTTCCCAAGCGATGTATCTTGATAAAATTGTATGGCCAAGTGTTGCATTAAGAAAACTGGTTGCTTCCGAAGTTCAAGTCACCGATGAAGATCTGCAGAAAGCGTATGATGCGAATTACGGACCACGAGTGCGTTGTCGAGCGATCGTGATGGACAATCTGCGACGTGCTCAAGAAGTTTGGGGCATGTATCGTGCACGACCGACGGTCGAGAATTTCGCTGAACTAGCCAGTCAATACTCGATCGACCCGGGCGGGAAATCGCTGGGAGGTGTCGTGCCACCGATTCAGCGACATGGTGGACAGCCAGCGCTCGAGAAAGAGGCATTTCGACTGAAAAAGGGGGAGCATTCGGGTGTGATTCAGGTGGGGGACAAATTCATTTTCCTGCTATGTGAGGGTGTTACCAAGCCGGTCGAGGTCGATCCAGAAGAAGTGCAGGACGTACTCCATGCAGATATCCTAGAGAAAAAGCATCGCATCATGATGTCGCGTCGGTTCGAGCAGATTCTCGAGCAAGCAAGTATTCAAAACATGCTTTATCCAGAGCTATCGCGCACCCCAGCCTCCAAGATAAAAAAATTGAATGCGCGTTCCTCGGCTGCTGACAATCGGGGTTAGGTAGCAGGAAGTTCCATCCGGTGGGTGGAAAAATTGGGGGGTCGAGTTATTCTGAAGGGTACGCTCCCGCACTCGAAGAGGTTTCCACGATGTCTGTTGACAAAGCCGGATCCGATGACCCCGTCGATTACTCCCTGCCGTTTGATGTCAAAGTAGCAGCTCGGGTTCATCGACTCCCACCGTATCTGTTTGGCAGAATCAATAACCTGCTGCTGGAAAAGCGCCGTGCGGGAAGTGACGTCATTGATTTGGGGATGGGAAATCCCTCCGATCCCCCAGAAGATCTGGTGGTAAAGAAGTTAGTCGAGACGGCCAGCGACCCCCGGAATCACGGATACAGTCAAGCTGCCGGGTTGCAGAAATTGCGTCAGGAGGTTGCCAGTAAATATCTCACTCACTACGGGGTACGGATTGATCCTGAATCAGAAGCGATCGTGTGTATTGGTTCTAAAGAGGGATTCAGTCACATGTGCTTGGCGTTGATGGGCCCGGGAGATACGGCCATCGTTCCCGCACCGTACTTTCCGGTGCATGCGTATGCAGTGATGCTCGCCTCGGGCAATACGATAGCGCTGGAAGTCGCCGACAGCCAACAATTTTTATCCAATATTGCTTATACCTGTCAGCATCTGTTTCCCAAGCCAAAGTTACTCGTCGTCAATTATCCGCACAACCCGTCGTCTGTGACGGTGGAGGCCGGATTTTTTGATGAGGTGGTAGCCCTTGCCAAACGATACGGCTTCTACGTAATTAGTGACTTTGCATACGCCGACGTGGCATTTGAGGGGTATAAGCCTCCGAGTTTTCTAGCGGCAAAAGGTGCAAAAGATGTTGGTGTTGAATTCACCACCATGAGTAAGGGTTACAATATGGCCGGCTGGCGGGTTGGTTTCTGTTGTGGACACCCGGATATGGTGCGGGCACTGGGCACGATTAAAGCCTACTACGATTACGGTCTTTTCTCTCCGGTTCAGGTCGCTGCTATCATGGCCCTGCGACACACTGAGGCTGCGGTTAAGCGACAAAGTGAAATCTATCAAAAGCGACGGGACGTACTTTGTGCAGGGCTCGATCGTCTTGGTTGGGATGTTTCGCCGCCCCGAGCGGGGATGTTCTGCTGGGTTCCGATCCCAGAGCCTTGGCGATCCAAGATGGATTCCATCCAATTTGCCACCATGCTGCTGGAGAGGGGTGATGTTGCTGTCAGTCCTGGCACCGGCTTTGGTCCTGCTGGCGAGGGTTTTCTAAGGCTTTCGCTCGTAGAAAATGAAAATCGTCTGCGGCAGGCGGTACGGCAGATTGGACGCTGCCTGGCGACGGATCCGGTTGCCTGAAAGAAGCTATTTTCACCGAATCTGGCCTTCCCTCTTCCCCCATGATTTTGGTCCTTACCCCGTTCGCACTATGTCATGCGGCCACCGCATGGCGGCGGAGAAAAAGCGTGCTATGAAATCGAAAGCAATGAAATAGGATTAGGAAAATCCCATGAAACGTTGGATAATTCGGTTATCGATCTTGGGTGGCAGCATGGTTTGCGGCTGGTTTGCAATTGCCGAGGTGCAGCGGTCGCAAGAGGACCCGATAATTCGCTCGGTTGCGGCAAATGATGAGGTCCCTTCTCCGAGTGCATCGACATATCGATCGAATAATGATGTTGGTTTTTCGCAACCATCTCGTCCAGCAGTCATCGATCCGGGCGCCGCGTTTGCGTCTGCAGCCGATCAAGCATCAAAAGCATCGGGAGCATCGACCAAGGATTCGATTCCCCCAGCAACCAATCCGCCACGTCGCGATGCCTTCGAGCTTGCCCCACCCGCGGCCGCGGCGGCAGAGGCGACATCCCGCGTCGAGACAAAAGCTACAATAGATCGCTATGCTCAGGCGGCAGTTGGCAACCGTTATCCGAATAGTACACCAGCGCCCAACGTGCCGGGGTCTTTGCCCGCGGAGATAAAAAATGCAACGCCATTGACGCAACCATCGCCTGGTGCGCCGCGTTATCCGGCGGCGGGTCCCTCGACCCCTTCGGCGAATGGCCCTGAAAACAGGTATGCATCCCCGCCCCCTCGTGCGACACCGCCTACACCTCCTGTCTCATCGTCCGCGTCTACATCTCCGAAAAGTTGGGGTAACGTGTCTGCGGCAGTGCCTGCTGCTGCCGCTGGCGCGACGAGCGAAGCGATCGGTCGACCGGGCGGTCGTCATCAAGAAGGCCCACAAGGGCCGCAGATGGTTGTCGAAAAGGTGGTGCCTCAAGAGATTCAAGTCGGTAAACCGACCACGTTTGATATCAAAGTAGTCAATCGCGGAAATGTAACGGCCTACGATGTGCGAGTGAAAGATGAGATCCCTTATGGCACCCGTCTGCTCAGCACAAAGCCGACAGCGCAGTCGATTCAGGGAGGCGTTATCTGGGACCTCGGCCATTTCGAACCCGGGGAGGAAAAATTTGTCGAAGTCCGTCTGATGCCGGAGGCGGAAGGCGAAGTCGGAAGTGTCGCTTCGGTTACATTTGCCACACGGGCATCTGCTCGAACCCTGGCAACGAGGCCACTCTTGAAGATTGACGCTAGTAGTGCCGGGCAGGTCATGATCGGCGATCAGATTCAAGTAGATATCACAGTTGCTAATCTGGGGAGCGGAATTGCACGAGATGTCGTGCTGTTCGAAACGTTACCGGGAGAGTTGCGTCATCCGGCCGGTGCCGATCTTGAATTTGCAGTCGGTGATCTTGCGCCGAAAGAAAGTCGGAAAATTAATTTAGTGATGACCGCGGCCCGGGCCGGAGTCGTTAAAAACGTGCTATCGGCTCGCGGAGAAGGAAGCCTGTCAGCAGAAACTAATTTCGAGTTTGAGATTATCGCTCCGCAGTTGTCGGTTGCCATTTCAGGACCACGGCGTCGTTATCTGGAGCGGCAGGCGACTTATACGGTGAAAGTCGCAAATCCCGGAACAGCAGCGGCGCAAGATATCGAGTTGGTTTCGCGGCTACCTCGCGCGATGCAGTTTGTCTCTGCCAATAACGCGGGCCACTACGATGCCTCAACGCATGCAGTCTACTGGAGTTTGCAGGAACTTCCCGAGGGTGAGCAGGGTCAAGTGCAATTGGTAACCCTGCCGACTGAGGCGGGTGACCATACGCTCCGAGTTGAAAGCACTGCCCGCGGCGAATTAAGTGACTCCAGCGAGGAGACTGTCAAGGTAGAGGGTCTCTCGGCACTCTTTTTCGAAGTTGTCGATCTTGAGGATCCGGTGGAGGTGGGTCGCGATACGGCCTACGAAATTCGGGTGCTCAATCAGGGAACCAAAGTGGCGCGAAACATTATTGTGGCCGCACTCTTGCCGGATGACTTGAAGCCGCTTTCCACCGAAGGGCCGACACAGGGTTCGATTCAGGGAAATCAGGTAGTGTTTCAACCGCTGCCACGTCTGGCTCCCAAAGCGGACACTACTTTCACCGTGCGAGCTCAAGGCGTACATCCAGGTGATCAGCGAGTACAGGTTCAAATCCAGAGTGATGATTTGAAGACTCCGGTGACCAAGGAAGAGAGCACTAAGGTCTATTCCGACCGGTGAGCAGGCAGGCCACACGTCAGTGAAGGTTTGGCCGCATGGTTTGCCTAGCCGATAAAAACAACGGCAAAACTATTAAATTTTATGTCGTTTCTCCCCCTCCGGTTTGACCGCCCCTGACAACGCAATTATCTTGATTGATGGGACCGAAAGGCACGGCCCTAGGTCATTCGCAGATCCGTATTCAAGATATTTGAGTGGGAGTGCATTCATGGCGATAGCCGACAGCAAGGCGGGTACCGAAGCGGAATCTGCTGGAAAGCAACGAGAAGAAGCACAGCAATCAGTCGTTTGTTCCTACAACGAGTGGGATCCGCTGGAGGAGGTGATTGTTGGCCGCGTCGATGGCGGAGCAGTGCCTCCCTGGCATGTCACCCTCCAGGCAGCTACCCCGCAAGAGTCATGGGAACTTCTCAAATTGCTCTCCGGGAAACCGGCCCCCGATGCCATGGTGCAGGCCGCCCAACGCGATCAGGCTGAGTTCGTTGCAATTTTAGAAGCAGAGGGAATAAAAGTCAGAAGGCCCGATCCGATCCCTCAAACCGAAAGCTTTCGGAGTCCCGACTGGGAGGTAGAGTCCGCATACAATATTGCCAACCCACGCGATGGCCTGCTCGTGATCGGTGACGAAATTATCGAAACGCCGATGGCATGGCGCAGTCGCTATTTCGAAATGAATGCATATCGAAGTCTGCTTCAAGAATATTTTAAGGCCGGTGCGCGGTGGACGGCCGCACCTCGTCCTCGTCTGGCAGATTCACTCTATAACGAGGAATGGAAATTGCCGGAACAAGGAGATCCACTTCAATTTGCGATCAATGAAACGGAGTGTTGTTTTGATGCAGCCGACTTTGCCCGCTGCGGTCGCGATCTCTTCGTGACACGGAGCAACGTGACTAATTATTTTGGAATTGATTGGCTGCGTCGCCATCTCGGCAGTGAGTTTTCGATTCATGAAATCAAAACAAAGTCACGGCAGCCCATGCACATTGATACGACGTTTGTTCCGCTCTGTCCGGGTCGGGCGCTCTATAGCCCGGACTTCTTTGATCCCAGTGATGCCCCGGAAGTGCTGAAGAGTTGGGAACTACTGCCGGCACCGGCACCAGTCAGCACGATGGTGCAAATGATCGATCTGAGCAGTGCATGGCTGAGCATGAACGTTTTGATGCTTGATGAGAAGCGGGTGATTTGCGAGGCAAGTCAGGAACCGCTCATTGAGAAATTCCGTGAATGGGGCTTCGAACCAATTCCCTGCCCTTACACGAATCATTACGTGTATGGCGGTGCGTTTCACTGCTCCACACTCGATATCCGCAGGCGAGGTTCATTGCAATCGTATTTCTAGAGTGCAGTGCAGTCCGCGTATGACGCCCATGCTGTAGTTGGTGTAAACCTTCGACACGGTCCGGAATGGTTGCGTGGCACGCGGTCAAATCACTTCCGTCGATTTGCTTTTTGCTTGAAAAAGCTTGCCCGCCGGACTGGCCAAAAGTGAAGGTAGAAAAATAAGATCGCCCACCAGTGCGGCTAGCAATAGAAGAAACATCAACAAGCCAAACTGGGCGACCGGCTGAAAAGAACTCAGCGAAAAGACGACCAAACCGAGGCCTGCAATCAAGGTGGTTTGCGTCATCGCCAAGGCGCACCGTCGGTAACTGTAAAGCACCGCTTCTTCGCGACTCATTTCCGCAGCAATTCCGCGACGAAACCATGTGAGAAAGTGGACCGTATCGTCCACTGCAATTCCCATTGCGACGCTTGCCGTCATCATCGAGCCGATGTCCACAATTCGATCGGTCCACCCCATCCACCCAAAAATGACAGCCGCAGGAAAAACATTCGGCAGCATCGACACTAATCCCGAAGCGAAGTTTCGGAACCAGACAACCATCATCACAGCAATCAGTAAAAACGCAATTACAAAGCTCTCAAAAAGTCCGTTCAGTAATTCACGCTGCGCAATATGAAACAGAGGTACCAGTCCCGTATATTCCACATCGACCCCGACAGCATCATCCGCCACAGCCCGCATGATATTATCAAATTTTTTTGTCTGGTTGGTTAGCATTACGTCATATTTTTGCTTCACTTTCTCCAAGCATTCTTCCGCGTTCGCGGTGTCTTTGCAGGCTGCGCTCTCTTCAGCAACTTTTTGCTTCACAAGTTCTTTTAATTTTTTTAATTGCAGTTTTGCCTTCTTTTGTTTTCTCTGACTTTCAGCACTGCGCCTTGCCAGGAAGCTATCTACGTGCTCTTCGATTTGTAGAATGACTTGGTCATAGTCTTTCTCGCCCGGTCGAATTCGCGCGCTGATTCGCCAGAGGTCTTCCCCAGTTTGCGGCTCCTCCTCGGTTCCTTCCTTCGCGCTGCCCGTTACACGCGGGACCGGTGCAACTTCCTTCGCTGCGTTTTCATAGCTGTAATAATGGACGTTGTGATAATCGGAGCGATTGGCTGCCAGGCGTTTATTCATCACGAACTGCGTGTAATGCCCCTCATCGAGTTCCGGCGCGAACGTGGCGGCCGAAATCGAATGGCTGATCAGATCGGATTGATTTTGCTTGAGGTCTTTCTCGATTGCCGATATCAACCGCATCTGACCCAGTGTGGTTAACTTTGACTTTTCGCGGTTGAATGCGACCACAATTTCCAGGGGTATCTGGTTGCCGAATCGCTCAGGGGTGGAAAGCCATTCATAGTCGGTGATCAGCCGATGCTTCGGGTCAAAAAAACGAGCTGGCTTGACCGAAGTGTTGATATAAAGGGATCCAAAGCCGAAGAAAATGAGTAGCCCGATACACGCGCAAAGAATCGGCCAACGGTATGTAATAACTTTTGTAGCCAACCATTCGACGACTCGATTGAATATTCCGTCGAACGCTGCTTTTGATTCTAAATCGCAACCTTCATTTGCTTTTTTCGCAAATTTCTGAATGAGAACAAGCAATGCCGGTAAAAGCAGAAACAGCACCGTAAGGCTCGCAATAATTCCGAGTGCAGAAAATTTTCCGAAATCCTTTACGGGAATAATATTGCTCACCGAGAGCGAACCGAGACCGATTGCCGTTGTTCCCGCTGCCAGCGTACAGGGCATCCACCCGAGGCGGATGGCTGTTGCAGGCGCGTTGGTTACACCCTTCTCAGCGACGGTGTCCTGGTAATAGTTGATTAGGTGCACACCAGCGGAGAGACTAAGAACGTAGACCAGAACGGGCATTACAACGAGTACAAGATTCACGCGACCCCCAAACACTGGCACCAGGGATTGCGCTAGCAGAGCACTATAAACGGCGACAAAGAAAATGAGCATTGCAAGCGTGAAGCTGTACAAAAGCCCTCGGATCCAATGTTCGGAGCGGCGACCATGAGCGAAGAAAAAACTGGTGACGGCACAGGTAAGTGCAATCAACATGGAATAGCCAACGAGCGAATCAGTGGCCCTCTGGCTTTCTACATCCACCGCCGCATTGGTGACCGCGTCTCCCGCCATGTGGATCGAATCAGACGGGATTTTTAAATCGTCAACGAGCAGTTCTCTGAGCGATGCAATTGCCTCTCGGCGATCATTATCCCCGGCTTCAGTTAATTCAATGACCGCCGCGCTTGATTTGCCATCTTTACCGATCAGAATCGATTCCAACCGCTCGCGGGCAAGACTCTCGCTCAAATCGAACGGCTTGGCTTGCAACTTTTCCAGCAATTCCGGACCGGTCGTAACTTTTGCAAACAGCTTTTCACCAGACTCATTTTTATAATTGCGTGCGAGCGATGCGAACTCGGGAAGTCGCGGGTCGGTCAGTGTGCATCCTTTCCAACTTACGATTGCATACTCATCGGTGCCGAAATGCGCACGAAATTCGGCATAAATTTTTGTTTCATCAAAATTATTTTCTGGGAGCCACTGTTTTATGTTGTTGTTGTTGGTTTCTTCGGATTTGATCACGCTCAGTGTGATCGGATAGATCGACACCAGGGATGCAATTAAGATCCAAAGATAAAAGCGATCGTAAAAGGTTGATCGGTTTAATTCCGACATGCCAGATATTCCAGCAAGCTGGGGCCCAAAAGCCAACAGTGACGAGGAATTTTTTAGGGTGGGACAACTCTAAGGATTGCGCAAGAAAAAATTCTTAACGCGATCGACTGGGCAGGTTCATTTTGATCGCTCTCCCAGCAGTACGTTATCATACCAACGCAGTCTAATGGTTTGGCAGACTGATATTTCTACTCTTTCCTGCAATGGAAACACAGAGCCGGGAGTAAAACGCAGAAACTACGACGATTTTCTGCGTGGGTAGACTACGCTGATTATGGCAATTCCTTGGCTCGTAGGAAACGATTAACGCATTTAAACTCGATATTTCAGGCCAAAATTGGTTGAAGAGCTGAAAGCGGGGGGGTATGCTAGGGTTCCCGTGCAGAAGGCCCTTTAAGAGGGATTTCTGGATCGGATGCAAGGAGCAAAAATGCGAAGGATTGGTGAGACACGCGGGTATGCGTGCTCGGATGCGCGACATGGATCGTGACATTTACCCGCGATAGATGAAGACCGAACAAGCACGTATCACCCGGCTCGACCAATCCAAAGATGAAATTCGCCTTCATAGTGCATCCTCTCTCCGAGGAAAGCAAAGCCCTTTGGCAGATGGATGACGGTGGTCAGTTACTATCCCATTGGGAAAATGGCAATCTCCTAGAAATCTGCGATTTCGTCCAAGGTCGCATGGCTGAAGGAGTCGCCTTTGGTAGTCGCGCTAAAGATTATCCGATTGTGCTCGATCAATTCGCGGGCTTGCGAACAAAAACCGGTTGTGAGACAGAGGGACGAGTCTACGAAATTCCGTGCAGTCCGAAGCAGATTCTCGAAGACCCCGCGACAGCTATCGAACAGACCCAGGCGGCCGTGAACATGGCTGCGGACTGGGGTGCGGGCATTGTTGGTCTCGGCTCACTCACCAGCGTTGTTGGCGGACATGGTCAGTACATTGCTGAGAATAGTCCAATCCCGATCACCACCGGGAACAGCCTCACAGTCTATGCGGCATTAAAAAATCTGCAGCATGCCTGCAGTGAACTGTCTATTGACCTTACCACCGAGACGGTGACAGTGATCGGTATCCCTGGCAGTATCGCCACGGCGATTGCGAGAATGCTTCGAGAGAAAGTGGGAAACATGATCCTCGTTGCGCGTCGCCCTTCCCCGAGAGCGGCTCGTATCGCAGCCGAACTTGACAGCGAACTTGTCTTTGATATTCCATCGGCCTTGGCGAATTCGCGGTTAATTCTTTCAGCCACATCGAGTGGTAGTTGCATCGCACAGGAGATGCTTCAGGCAGGCAGCGTGGTGATTGATGTGGGAGTTCCGGCCGACGTTACCCGTTCGGCGCGTCGTCGCAGCAATGTCCTTGTCGTCTCGGGAGGCCTTGTGGATGTGCCGAAAAGTTTTCTGGGTAAATCGATGCTATTGGGTTTCCATTTCGGACTCGTGCCAGGCTGTCTTGCTGAGACCATCAATTTGGCACTGGAGGATCGCGGGGAGAGTTTTTCGCTGGGTCGTGATTTAAGCATTGACCGAATTGAAGAGATTGGATCCATTGCCACGCGGCATGGGTTTTCCTTCTCGCAACTCTCTTCATACGGTCGACCGGTGCCCGATTCCCTTTGGGCAAGTATGAATAAAGTTGTGCTTTGTCGTTTGTCAGAACAAAATCCCGATGGCGAGGCTCGAAGTCGCGATGGTGTCGCCGAAGCGAAGGTGAATCAACACGTGAGCGACGGTTACGATGCAGATGCTCATGCCAGAAATGGTTTAAAACGATCAACCGACCACAAATCTGAAAAGCGGATTAAGCAAGAAGAATCCAAAATCAGAAACCGTCGTGCTCGAACACTTTTTCAGCGATATGTGAACCCCGTATTGGTCAATCTTGCCGAGCAAGGTGGACTCAACAAAACCTTCGTGCGAGGCGAAGACGCGGTGCTCACTGATGCCGAGGAAAATCACTACCTTGACTTTGTTTCTGGTTTTGGTTCGGTCAATCTCGGTCACAATCACCCGAGGGTTGTGCAGGCGGTTCGTGAAGCACTCGACGAAAGTGTTGCTGGATTTTCTCCGGCGGCCATCAATCCATATGCTGCGACTTTGTCGGAGCGACTGGTATCGATTGCGCCGGCGGGTCTGGAAATGGTCTTTTTCTGTAACAGCGGCACCGAATCGGTTGAGGCGGCTCTGAAACTTGCGCGGTCGGCGACCGGACGAACGGGGATTGTCTACTGTCATGGCTCCTATCACGGCAAGTCATTGGGTGCCCTTTCGGTTACCGGGAATCGTGGTTATCAGCGACCGTTTGCACCGCTGGTTCCGGATTGTCATCCGATTCCGTATGGCAACCTTGAGGTCCTCGAGAGAATCCTCGCGTCGCAGAATATGGCAGCGTTCATCGTGGAACCGATCCAGGGAGAGGGGGGGATGATTCTTCCCCCGGCCGGTTATCTTGCGGAGGCAGAGCGTCTCTGTAGACAGGCGGGAACGCTAATGATTGCCGATGAAGTCCAAACGGGAATGGGCCGCACAGGAACTATGTTTGCTAGTGAGCAAGCGGCGATTGAGCCGGATATTCTGTGCGTCGCCAAGAGCCTCAGTGGTGGGCTGGTGCCGATCGGTGCCATGCTGGCTCGTCGTGACCTCTGGATGAAGTCGTATGGCACTGTCGATCGATTTGCCTTGCACACCAGCACGTTTGGCGGGGGAAGTCTTGCCTGTGTTGCGGGCCTGGCGACAATTGAAACGCTCGTCGAGGAACGACTGGCCGAAAATGCAGCCCAAAGGGGTTTTCAAATTCTGGAGGGCTTGAATGAGATTCGTCAGGAGTTACCAGATTATTTTCAGGATATTCGCGGACAGGGATTGATGATTGGTGTGGAACTCTCACCTCTGGCGGAATCGGTGATTACACATCTGAAGCGAACGGATTCGACGGGCATGCTGCAATATATGATGCAGGGAATGGATGCGATGATTGCCAGTTTCCCCACGGTTTTTCAAATGCAGATATTGCTTGAGCATTACCATATCTATACTCAAGTTGCACGTTCCAATCCTTTGGTATTGCGTATCCAACCGCCGCTCACGATCGATGCAGGTAAAGCGGCACATTTTATTACCTCCTTTTCCCGAACGTGTCGCCTTGGGCATAAAGTGGAA
>JAYYJN010000131.1:0-5334 GCA_036146215.1 Planctomycetota bacterium
GGCTCTGATGATTAGACACCACCAACACCGGTCCCTCAGCAGGTTCATTCAGAATACCTCGCAGACGAATGCGAAAAAAAATTACACCGCCTAGCAATAAACCTTTCTGCATCAGACGATAAAATAATCGTTTCCATAATGAGCGATTCATGGCCTGACCTTGCTTCCCCGAAATGTGCTCACAAATAGAGCTGCAGTTGATTCAGATTTAATGGTCATGCATTTTTTTCTTTTGTCGCACCAAGACTTCCAAATGCGCAATCACTTCTTCGATCGTCATTCCGTCAGTCACCACCTCTACCGCATCGTCTGCTTTTTTAAGCGCGCCCACTGCTCGAGCTTGATCCTTACGATCACGAAGATCCTGCGCTGCACGAACCGAATCGATTGAAACAGCATCACCCTTTGCCGTCCGCTCCACCTGGCGTCTACGAGCCCGCTCCACCGCAGATGCGGTGAGGAAAATTTTGCATTCTGCATCCGGAAACGCAACCGTACCCTGATCGCGGCCCTCGGTCACCACATCCTGGTTCTTCGCAATCGCCTGCTGGCGTGCGACTAAAATTGACCGCACTGCGGGATCATCGGCAACATAATGAATGTTTTGGGTCACCTCTGAAGTGCGAATCGCAGCGGTCGCATCCTTACCATCAATTCGCACGCACCCCTCACGTAACTCCAAATTCATCTTTTTGGTGATGGCAAGTCTTAAGGATGCATCCTCCAGGTTGCCGTCCTGCATGACGGCCAAAGTCGCTGCGCGGTACATCGCACCGGTATCGAGAAACAGGTAACCGAGTCTTGCTGCCAACCCACGCGCTACGGTCGATTTACCAGCCCCGGCGGGGCCGTCAATCGTCACGATCATCGTGCAAACTCCAATTCCAAAAGACACAGCTCGCCCGGGGCCAGCTCTAAAGTCACGCGATCTGCCCGAACAACGGGGGACTCGATCAGCGAGAAGGTGTAATCAAGTTTACGGGCTGCGGCAATCGAGCGACAGCATCCAAACGTGAGTCGGCTACGGCGGCCACCCGTTTCGAGTAACCGAAGTCGAATCTGCCTGTTCTCTTGATCGGGTACAAAATCGACATGCGTAACCATAACCTTGGGGTCACTCAAGTGCAGTAACCAAGCCGAAGTGGCTGCGGTTCCGCTACGTCCCTCCGCAACGCGGGGACAAGAATCAGAAAACGCACTCCAACTCGCCTCTGCCGGCGATGCAAGTTGCAGCCCAAGTTTCCAGCTGAATTGCCGTGTGGTTTCACCCGGTGGAATCAGAATCGTATCGAGTTGGCCCGGTTCGACGAGTATGTGATAGGGGATTCCCCCCGGCAGCAGCGTCAGCACCGAATCTCCCGAGCACAAGTCGAGGTAATCGGGTGATTCAATCCGCGAGCGGAAGGTTCGCTGTCGCACCAGGCCCACGCCTCGAAAAAGTTCGTCACCGGTCCAGGCAAAGCGGACCCCGTAGTATGACTGCCAAGGATTGCCTTCGGGTGGTTCCTCGGGATCCAATTCCAACTCAAAGGCAAGCAGCGGAACGCCGCGACTGATGCCGATCTGCTGGCGAAAATGGGCAAGGGTCGCCAACCCGGCATCAACCAGTCGGCCCGTAATCGTCTGCCGAGCGCGGAATGGACCTTCGGTCTCCGCCTCGATACTCTCAGCAACCATGTTCGAGTAACGCCCCTTTGATAATGTGCCCGGCAAAGACGTCCGTTGCGCAATTCGCTGCGAGAGCAGATTCCCGCGGCGACCGGGCATATGCAGCGACTGCAGCGCGCCACTTTCGGCATGAAAGTGCGCCTCGCAAAATTCATTACGAAGCAAATGTGTTTCAATCAGAGGTTTCCCGGTGGGTGGTTGCCACGCCTTGCCATCACCCACCACCCAAGCGAAACCCATGGCCGGAACTTCGACGATCGCTTGGCGGCGCCCTTCGGCTTCGGCCGCTGCCTTGACCAAATCTCCCAGTGTCGGCATCCGGTCACAAGAAAGATCAACGACCGTTGTGTTTACTTGAGAGGAGGGGTTCAAAAGCAGCACGCCCTCCATCGCCTCATTGCTCGGCCCGGGTAACGCTTTAAATATTGTTTCGACAATCGATCCGGCACCATCCTCCTCATCCGCAGGCATATCGCCCGAGACACATGTCGTGAGCAGATCGAGTCCTCCCTCGGCACGTTGCTTCACCTGCTCCCGATGATTCGCCACCAGCGGGCTGACCGAAGCAGCCCCGACGGCGGCGGCCTGTCTGAGATAAGGTGTTCGATAATCATCGGCATCAAATTGGGTCGGACCGGTCATCAACTCGGCATCGCGAAAGCAAGCATCAAGAGTGACAAAATTGCCTAGCACTGAACCGAGGGACGCAATGCGTTTCAGTCGTTGATACCATGGGCTTGTGTGACCCGGGTAGTGGGCGAAACCGATGGCCGCGACATGATCGTGATCCATTGCTTCGCCCAGCTCACGCGGCAATCGCAGCACACTTTCCGGATCTGCCGCGCTCATCGGCAAACGTGCCAAAGCCGTAATACTCGACCCATCGATACTCTGCCACGAGATAGCACCGTGGTAACTTTCGGGGCATCGAGTGCCATCAAGCGATTGATGCAGCGCACCGATATAGCCAAGTTTATGGAGGACTTGCGGCATTTGGGGGTGCAACCCGAACTTTCTCCTCCCGTAGATTTTGGGACGCTCGCCGAGAATCTCGTCATAAACAGCAAGCCCACGATTGAATTCGGCAACGAGCCGCTCGGCCGAGAAGATGCCGAGTGGAGCCTGCTCATCATACTCACCCCCGACAAGGCAAAGTCGGTCTGACGCGATCGCATCCTTTAATGTGCCTACCAGCGCCGGTTCTTCGCCGATGACGCGTTGCAACTGATCGGCTGTGATCATCAAATTGATTGGCGACGAATCCGTTAGAGCGTGGCTAAGTTCCGTGGCAGGGGTCGTGGGTGCGACGAGCGTCAGATCGAAAAGAAACGTATCGACCGGATAAAAATGATCCTTTGCCTCGGCCAGCGCATCATAGCATCGACCGAGCATTTCGCGGGTTTCATCTGCACTGCCTGCTACTGCCGCATCGGCAGCTGCCAGTAAGAGATTTGAAAAGCGATCTCCGTCGAGCAGACTACTGTAACGCATCCGCACCGTGAGCACCTCGGTGAGCAGATGACAGAGCCCGAGGGCCAGAAAGTCTTCCACCTGCTCTTGCGCGAGCTTGGTCTGGCCATCGACTGCCTGCAGCGCTTGATCGATCAACGAACGCTCGTCACCCACCTCGCCGCAGTCAATCACCGTCGCACCGGCACCACGCAGCTCATCCACAAAATAGCCCGGCATGTCATTGCGACAAATTTGCGGCAGCGTCACCAGGCTGCCCTCCCAATTCACTTCTTCACCCAGCTCGCTCCGCTTCCAGGTAGGCACGGTGCGGGCAGCATGGATCAAAGCCGGATGCCAAAGTGCGCAATAGCCGGCGAGAATCTCATCTGCACTCTCTCCCTCCAAATGGAAAGGAAAGTCATCCAGGCTGTGGCATGGCAGCAGAGTAATGAGTTGTTGGTAGGCCATCGCGTTGCTTGGACGGTTGCTTGGACAGTTGCTTCGAAAAAGTAGCAGAGGAAGCCTCCATCCTAATCCATCCCTACTCTCGGCAACATCCTCGCCATCCGTGTATCGCCAGACCTTGTGGCGTGAGTCGCTTTACGCTGCGCGTGAAAAGCTATGGTCGGCTTCCGAGTTGCGACGCCTCTCAAAGAGCCTGCCGATCGGGCCGATCAGCACAGCAGGAAGGATAAGCAGATCACCCACAAGCGCGGTTCCGAGCATCGCACCCATCAGCCAACCGAAGCGGGCGATCGGGGCAAAGGGGCTGAACGTGAAGACAAGCAGACCAAGCCCACAGATCATGGAGGTCTGAATCATCGCCGCGCCGCAGCGGTGATAGGCCGTAAGGATCGCCTCGCGTCGACTTTGCCCTCCGCGGATGCCGCGGCCGAAGGCGGCGATGAAGTGCAGGGTGTCATCGACCGCAATGCCGAGCGCCGCGGTCGCAGTGAGCATTGAGCCCACTTCGATCTCAAATCCGGCCCAGCCCATCATGCCGAAGACGACCAGCGCCGGGAAGACGTTGGGGATCATCGAAACCAAACCCGCGCGCACGCTCCGCAGCACGAGCGTCATGATCAGGGCAATAATGCCGAAGGCGACCAGAAAACTGTGGATCAGGTCATCCATTAATTGATGCTGCGCTTTGTGGACCAGCGGCACGCCACCGCAGTACATGGCCGAGACAGCAGGGATCTTTTTTTGATAGTGCGTAAGAATCGGATCGATGCGGTTTTGCAGTTCGGCGAGCAACACCCCGTAGTCATGGTTCTCGGTGGCTCGCACCCGGGCACTGACTCGCCAAAGTTGCTCATCACCATCCTCTTTCACATATCCGGTATCGATAAACGGCTGGAGGTTACCGCTTAGTTTTTTCTCAAACACGGCCCGCCGCGCCGCCTGCCGCCAACCGGCGCCCGACCGGGTCGGCAGGGGCGGTGCAAAGGTCGCTGCCGAGATAGTCGCATCGATTCCTTCAACGCGCTGCACCCCGAGCCGCACGGTTTCGATCAGTTGAAATCGCTCAAGCAGCGACAGGGCGGCATCGCGCGGAAGCCGGACGACGACTTCGATTGGCACAAGCGGACCAACGTTGCCTTCCAACCAGTCATAATCGGTAAGTATTTTCGCTTCGCCCCGAAACAGATTGTGCAAGCGTGCCGTGGCATGCAGCCGCGTCACTCCAATGCCAGCGGCCACCACACCGATGATGGCTAAAATCACAATCACCGCGTGCGAGCGGCCAACGACCCCGAGCAACCGCTGCCAGAAGCGATCCAATAGTTTGGCATGCTGGTGTGATCTCAGTCGCTCGGCCCATTTGCGCTGTGGAAATTCTGCTAAGAGTGCCGGCAGTAACAGAATCATAATTCCTGTGCCGGCCAGCACGGCAGCCGCCGCATAGCCGCCGAACTTGCGAATCGGCACGATCAGACTCACCACCAGAGAGAGCAAACCGACGGATGTCGTCGCTGCCGAGAGCCAGCAGGGGCCCCAGGCTTCGCGGATCGCTTGCACCGGCGCGCCCTCTAAACCGCCGTGACGGATCGCATCGCGATAATAGTTGGCAATGTGCACCCCGGCTGAGATGCAGAGCACATAGACCAGCGATGGCAGCATCAGCATCACGCTGTCCATTTGCGAACCGGTATAGATCACCAGAGCCAGGGCGAATTGCTGGCACAGTTGTGCGGTGCCGAAGACCATGAT
>JAYYJN010000132.1:0-22961 GCA_036146215.1 Planctomycetota bacterium
ATGTGCGACTTGGAGTCGTTGGAGCAAAGAGGCTTGGTGTCTTCTTTTCGGCGACTTGAATCACCGGGGGTGCAGACTTTTTGGGCGCAGCGGAGGCGGCATATACCGTAGCAATCAGCACGGCAACGGGCACCACGAAGAATTTTTGTGCTCCGTTTAGTTTTTGCACTAGGCTCTTTTTTTGCATCACCTTTTTCTCCACTCCGATTTCCTGTAATTTGAATGATCGTGAAAGCTATCGTAGTGATTATGTTCTAACGCTAAGAATCTCTTTTCTTTGACCAGAATCAAATCGGTTTACAGACTTCAACTATTGAAGAATTATGCTTTCACTCTCTAGCGATTTCTTTTCAGTACCATCTGAGCTACCAGGTTCTGGCAGCTGAATAAAGTCGACGTCAATCCGTTCGTATAACACGCCGTAATAGCCGCCTGGCATCGTTACGACCGCATCCGGATGCGTATCAATCAACTCCTGGGCGAGAACTCCCTGAAAGAGAGGACCACCTCCCGCATACCGGAATTGATAAACATTGATTCCTGTCCGGCTTTTTGTAATCCAGCGGACATCAGTTTTCAGTCGGTGGTCGCTGAACATTCCACCGCCCATGCCGCCGCCACCCATGCCACCGCCCATGCCGCCACCACCCATCCCCATGCCACCCATACCGCCCATGCCGCCCATGCCGCCGCCCATACCGCCCATGCCAGCAGACATCCCTCCGCCCATGCCGCCGAAGCCCATCATGCCTTGGCCGCCGGTGTTGCTACCGAAGCCACCCACACCAGTCTGCGTGCCCAGCACGATCGGCAACACAAGATCTGCAACAGGATAAACTTTGGTGATTAATTGCTCGGCAGAATCTTCTTTGGTGGTAATCAATAACACCTCATCCCGGATGGTGTAAGTCAATTGTTCCTCAATCCTTCGCAGGATGAGTCGCAAGGCAGAGCGCAATGAAATGCCACTCACTTTGATCGTGACCACCGGTGGATTGTCGGTATCAATAATCTCATTCAGAGATTGGGTATCCAACACAATATTGATCGGATAGTTTGTGTCTGCAAAAGAATCCTGGAGCGTCTCCAGTACGATGTCGAGTGGTTGCTCATCAAACTCCAGGACACCGCCCCCCGGTGGGACAGGAGAATCAAGCGCCTTGGTGATATTTTTTTCTGCCGTTGACCGATCCTGCAGGTCAACCGATGCATATTTCTGCCGTCGCAGTGTCATCTCCCGCCAGAGCTCACCATCGGGATACGTGATTGGGGGATCATCCGGCATCGGGATAGCTTTTTGCTCTACATCTAAAAATGCCCTCGCACGCATTCGATTGGCACTTTCAACCGTTCTCATATATTCGTAATACATCATCGCGTTGTGTGCGTTTCGACTCGCAGAAACAAAAGTAGGATCTGCAAGAATAGGATTTTGTTCTGTGGCCTCGTCAACCTCAACGATCACCTGCTCTGCGTCCTGATACCGATCTTCTTTCATTAAAGAGTCAAACCGTGCCATCAATTGGGTTATTTTTTCTTCGTCACGCTCCAAATCTTCAATGCGTCGCTCGCGATCCTCTCGCTGTGCTAAAACTTGTTGTTGTTCACGAATTTCTTTTTCCCGTTCTTGTTTTCGAATACTCGCCAAACGAATGGCCGACCGTAATTTATTTTCCAACTGCATGCGAACATCCGGATCGACATCCGTTGCCTGACCAACGTTTTGCAGCACCAGTTTCAGTTGTGCTTCCACTGAAGTCGGGTCACTATCCATTAAGCGATTTGCCTTTTCCAGTTCAACCGCAACATCCGCTTTTATTGCCCCGGTAACAACTTTCTGCCGGTCTTCCACTTTACTGATTCCGTCACCAGAGGAGGCAATATAGTCCTCGAGCAGACCGGTCTGTGTCGACGCGGGGATTTCTGAATCCTTCGCCGTCTCGCTTGGCTTGGCATCGACTCCGCGGTTCGCTTGCGGATCTTCCGGATCCAGTGCACTCGCACGTGAGGAAATCCGTCGCGCGGCATCGGAGTCGCCCATAGCCTGGGCAGACTCGGCAAGTCGATTTAGCGACTCGACATTCCGTGCCACCAGATCACGAATTTTCCCAAGACCTTGAGTTCCCAATGTTGGCAGATAATTTCCGGGTTCACTGGCCATCTTGACAAGGTGTGGCAAATAGCTGTTTGCATCGTTGGGCGCCGATTCCGGAATCTTGAATTCCAATTTCACCGATTGATCACCCACTCGACCGGGAAAGTTAAGACTAGCGCCGGAAATTGCTTTACCTTTTCCCACGACGATATTGTCACGGTCTGTGCGAAGTGGCTGCAACGGCGCTGGATAAACGGTGACACCTTCCGGCCAGTTTACCTGAGCCGACTCCGGCCAAATTACCGTTCCCAGAACTGCATCAACTAGAAGATTTGAAGCGATTTTAGGGGTGATGGATGAACCATCAGTGAGCAAACGTCCTCCGGTCTGATTTGCCAGACTAGCCAAAAACAAAGCGTCGGTGTTGGGTCCAATGGCATAGCTATTGATCGGAATTTGTTTTCTTATACATTCGGCAACTTCGGCCTGAAACGCAGGGGTCGTAGTCGTTTTTGCGGCACTCAATCCGTCGCCGATATACAGAATGGCACGCCGGTTCGAGCCTGGTTCATTGAAGCTCTCAGTGGCTGCCCGGATCGCCTTGGCCATATTGGTCGAACCAAGCGGGACGCGACGATCGAGCTTTACAAATGCATCCTGCATTTGTGAACTTTGGGGCGCAAGGAACGTGTCGGTCAGTGTATTGGCGTCAACATCAACAGCAACCAATTTGACGGTGTTGTTTTGACCTAATGATTTTAGAAAACCCTGGAGTGTTTCCAGAGCCGCTGTACGGTACTCACCGCTTTGGCTGGCTGAGGTATCAAACAGCACCACAACATCGGTCGTCAATCCAACAATATCATCGGCCTTGGGCTGGATGCTCAGCGCGAAAAAGTCGACGCCATCCTTCTCGTATGTATCGAGCTTGGTGGTGCCACCAGTGACCAGCATGGGATCCGCACCTACCGCGGTGACGATTCCAGAAAAAATGTAAAAAGTCGCGGCGCAAATCGCCAAACGATTGATCATGACAAAGGCTCCGATCCCTATCCTTAGGTAATTTGGTGAAAAACAACCCATTTTCATGTGTCGCTTCAACGCCTCTCGCGTGCATTCGCTGCACCCCTGAAGCGAACTACACTGACGGTAATGGAACCGGCCCGTGAATGTCCATTTTATTAGGGCGCAACAGACATTACTACAATATCTCGTAAAATGAGGTCATGCGGGCATAATCAGGCGATTTTTACCAACTCTTACCCTTTTCCCAAACAGCAGCCTTTCAGTATCCATAAGATATTATTGGATAACAGTTTATACCAAATCAAACTCGCCATTTCCCGAGCCTTGGAGGCCCGCATCCGGATTTTACGGCCATAGGACCATGTTTACCGTCACAAACCCACCGGCCCCGGAGTGTAGGTCTGTTCACAGTTGGCAGCGATTGAGACAAAACGAATGTGTTCGAATCTCGCCATCCTATCCGCCATATCATCGACTCCCTCATATCGGCTGCGATAGCAGATCTCTCGCTAGAACGATATCGTGGGAGTCAATTATGCCCCCCCGACTATCGTGCCTACTCCTACCCGCGAGGCAAAATTTCTAGTTCGAGGTAGTCGCTGGTAATCGCGTGATTACCTGTCGACTTATCCGAATGTGTTAAACATCATCGAAACAATTTCCTGAGACAATGTCCCAATTTAAGGAAAAAATTATGGCTTTTAGTAAAAAACGTGTCGGTGTTCTCACCCTTGTCATCGGGCTGATGTTTGTTGGTCTTGGCGCGCAAAATTTTCGGGAGGTCAATCCAAAACATCCGGTTTTCTCCGCACTTGAAGTTGGTCAGTTCATCAACGTTCAATGGGAACAAACCGGGTGCGTCATCTCAGATTGGGGAAATATCAAAAAAGTCGAGGCGATTGGACGCGATTATCTTGTCTACAGCGAAACAGGGATGACTTACTACCTCTACATTAACCAAGTTAAGTTGGTTGTCGTGCGGCCGGGGGGGCGGATTATCGACCCACTGAACAAAAGTGATCTTGATACACCGGATGATTTTTATGAACCGTCGGGAACTCCGCCAAGCGGCGGAACGTCAAAAAAACCGGCTGACGAAAAAGTGCCACAAAAAATCGAACCAGTTACTCCGGAAGAGGAGCAAAATCCCTTTGGTTAAGAGATACAGGGACGAGATTCTTTCGAGGGAACCGATTTCTGGCGGCAACTAGTGGGAGGGATCACACTGAATCTGCTTGCGTTCAAAACCTTAGTCTGAATCGTTCCGTAAGCTCGCATCTGAACTCAAAAGAATTGCAAGCCAGCGGGTATCGGTTTGGCTCTCGGCGGCAATTTTCACCACCATTGTCAAAGGAGCGGAGAGCACCATTCCAACCGGCCCTAAAATCCATCCCCAAAAAATCAAAGCAAGGAAGATAACGAGTGTTGATAGTCCAAGTCCTTGCCCAAAAATCTTTGGTTCTAAGAAATTACCCACTAAGCCGTTGATGATTAAATAGCCGACAATGATTCCAATAGCACCCTCCCAGCCGAATTGGACTAACCCCAATAGCACGGTTGGCACAGCTGCGATGATCGATCCGATGTTCGGAATATAGTTTAAAAGAAATGCAAGCGTGCCCCAGAGAAAAGGATAGTCGAGTCCCATTAAATAAAGAAATAGACCCGTGAGTACACCCGTCAAAAGACACATCCATGTCTTGAGCACCAAGTAATGGCGGACGTCGTTTACGATGCGGTCAAAATTTGAACGCGATTTTTCTGCAGCGGGGCCTGCCATCGCGGTGAGTTTTTTATGAAATCCCGATGCCTCCAAAAGGATAAAAATCGTAGTCAGTGCAATCATGAATGCGCTACCAAAGGCAGCGCCTAATTCACTTACCGTATTTCCGGCAAACTGTACTGCTTTATTCACATCAAGGGAATTACCGATCGATGTTACGATATCCTGTCCAGTTACCTTTTCCAGCTTTTCTACAAGGTGGGTATCGTCAAGAAAATTGAGGACGCTTTGAAATGTTGTTGTTAGACTCTTTTTATATTGGCCCAAGTTGGCGGAGAAGCTCGAAATTGAAGACCCCATGAGCACGATGAAACCAAAGGCAACTAAGAGCATTACGGTTATCACGACGACAAGAGAAAGCCAGGCAGGAAGTCCTTTGCGCTGCAACCAATAAAGACTCGGGGCACAGACAATCGCGATAAACACCGAGAGAAGTATTTCAACAAGCAGCGGTGCCGCTTCGCGCATGCCCCAGATCACGATCACCAGCGCCGCAACCGCGTAAAGAACGGTGACTCCTCGAGAGGATCGGCCGCTGGTAATTTGTTCCATGTAAAAATCCTGTCGATGACTTTCTTCGGATAATCACCTTTGAAAAAATGAAAGCACTCGTAAGCAGAGTAAACTGGTTGCCGATTCTAAGAGATGTGCTCCTCAAAAAGAAGCAGCAATATACGATTGCAAGCGATTCTATGAACGCAAGCCTGAAGAAAGTGATTCATTTTTAAAATAGCTGCATCATAGCGACTCGAAAAAATGCTGTTTTACATAATATTCTGCCAAAAAAACTGTCAAATGGTCACGCTACACTTGTTTTTCTAAATTTCGGTAATCAGGATGGAAGAGCATTCAAAACACGAACTTAGGACTTGATCTGACACGCTTTCCGCTCGCTGTAGGAACACTTCGAGGGCGGCTTTGCTTTGGCGGGTCGTTATCAGCATTTACATTTCACCTTCGAAGGAGATCAATCCATGGCTAAACGAGCACCCGCAAGGGATCAAGCAGACGACACACACGAACTTTATCATTTGCAGGACGAGTGGAAATGGTTCAGTACGCTTGGCGTTGTGTTGATGATTTTAGGACTGATTTCTGTGCTTTACTGCTGGTTTGCATCGCAGGCCGCTGTGGTGCTTTTTGGTGTATTAATTATTGCTGGTGGCGTGGTCCAAATCGTAAACGCCTTATGGGCAGGAAAATGGAGTGGATTTTTACTGAATCTC
Source organism: Planctomycetota bacterium (assembly GCA_036146215.1). Taxonomy (GTDB): domain Bacteria; phylum Planctomycetota; class Planctomycetia; order Pirellulales; family UBA7805; genus UBA7805. The sequence goes on from JAYYJN010000132.1 coordinate 6,131, forward strand.
CTGATTGGTATTATTTATGTGGTCGTCGGACTATTCATGGTGGACGACCGAGAGCACGCAGTGTTGATTCTCAGTGCATTGATCGCTGCGTTTTTCATCGTGAGTGGAATTTTTCGAATTGCAGCTGCGCTTTCCATTCAATTTCCCGGTTGGGGTTGGGCACTTTTAAGCGGGATGGTCGCCATTCTGCTGGGGATCATGATCTATAAAGGTTGGCCCGATACAGGTGAAGTCATTATCGGCCTATTTATCGGCATCGAAATGATCTTCAACGGATGGTATTGGGTGATGCTGGGCAGCGAATTGAGAGAGCGGGCCAGCGCTTAATCCCGTTAGCACCCGTTAGCAATTGTGGATTCTAAAAGAATCGACAAAGGCGTCTCAAGAGCGGAGCCGCGTGACCCTCGGCGATCGCGACCGCTCAAGACTTATTCCACGAGCTCAGTAACTTTGCGAATCTGCAAGTTACTGTCGAGAACCATATTCTCTCTGAACGAACTTCTTGCCAGAACTTTGTTGGATAAATTCCTGATGGATTTTTGCTCGCCGATTAGCTGATTCTTAATAATTCGGTCGACAGTGGCAATCTCGGAAACGTCTTTTCTTGGTTCTGCAATCAAATTTTCGGTGGGTTTGGGTGGTTTGAGGAAAGACGTTTCTATCTTGGAAAATTCTTCATTGAATCCCAAATCTTCAGCCGGGGGTTGAGGCAAGTCTTCGACCATCTCCGGGGCAGCGAGCGCTGGCTGTTCCCGCAAACGAATCTGCCAACCGGAACCGAGAGCTCGATAGATGCCTACCAAACTAGTTGCTACCGAGCCCTCCGCCTGAGCGAGTTTGTCCTGAATTTTTGTCAAGTCAGACTGCAAGAGAAAGACTTGGTTGAAGTCTGTCTCACCCGCTTTGTATTTGAGCGTGGCAAGCCGTACCGATTCTTTATATGCATTTGTGCCATCGAGCAAAATTTTTACCTGCTGTTGGTTTTTTAAATATGCAATCAGTGCATCCTCGACCTCTTTGTTTGCGTTGAGAATCTGCTGTTGATATTCCACAGCCCGCTCTTGAAAAACCGCGTCTTGCGCGGCAATTTCATTCATGATTCTGCCATAGTTTAAAATTTTCCAATCAAACCGCGGATCAAAGGTTCCGCCGATGCTATTGGATTCCCAAAGCGAACTCCAATTGCGTGCCGATACCCCAATAGTTCCATCGATTGCAAAGCTCGGGTATAAACTCGAAGCCACCACGCCAATTCTCGCACTAGCAGAGGCCGCAGCTCGCTCAAGCGCTCTTAGGTCGGGCCGTCGCCGAATCAGATCTGCGGGTGTTCCCAAATTGACATCTGCAGGAACATGAGGAATTGGTGTTTTACGATCCGGTATCAACTGATCGAGGTTCTGGGGTGGCATTCCGAGCAGCACACAAATGGCATTTTCTGCCTGACGTACTCCAATTTCCAATGTCGGAATCAGAGATTTAGTGCTCTCGAGATTAGACTTTGCCTGAGTGACGTCAAGCTTATCTGTCTCACCCGCTTCGAATCGTACAGTGGCAATTCGCAAGGACCCTTCTTGTGCGGCAACATTATCACGAGCGTAAATGAGTCGTTGCTGATAGGTCCGTAACTGAACATAATTGGTAGCTACTTCAGCGAGTAAACTCACAAGAATTCCGTCATAATCTTCCACAGTCATTTCAAAATCGGCCGTCGCTGATTCTATATTTCTTCGATACCGACCCCAGACATCAATTTCCCACCCCAGGCCAAACATACCGTCAAAGTTTTGCCAATCACGGGGCAAATCAAAGTCACTTAGAGTCGGTAGCGCAAGACCCTGATTAAGGCTTTGCAAAGTCGTTAAATATTGGCCGCCAAAAGTTTGACGTTGCGGAAAGATTGATCCCACAGCAACTCCACGTATCGCACGAGCTTCCAAAATACGCATTCCGGTTGACTGAAGCGTCAAATTTTGTTGGCTTGCGAGTGTGATTAATTGGTCAAGACAGGGATCTTCAAGGCGCGTCCACCAGAACACATCTTCAATCGGATCAGTTTGTACATGATGACTTTCAGCCTCAATCCAATCGTCCGCAATAATCGCCGCCGGACGACCATAGTTAGGCCCAACTTTAAAACCATTACGCCACCAATCAATCAGACTAGAACCACCGAATCGGGTACATCCCGAGGCAGAACAGAGCAGGGTAATAAGACACAGCAATATCGAAAGTTTTAAACGATTACTTTCCGTACGCGCGCCAACTCGACATTTTGCAGATGGACTGGTTTGAGAATTTGGCATGCGTAAGCAGTCTGGTCAGAGGAATGATCGTCGAGGATGGTTCTGCTCGATTCAGCCTCGGCCAATACAATCGGCAGAAGTCCTACGATTTGCAGTATCGGAATAATCACACTTTTCGTGACAATAGATTCGATATGCTCGGCAGAATCGAGAAAATCGACAAAAAGCGGCGGAAATTCCTTATCTATGTGATCGTTACAATTTCACATAGCTAGCAAGGTCCGAAAAATCCTGCTTTCATCAACCGGAATAGGGGGCCCATTGGCGAACGAGCAGGACTTGCTCATGGGCATTGATCTCGCCTCGCAGCGTTCCTTGATAATTGATCCGATCTCTATGGTGTTGGAGATCAGGGGCACTGGAATCTGATAGCAAGAGTAGCGGAGGAAATTCGGGGTTGGTTTGCCCTGTTTGAATAAATCCTGTAATCGTTTCATCCAACACGCTGACGTCACACATAATGAGATTCACAAACTTTCGACAATTCGCATACTGTGCCATCCCCTCAAAACACTTGCTTATCGATAAAGTGTCGCAGCACGAGAGTACTTCATACCCGTAACGTTCTAAGAGGTGTCCGCGTGCCGAGGCTTTTTCACAATCCGGTTCGGCCAGGAAAATACGCCGTGGTAAAAGTGTACCAAGGGGCGTATAGCGAAAGCATCGAGGCCAAATCACTTGGGGAGAATCCCCTTTACGAAAACGATGATCAAGTGAAATCATCACGCCACTCCTAGATCGTCTTCGGCCTCATTGACAATCTGGTCACCCAAAAAATCTTTCAGTCTTCGTGTTTGCTCAGGTTCTTTCAGTTTATCCATTGCGCGACACTCGATTTGCCGGATTCGTTCTCGAGAAACGGAGAATATTTTTCCTACTTCATCAAGTGTTTTGGACGAGCCATCAGCTAATCCATATCGCAATCGCAAGATTTCACGCTCTCGACTATCCAACACACGCATTGCATCGTCTAATCTTTCCCGCAAGTGATCGTGTTGCATAAATTCTATTTGATCAACCGCATGATCATCTTGCAGTGCTTCTCCAAACCGCACTTCTTCAGAGGAACTCGCCGAATGGTCAAGCGACAATAATGGTTGCCGCATTCGCGTTAGTGATCGAACGTCAGTAATATTCAGTTGCGTCGCTTCTGCGGTTTCTTCAAGGCTTGGCTCTCTTCCTAAATGCTGTACGAGTTCACGAACTCGATCCTGAATTAATCGCATTTTGCCAATGGCGTGAACTGGGATTCGAATCGTGCGGCTTTGATCTGCAATAGCGCGAGTAATCGCCTGCTTAATCCACCACACCGCGTACGTAGAAAACTTATAACCTCGCTTGTGTTCAAATTTTTCTGCCGCTCGGATAAGGCCTGCATTTCCCTCCTGGATTAGATCCATGATGCTCAGACCGCGATTACAATATTTCTTTGCGACTGAAACAACCAAACGTAGATTTCCGGCAACTAGCGAACGCTTCGCGAGATTATATGACTTCTGATATTCTGAAATTCGTGCGAGTCGACGATTCAACGTTGCCGGAGACTCCAACGTGCTGAGCATCAACCGACATAAAACACTGCGATCTTGATTCCATTCGGAATCATGCGGACTCTTTTGTTTAAGCCAATTCATTTCTTGGCTGATGCACATCAGTTCATTCAGCAGCGGTTCTATTCTTTCAATACGAATTTGGAGTTCCTCGATCAAGCGCATTGCCTTTTTACGTTTTCGAGTTAGTCGCTGCCAAGCGGCGTGCTTTTCCTCCGCGGTTGATTTTCGACTGACTGCCAAACGGAAATCTTCCGGCATTCTTTCCACAAGCCTGCGAAGAGTTTTTAGGTTTGGATACATTTTCTTTTCGATTTTTTTCCGTTTCTCTTTATCAGAAACAGAAAAATCGAGTGTTCGATCGACTCTTAAATTTCCATGCTCGATGCTATCTAAAACCTTCATGGCACCGAGAATCATATAGTAGTTACCGAGCATCTCACGGCGATATCGACGTCGTGAAATTTCAATCTGGCGTGCCGCAGATAACTCTTCCTCTCGGGAGAGCATCGGGAAGGAACTCATCTGCATTAGATAAAGCCGAACTGGATTATCCTCAATCAGGTGATTCGGTACCTTATGTTTCACCTTCTCCCCCTTGCGCACCGATGAATCTTCCTTGGTCTGCCCATCATGAGAGGGCGGTTCAGCTAGATTCGATTTATTCTCTTGAAACATCCCGGCCCTCGCTCTCTTTTTGCAATTGATTTCAGAACGCTCTCTTCAGTTGCAGTGCTGATCTACGCTGCCTCGGAAAACTGCAACTCTGGCCACTCCGAACGCAACTGCAAAAGGGCTGAGTGCATACGACTCTTCAGAGTGCCAACCGGTATCGACAGTGTTTCTGCCGCTTCGCGGTATTTAAGTCCTTGGAAAAAAACAAGTGATACGATGGTTTGCAACGATTGTGGAAGACTTCCGACAGCTTCTCGCACGGATTGTCGCTGCTCGTCGACCTGCAAGGTTTCCTCAGGTAGCGGACACTCTCCACGGACCATCTCCACGAGTTCGTAACTTTGACCATCTACAGAACTCGTAGACTGATTGAGGCTAACATTCTCATGTCGACGATTACGTCTTTTGCTATCGATCGCCTGATTCATCGCGATTCGATACAACCACGGGCGTACTTTACGGCCCTCTTCAAACTGACCACACTTAAGATGCAGCTGCATGAATGTTGCTTGGAGTACATCTTCGGCAATGGACTCGTTGCCGATTTGACGTCGGAGGAAACAGAGTAGCGGTTGGCGATATCGATGCTCCAGTTCTGTGAAGTGCATTTCGTTTCCGGTGCAACGATACGAAAGCAACAACTGCTCGTCGGTCATCTGCCGATAATCATTTTGAACGCAACTAGATTCTTCTCTGATAAGTGTTGACGAAGACATGGCACGAATCTCCTATCTTCAAAAACGTCGGAAAACCTTTTCGGGATTTCCGCTCGCCTTGAGCGGGTCCCCGAAAACCGGAGAATTAAAGAAGCAAGGAGCGTGCCGTGTGACAAATAATTTCTAAATGAAGCGCAATGTCATACTGCAAAAGACGATACAAAAATCGGGTAAGAATCGGTCTTAAAATCGACCGGGGCAGAATGCCTCATAGCGTCCTTTTTCGGGGAAAGCCGCCCCATTCGCACAGCTCACACAGCCACAACAATTATCAGGTTGTCATAACGTGATCAAACTAATGCGACGGTTTATCCGACTCTTCCTCTGGGGAGGCATCTGTAATCGCTTCGTTCGATCCTAGCCGATATTGTTGAAGCTTGCGGTAAAGAGTTTTGCGATCACGACCCAGAATGCGGGCTGCCATTGTTTTGTTGCTCCCCACGGATCCGAGAACATGAAGGATATAGCGTCTCTCGATCTCTTCCAGGGGAACCATCTCAGTGGGATCTTCACCACCGATAAAAACATGGGAACTTTGAAAATCACGTATTTTCTCCGGGAGATCTTCCACCCCTAAACGATCATACCGCGTGAGTGCCACAGCTCGTTCGATCACGTTTCGCAATTCTCGTACATTGCCTGGCCAGGTATAAGAAAGTAATTTTTCGGCAACCCCTTTTGATAGATCGGTCACTTTTTTACCTGATCGATCTGCGAATGTTTTCAAAAACTTTTGCGCTAAGAGAAGTGTGTCTGTACCACGTGAACGCAGTGGTGGCACATCACATTGAATTACGTTAATTCGGAAATACAGGTCTTCTCGGAATCGTCCCTCTTCAATAGCGGTCTCAAGATCCCGATTGGTTGCCGTGACAATTCGTACGTCAAAAGGTATTTCATTATCACTTCCAACGGGACGCATCCGATTTTCCTCAAGGGCACGCAATAATTTTGGTTGGACTGTTAGTGGCATTTCACCGACTTCGTCGAGCAACAAGGTCCCGCCTTCTGCCTGCAATAACAATCCTTTGCGTTCGCCCCGCGCGTCAGTAAAGGCACCAGCGGCATGCCCAAATAATTCACTTTCCAACAGTGCATCTGGTAAGGCAGCACAATTCACGGCGACAAAAGGATTTTTTCCTCTGCGGCTTTTTCGGTGGATCGCGCGTGCGACAAGTTCTTTACCAGTTCCGCTCTCTCCAGTGATCAGTACCGAGGTTTCCGAATCAGCGATCCGCTGGAGTTGGTCAAAGAGTTCTTGCATCGGTGGACTGGTGCCGAGAATATCACCGAATCGTTCGGTCCGCTCAACGGCCTCGCTAAGATACTTAATTTTTTCTTCTAGCTGTCGATGCTTGATCGCTCGAGAAAGTGTCACATTGAGCAAATCCATTTCAATGGGCTTGGTGACAAAATCGTAAGCTCCTGCGCGGATTGCCTCGACAGCTGACTCTAGACTACCGAAGGCAGTCATCATCACAACCGGAATGTCGGGACGATTAGTCACAATATGCTCACACAATTGAATGCCGTTAGTGCCGGGCATATTCAAATCAGTCAGCACAACATCGTAGTCTTGTCGATTTACTGCCTGTACCGCATCGGCGGCCGAGGTGTACCACTCTGGCTCAAAATTACGCAGGCGTAAGTCCGCCTCTAGTAATTCACACATCGGCTGTTCATCGTCCACAATCAAAATTTTGCCTGTCACGGTCACCCCTTTGCCGGAATATAAACGGAAAAACAGGTGCCTTCCCCGGGGACACTATCAACATCTATCCAGCCGTCATGCTCCTTGATAATGCCATACGAAATCGACAGCCCTAAACCTGTTCCCTCACCAACTCCTTTGGTTGTGAAAAAAGGTTCAAAAATATGCTCCATATTCTCTCGATCGATGCCAGACCCTTCATCCTTTACGATCAGGCAATAATAGGTCGCATTTGGTTTTAAAGCTTGCTCTGGTCCTAACGAGTGCGCCTTGATTTCTGTGGATTGTTTTTTTTCCAATTCCACCCGCACCACCCCACCTTGAGGCATGGATTGCACAGCATTCATTACTAAATTCGAGATCACTTGTCTAAACTGCTCCGGATCCACGTGAATTGGAAATGTCGCTTGCGGTGAAATTAGTTGCAGTTGCACATGATTGTTTTCAGCCAGAGATGCGAGCAGTTCAATGGTGCTGCTAACCACTTGATTCAAATCGGTCGCTTGAGTTTGGGGCGGACTGCGACGGGCAAAGTCTAAGAGTTGGCGAAGGATTCCTGTCATTCTGTCCGCCTCCTTGCGAATTGTCTTAGCGCTTTCGATGATCTCTGCGTCAGCGAGTTTTCCAGAACCAATCAAACTTGCCCGGCCAGACACAACATTCAAAGGTGTACCTAACTCGTGGGCTAACCCAGAGGCGAGGCGACCCACGGTACGGAGGCGATCGGCATGACGTAATTGCTCAACAGCCTCCACTCGGGCCGCCGCCTCCTCGTGCACTTTGTTTTTTGATGCAGACAACTCCGTACACATCGTATTTAACTTCGATGCCAATTCACCCAATTCGTCATTACTATTTAACGAAACCGATGTGGTAAGGTCTCCGGATCCAATCGAACGCGTTTGCTCTATGAGTTTTCTAATGGGTCGACCGATAAATCGAATCCCAAATAGCGTGAGAATTAATCCGGAAACTATTACTTGTGCGGCGGAAAAAAGTAAAATTTTCTTAATTGCATTGCGCTTATTCTCTTCTAGTTCATCTAGCGTCTGAGAAATTTCTAATTGGCCACTCCGCTCCCCATCTAAAACAATGGCTTGGTAATGACAAAATCGCCCCCCCTGCGTACGGTCCGGTAAAGAATGATTCGGCTGAATCCAGAACCACTTCAGCTCCCAATCCTGATCTTCTTCACTTACCTTGCGGATAAATCGAAATACGCCCTCTTCGCGATCCTCATTCCAGGCCAACACAATTTTCTCCTGCAATGAAGTCCCCATCTGCTTCGCTTGCTGATCTGCCTTCTGATAAAAGTCTCGTTCTTCCCAGCGGATCGCAATCCATGCAAAAATGGCAGATACGACAAGAATACCGATGAAGAAGATCGATACAATTTTTGCGGTCAGTTTCATGATATTCCTGGACGATCGTTGTCGATCAGCAAGCCGATGATATCTTCAATGACGGTGTTTGATCGACACAAGATACCACAATTTCTGGTGCAACTCTCCAGAAGAATCAATCATGATTCGAGAATGGCAAGACCACTGCCAGCAGCGAATCTATCTAGATCTGGCCGTCTAAAAAAGCAGTTAAGTCGGACGGATGTTCGACAATTAAATCAACGCCCTGAGCTAGTAGTACTTCAGATCCACGATAACCCCATCCGACCCCGACCGAAAAAACCCCTGCGTTCTGCGCTGTTTGCACATCAATTTCTGAGTCTCCGACAAATATTGTCTGTTCGGGAGACGATTGATGCTGTTGCATAATTTCCCAAACTGCCTGAGGGTCTGGTTTGCGTGCTACGTTTGACCTTTGACCAAAAACGGGATCAAAGTCATAAGACGAAAAGTAATGCGACACGCATTTTTTTGTGAATACATCAGGTTTATTGGAAAGAATTGCTAACTTACATTGAGAGATTGATAACTTCTCTAAGAATTCCAAAATTCCTTCATATGGCTTACTAGCGTGGTTCCAGCATGATGCATAGACCTGCTGAAATCGAGCAACACAATGTTCTATTTCATTTTGGCTTGGATTATCTCCTGGAATGGCTCGCCGAAAGAGCACAGCAACTCCGGATCCTACAAATTTTTGGAAGGCAGGGAGTGGGTGAGATGGGTAACCCAATTCCTCCAAAACAGTGTTGGCAGCGGTACCGATATCGTCGACTGTATCAAGCAAGGTCCCGTCTAAATCGAAAATAAGGGAAGAAAAACGCATCAATAGTATCTGGTTCGCTACACGCCTGTTGTCAATCGAATGTCTTTAATTCTGGTTTCAAAATTTCAATTTCGAATCTATGAAACCGAAGGTAAAATATGTAAGCACTCGCTCTGCCGATCGCGATCAGCAACATACAGAGGCAAGGTATTTCCAACTATTTTCCGATGTGTTCTCAGCGCAACTTGAGGATGATTATTCTTCTCTGAAAGATGCGCCAAGCAAGCCCACTGCAGATTGTTAAGATTCAGTTGGGCCAAAAGTTCTGCTGACTCGCGGTTCGAGATATGTCCCCCAGGACCTCGAATTCTCTGTTTCAAATCAAATGGATAAGGACCGTCTTCGAGCATCTGCGAATCGTAGTTACTCTCGATAACAACCGCATCAAGAGTGGCTAGGATTTCAGCTAGTCCCGAAAAGACATGACCAAGATCCGTAAAAATACCAAGACGACAACGGTCATCATCAATAATGAACGCAACCCCATCTACACCATCATGTGGTGTGCAAATCGACTCAATATTTACTCCACCAAAACGAACAGTTGTGCCCGATTGAAAAGTATGTACTTTGCGCAAATTTCCTTGCCGGGAACGACGATGGATCGCATTGAGTGTTTGCTCTGTCGCGTATACAGGAACATCAAATTTCCTGTGATAAGTTCCCATCGCTCGTGTGTGATCGCTATGATCGTGAGAAATAAAAAGAGCATCTACTGCTTTGATTTCTCTACCAGTCGCCGCAAGCCGTTGACTGGCTTGGCGTGCGGAAATTCCTGCGTCGAACAGTAAACGAGTCGTTGCTGTCTCTACGTAAAAACAATTGCCATTGCTGCCTGACTGAAGGGATATAAATATCATTGCGCAGGACAGTGTAGTGACACAAATCGAGCCATCATCCAATGAGCAAATAACGAATTCGCAGGACTCGAGAAGCGGGGTTGCCGAGAAAGCAAACCCCGCGCTCTTGAACGCCATGATTTTACCCCACGAGGTTGTGGGGAACTACTGATCACTAAACTGGTGTGACGTTTTCCGCACGTGGACCCTTGGGACCCGTACCTTCTGTGTAAGATACACGTTGCCCTTCGGCCAACTCGTCAAATGTGGTGCCATCCACATTGGACGAGTGAAAAAACATGTCGGTACCAGGGCCTCCACCCGTGTCAATGAACCCGTAACCTTTGTCTGTCAGACGCTTAATCGTACCTTCTGGCATCAATCAAATCCCTCAAAATAAAGTCTCTTGGCACCGTCCGACTCTCACGCTGTTCGGACTAAACTCCCAAGTGCCCCCTCATTTTAGCGGTACCTATGGAGGCGTCAACGTCCGGTAATTGAGCGCCTTGGCAACTTGTTTTATGCAGCCACGACCTAATCAAGCCCATGAGGCACATGGACTTTCGACAAGATTTACCGCTCGTCACCAGAGTCAGCAAGGTTATTTCCTGTGATTGTTAACAGTGTGATATTCACAATCACAACACAAGAAGCTGATGATAATTTTCCCAGGAACCAAGCGTATCGGATTCTCATGAGCTAATAGCGAGCTTGTAGATTTGATTCCTAAAGCTGACTAGATATATCACCTAGCGGACAGGTGATTTTCCAAGCAGGCGGCGAAGCATTCCAATTTGACCTGCGTGCAGCATTTCGTGTTGTGCAGAAAAAAGCAGGGCTTCTTTTTTGGTTTTGAATATGGGATGCGGGTTGCGGAAAGGAGTATCAAGATCACTTCCCTGGTACTCAGAAATTTCCTGCAATACTGCCTCGTGAACCCGATTCAATACTGCCAGGACCTCACTGGGTTGCGGATAGTTGTCGGCATCTTCTATGGGAACCGTTCCTTTTGCAAACGTGCGAAGAAAATCTTTGGATATTAAATCCCAGTCGCCCGGTTGAAGATTCCTTAAGCGTTCTAGGCAAAGTCGAAATTGTGCCATCGCGATGTGTCCCACTTGCCATGCAATGTGGGAAATCGGCGGTGCGGGCATTTGATACCACTCATTCGGATTTAAATCATTGATTAACGAAATCGTATATTCCCTCGCGGAGCGGATCTGTTGAAGCGGCAACAAAAGTTCATCTTGCATATTTTTGCTTTCTTCGTTCGTCATGGGTGCAACTCACGTAATGCGGTCGCATAATCTTCAGGAGTATTCAGATTGCACAGGGATTTTGAGAGTGGATCCACATCACTCCACTCTGATTGATGCACTTCACGTCTTCTGATGGATTCTATCAAAAGTGCCATGCGTCGTTCGCCTGCGGCAAGCATTGTCTCAATGTGGGTTAATGCATTTGTGTTAAATGCAGCGCAAAGAGGGTGATAACGACCATCCGCTTTGGGAACCGCGACGGCATAGTCCTCAAGTAAAGTGAGAATCCGTTCCACAAACAGAGGTGTGATGAACGGTGTATCACAACCGGTGACAAACGCGCTGCCTATGTTTGTGGGAACAGATCGTAAACCTGTGGCCAATCCCTCAAGGGGTCCGCAATTAGGTTGCCGATCGTATACGACCTCAATCCCTGCGGTCAAATCAGGAAGAGATTGTCCCGGCGATGCAACGACAATGAGCGGTTGTAAAACCTCTAATAAAATCCGCGTCATACGTTGAAGAAGCACCTCATCGCCAAACGGCAAGAGTGCCTTTGCGGATCCCATCCGCTGACTTTTTCCACCACAGAGAATGATCCCTGCCGAATGCATTGACTCTTTCCTATTACGCAAGATTTTTATTACGGCGAGCGCAAATTATCGGGCACGGCAAAAGTTAGGAATTAACATTTATACCATTTGAACAACAAACAAATAGTTTACTCCGCCAGATCGTGTAATATGTGCATTCTGTTGGCCTTTTTCCGAAGCGAACAGATAGAATGGGGAATTAAGATGGCATCAAGAGCCGGTCTTTAACAGGAAGGGGTTTAAAGGTGAAAAGCGCAGTTGTTGTGCAGTGCTTGCGATCTCCTGTGGGACGCGCGCACTCTGAAACCGGTTTTTTCCGCGATGTTCGAGCGGATGATCTAGCGGTTGCGGTGGTCGAAGAGTTGGTGAAAAAATCGGGTGTCAAGCCAGAAAAAATTGAAGATTGTTTGATAGGTAACACCCAACAGCAGGGCGAACAAGGTTTTTGCGTCGCGCGAAATATTGCATTGTTATCAGGTCTACCTGTGGAAACTGGTGGCGTAACAATCAATCGACTCTGTGGAAGCAGTCTTCAAGCGGTGAATCAAGGCGCGCATGCCATCATGTCAGGGTTTGAAGATGTGCAGATTGTCGGAGGTGTTGAGCATATGCATCATATTCCGATGGACAAAGACTTCGACATAAACCCAAAACTTTACAGACGTACCAGCAAAGGTGCTTTGATGATGGGAGTCACTGCCGAATTTCTTGCGCAAATGCATTCTATCTCACGAAAAGCGCAAGATGATTTCGCGCTCCGCAGTCATGAGTTAGCTGCCAAAGCAACAACGGATGGACATTTCCGGGAAGAAATCGTGCCCGTTTGGGGAAAAAATGAGGCAGGTGAACGAACGCTTTTTGATTTCGACCAATCTATCCGGAAAGAAACCAATCAAGCAGCGCTTGAAAAATTGAAACCGGCATTTATGCCTGGGATGGGCACAGTCACTGCCGGGAATAGTTCACCCCTAAACGACGGTGCCGCAGCAATGTTAATAATGGCTGAGGATACGGCCGATGAGTTAGGCTTGCGACCACTTGCGCGAATCGTGGCAACGGCGATTGCTGGGGTTGATCCCTGCGTGATGGGAACCGGACCGGTTCCCGCGACGCAGAAAGCACTTCAAAGAGCAGAGTTATCGCTCGAAGATATTGATTTAATCGAACTGAATGAAGCGTTCGCAGCTCAGGCGCTTGCTTGCATCAAAATGCTTGACATGGATATCGAACGGGTAAATATTTCTGGTGGTGCAATTGCGATAGGACATCCCCTGGGTGCAAGTGGTGCCAGAATCGCTACCACGTTGATTCACAATATGCGAGCGCGACAGGCACGCTATGGCCTTGCAACAATGTGCATTGGTGTCGGACAGGGCATCGCAACGATTTTTGAAAATGTTAACTCTTAGGGGAATAATTGAATTCGTTGGATTAACATTAGTCCGAGTAAGTTTTTAAGAGTAACAGGAGTACGTATTTGTCAAGCGAACAAAACGTGAAATCTATGAGCGAAAAATCGAACAGTTTTTCCGATTTCTCCCATCAACGGCAAGAGCATAAATCATTCGCGGAAACCGCTTTGGAACTTGGTGGCAAGAGTGCTGAGGAAGCGCGGCGGACAGGAGTTATCGATGAAGCCGACGATCAAGTAGAGGCGCTGTTTGCACCACAGTATCAGACGGTAAACAGCCCAGCTCATCGGGCAGTCTGGGAAAAACAACCTCCCAGCGATCTATTCACAAGTCGGTCAGTGACGATTTCAGATCAAGCCAAAACAGTAATGGATCAAAGCATTGAAGTCGTTCGACAATGCCGTGATGAAGGTTCGCTTTATGATCCTAACGGTAAAATTACTCAAACTGTTTTTGACTCCCTGGCAGAGGTTGGCTACTGGGGTTTGCTGGTCGATTCCCGATACGGTGGGAGTGGCTCTTCATTCTCCGCATTTTCTCAATTTCTTACGACAATGGCCCTGCATGAACCCACGGTAGCCGGTCTGGCGAGCGTACATGGGTGCATCGGTGCCGTTGATCCAGTTCGTACCTTTGGAACCGCTGATCAAAAATCGCGTTATCTTCCTGCTCTGGCTGATGGAAGCAAATTGTCGGCCTTTGCTTTAACGGAACCCTCCGCCGGTTCCGATCTTACTGCACTACGAACCCGTGCCGAGCTGCGTGGAGATCACTATCACGTCAGCGGTGAAAAGCTATTTATCACCAATGTGGTTCCCGGGCGCACTATTGGTCTGGTTTGCTTGATCGAAGAAAAACCTGCCGTATTAATTGTCGATTTGCCCATCGAGGAAAGTAATTCTTTTCAATTGAAAAAATATGGGCTCTATGCATTAAAACACACATTCAATCAAGGCATCGTGTTTAACGACTTCAAGGTGCCGGCAGAAAATCTGTTGCACCCTGCAAAAGGGGATGGACTGACAATTGCTTACCACGGCTTGAACTTGGGCCGTGTCGCGCTGTGTGCCACGGCAGCGGGTACCTTACGGCTGATGATGGCCAATATGATTCCTTGGGCAACGTTCCGCAAAACCTACGGGCAAGCGATCGCATCACGGGAACTTGTGCAACGTCGCCTGGGTCGGATCGCCGGCATGATCATTGCCTGTGATGCAATGGTCGCCTGGTGTAGTGGTTTGATTGACCAGGGGTATCGTGGCGAAATGGAGTGCATTATTGCAAAAATTCTTGGTAGTGAACTTCAAAAAGAGGCGGCGATTGAGCTCTTGATGAAGACACATGGCGGAAGAAGTTTTCTTCATGGCCATCTCTTTGGAGATAACGTACATGAATACCTCGCGCCATGTATATACGAGGGGGAGGGAGAAATGCTAGGAATGGCATTCTTCAAATCACTGGTAAAAAATCACGGGACGCAATTTTTTGAACCGATCGGTAGGGCACTGCAGTCAGCAGGTATACGTAAACCCCGACTCACCAACCCCGCACACCTTTGGGCGTTGAAATCCGCCATGGCTCCTTATGCATCCTGGATGATCCGGGAAAAGATGAGTTTCCAGCGTGGGATGCATCTTCCGGAAATGCCGCCGCCGCTTACAAAGCATGCCGAGTATGCCGCCAATGCGTTGCAGAGTATGCCCTCCACAATCAGTAGTACCATGCGAAAGCATCAACTCGCTTTGGCAGACCGGCAGTGTCGAATGGCAGACTTGTCCGCGAATATTCAAAGTCTTCTGACAATTCTCTGTACGAGCCTCTATGCGGCTCGACACGGTGATACACTCGTGCAGGAGGCTGCGGATATATTTTGTCGTGAAACCCGAAACCGCATTGAAGCAAAGCGTCCCGATGATGCTTACTTTCGTGACGTGACATCATTGGGAAAGAACGTAGTCGACTCAGGATTTTCACCACTCGACGGAGTGGATAGCGAGGCGATTCTAATGCCTTATCCCAATAAATAAGGCCTGGAACACAAAGCTTAGAAAATTTGATCTTCAATTGTTGGCAGCGTTAGAAAACAAGACGGTTGTGACGGCGTTCCGCCAGTGGCAATTCTCGTGAGCACGAGCGAGTAGCGAGCACATTTGGACGATGCCGAATTTCTTCCCCTGATTTGTACGGATAGTTGGTAAAAGATGATGTTTTCTTCTGCCATTTCGAATCCAAACATCGGCAAATAGGCTCCGCGTGATACCTCACAAGAGGGGTTTTTATTGACATCCTTTTGATGCGCCCACTAGACTGGTAAAAGGGAGGATTCTTCAGACTCGTTTTTATCTTCGCTAAACCCTTCAGGGTTGTGACTGCAACGGGTCGATTCGATGGGGGATGTTTACCTCCCTGAAACTGGACAGAGAGAAGAGGTTGTGGGATGGCAAAGGTAGCCCCAACTTGGGGGATCGACATCGGGCAGTGTGCGATCAAAGCACTTCGCTGCGTTGCCAGTGAAGATGAACCTTTCAAGATGGTAGCCGAAGCCTTCGACTACATTGAGTATCCCAAAATTCTTTCACAACCCGAAGCGGAACCAGAAGAAATCATACGCGAGGCACTGAGAGTGTTTCTGTCGCGTAATGATATTCGGGGTACGAAGATTGCCGTTTCCGTTTCCGGACAAAGCGGCCTCGCCAGATTCATTAAACTGCCGCCCGTGGAAGTCAAGAAGATTCCCGACATTGTCCGTTATGAGGCCAACCAGCAAATCCCATTTGATTTAGAAGATGTGATTTGGGATTTTCAGCGAATGTTCGGTGGCATGGAAGAAGAGGGATTTGCACTGGATGCGGAAATCGGGCTGTTTGCTATGAAGCGGGATCAGGTTTTTCAGGAAATCGTTCCTTATCAAGAGGCGGGGATCGATATTGATATCGTTCAATTAACACCGCTGGCTATCTATAACTTTATTGCTTTCGACCAGATTGATCCCGAAGTTTGGTCTTCAGGGTATGACACGGACGACCCCCCGGAATCGGTGATCGTATTATCGATTGGGACTGAATCGACTGATCTGGTAATCACCAATGGCTTTCGAGTCTGGCAGCGAAATGTACCCCTAGGGGGCAGTCACTTCACAAAAGCACTGGTCAAGGAACTGCAACTGACCTACGCAAAAGCGGAGCATCTGAAGCGAAACGCCACCAAGGCAGATGATCCGAAGGCGATTTATCAAGCAATGCGTCCGATTTTTAAGGATTTGTTGACCGAAATTCAAAGGTCGATCGGATATTTTCAGAGTCTCGACAAAGAGGCGAAAATTAGTCGTGTGCTGGGTATTGGAAATTCATTCAAGTTGCCAGGTTTGGAGCGGTATCTTAAAAAGAATCTAGGTTATGAAGTAGAACATCTTAATCAGATCCGATCCCTGACTTCCTCAGCTGTCACTCAATCTCCGGCTTTCGAAGATCATCTATCAGCATTTGCAGTTCCCTATGGACTGGCAATCCAAGGTCTATCAAAATCAGCAATCAGTACTAATTTA
>JAYYJN010000133.1:0-5305 GCA_036146215.1 Planctomycetota bacterium
GAACAACACACCCACCACAATGATCGGGGCAATCAGAATGATGTAGGTCTCGAGCGAGCGAGGACTGAGCGCCAGGACCGCAAACAGCGAGAGGAAATACCAGTCGGGCACCGGTTCCACCGCTACGTTGGCCGGATCGGGCGACAGCCCGGGTCCATCAGGGCCGAAAATGATCGAGATGGCAAGCACAAACAGCAGGGTGAAGCCGATAAAAAAGGCGTCGCGGGCCATCGGTCCGGGGAAGAACGGGTCGCCCTCGCCGTCGGCAATCAGTTTTTCATATTCTTCTTCATAGGTATCCGGATCGACTTCATTTCCCACCTCCGGCGGTTCCGAAATGCCTTTCCGGACCACCAGATACAGGTGTGCACCGAGCGTGGCAAACAAAACGCCGGGAATGATATAGACATGCAAAGCAAAAAAACGGCTCAGGGTCTCCCCGCCCACCATCGGGCCGCCCATCATCAAATCGACCAACTCGGGGCCGATGAAAGGAATGCGACCGATCATCGAAGCGCCGACGCCGAGTCCCCAATAGGAATCGGCATCCCAACGGAGCACCTGCCCGGTGAACGCCATGCCGACGGTGCAGAAAAACAGGATCACTCCAAGCATCCAGGTCAGTTCCCGCGGATATTTGTAAGCACCCGCTAGAAAAACCTGGGTCATGTGCAAGACCACGACAATCAACATCATGGTCGCCGACCAGTTATGAATTGCCCGCAGTAACCAACCGAGCGGGACCTGGAAGTTCAGATAGTTCAGGCTTTCAAAGGCTTCACCTGCGGAAGGCACGTAGACCATCGATAGTGCGATACCGGTCGCTACCTGTAAAAACAGCAGGGTCATTGCCGTGCTGCCCAGCACATACATCCAGCCGACCTTGCGGCGGAGTGACCGGGGAACCGGATGCCGGACAATGGGCCAGAACGTCTCCCGGAGCACCAGGCGATGTTCAAACCACATCAGTACGTTCTTGACACCTTTCAGCACGTGTTCCCTTTCTCGTCTAGGTTTCTGTCGGCGCTATGCTTGCCGAACCGGGCGCCTGCAGGGTCGGGTAATGACCGACCAGGGCCACCAATTGATCGCCCTCAATTTTATATTTCATTTCATAAAGTCCCCGTGGTGCCGGCCCGGCCGCATAGCCTCCGTCAGCATAAAACACACTTCCGTGGCAGGGACACATGAACAGGCCCGGCTCATCGAACCAACTCACCGGACATCCAAGGTGGGTGCAGTGCAGCGAGAAGATTTGAAATTGTTTCTCCTCGCCCTCCGGCAGGTGCCGCACATAAAGAGCCAGCTCGCCCGTGACACCATCCCAGGGGCCACGCACCGGATTTTTGACCGTAACCATTTCGGTGGTGCCCGGTTTAAACCGGGAAACCTTCCCCAGCGGTACCCACTGATCTTTCTTTTTCCAGATAACGCTGCCGATGAGGTAGCCGACCAACGGCAGGCTCATGATCAGGCTCGCGGTACCCAGCACTACCCAGGAAATCCAGTCGAACCAGGCTCGCCTGTTTTTTTTGCAACCGCCATCGGCAGTCGAGTTTTCTGTGGTTTGCATTTCATTCATCTTACGGCCCACCGATTAATGCTTTTTCTTCCTGCGACCGCCACGCATCCATCAAGGCCACCACGTTGGCGATATCGGCACCGGTAAGCGGTCGTTTGAGTGAGCTCTCGGTTCCGGACTGTACGAAATCCGGACATCCGAGATCAGGTCTTCCCGTGATCATGATCCGGCGGAGTAACTGATCGCTGACGAGGGCTAAAAAGCCACGTTCGTTGAGCGCACCGGCACTTCCACCGCTTCCCGATTCACCATGACAACGACTGCATGCAGCCGCGAAGATTGCCTTGCCCGATGCAGCCACGCCGGATGCCTGCTGCACATAGGGCGGAATGTTTTGCGGCAAGTTATTCTTATGGCCCCAACGCTCCCAGATACTTTTCACCAGAATCTGTCGCTGTTGTTCGGTCAGTCCGCCAACGTGGCCTGAATCAAAGGCCGGCATCAACCCGTCGCTTCGCCCGCCTGCCAGGATTTCAAGCATCTGGTCGGGGGAATAGATCGCCAGAAATAGCGGATCGTTGAGCGGCGGTGCAGGGCCCAACCTGCCATCGTCGCCGTGGCAGCCTGCGCAACTGGTGGCAAAAATTTTCTCGGGGTTCAATTGATACGCGTAGGGGCGCTCCCGCTCACTCTCCAGCGGTTTGCCGGGCATCCAATCATCAAACGTGACCCGTTGCTCGTTATCGGAACCGGTTGCCGATCCGCAACCGCTCAGCGGCAGCATGGTAGCGGCAACCGCCACAGCCCAGGTCAGCCGTTGCATCTTTCGGTCACGGAGAATGTTGCTCACGATTGAAAACCTCCGACCGGTATTTTTTCGCTGCGGATCACGACAATGCCGACCGTAATCCCATAGGCGAATTGCGAGGCAAAAAACCAGGTCCAATCGACATGCTCACTCAGAGGAGGATTCAATATGCCCATGAATCCATAAATCGCGCCGGTCCAGAGCAGCGGGGCCACGATCCCGCCCCACAGAATCGGTACTCGTGGCATCGTCGGCAATAAAATTCCAAACATCAAACCAACGCCCAAAGAGGTGAGTACAAAAATAATCGTGCCGAGAAACAGCGATAAAAGGTGAAACTGGCCGAGTCGCTCATCGGTCCATGTGCCGATGCTCGGAATAATCATGCCACCCAGAAGATTCACCGGGTACCAGATTCCCCGTCCGCTCAAAAGGCCATACGAAAGCGCTGTGACAGCCATGGCCACACCACCAATGGCCCCGCCTGGTAGGCCGGTGTAAACGGGTTGGAGTTTGTCGGGAATCCGCATCCGATGACCCGGCTTGCCGGGTCGAAGCGGCTCGACCTGAACTTTGGATTGACGAACCGGTTGCGGACGGGCCCCGAGCGGCAAGAGTTCCTCGCCGGTTCCGGTTGCCAGAATATAAATCCAACGGATCAGTCCTGCGAAAAACAAAATCAGACCGACAACAGAAAACATCCAGTTCAGCACCAGGCCACTGGCCATGCACATCGCGCCGAACGAGATCACGATCGGTGCCGCCGTGGGTCGCGGCATTTCAATGCCTTCGGTGGGCGTATCTTGTTTGGTGTTGTCTTGCATGAATTCAGCGACCGATCAGATAAACTAACGTGAAAATAAGAATCCAGACGCCGTCAACAAAGTGCCAGTACCAGGAAACCAGCTCCGGCGCCTCGCTCTCCGCCTTCAAGCATCGTTTCGCTTCGACCACCCAGAGAATCATCATCACCACGATGCCGATCGAAACATGGAAGGCGTGAAAACCAATCAGGGTATAAAATGTGCTACCGAAACTGTTCGTGCTGATCCAGAGCTGCTTTTCGGTCATCAGGCCATACCATTCGTAGCCTGTGCCGAGGATAAACTCGATGCCCAGCAAGATGGTGATCGCAAACCACACCAGGTAAATCAGGTGCGATACGCGTTTGCGAGCCTTGAGGGCGAAGTAAATCGTTGCACTACTGCTGAGCAGGCAGACCGAGTTGATCAGCACTAAGCCCAGATCGAGACTGTTGGCGGGAGTGGGCATCTCGGCTGGATCCGCCCCCGGGGTCGCCGCACCTAGAAAAATGACATACGTGGTGATCAGGGTGCTGAAGAGGGCGACTTCCGAGCAAAGAAAAGCGACCACCCCCGCCTCAAGGGTCGTTAGCCGCGAGGGTTGATGCTGCGGATGCGATTGTTCGTTGGAAAGTGTGCCCGTACTCATCGTTGTCTGCTCAGGATTTATTCATGTTCCCAGTCGGGATCGTCCGGGTGTTTCAAGTCCCAAAGTGGTCTGCGACTTTGCACTGTCGGCGTTTTTTCAAAATTGTAAACCGGTGGAGGCGAGGGGATGGTCCATTCCAGCGTCCAGGCATCCCAGGGATCGTCCCCTGCAACTTTTCCGTGTCGCAACGACCAGATTAGATTGAAAAAGAAAAAGAGGAACCCGATGCCCATGATTGCTGCGCCGATCGTGGAAAGCTGATTCCAAAGCACCCAGCCCGGTTCGGTGTAGGTATAAATGCGGCGTGGCATGCCCAGAAGTCCCGAAATATGCATCGGAAAAAAGAGCACGTTGAAACCGATGAATGTAAACAGGAACTGCAATACACCAATCTTTTCGCTCATTACCCGCCCGGTCATTTTGGGATACCAGTAATAAAACCCTGCAAGTAGTGAAAAGAGCGAACCCCCGAAAAGCACGTAGTGAAAATGCCCTATTAATAAATAGCTATCCGAGACCTGCCAGTAAAAGGTAACGACCGCCAGCATGATGCCGGTCAGGCCCCCGATTAAAAACATCGATAGAAATCCGAGCGCAAAGAGCATGGGCGTCTTCAAGCGAATGCGTCCGCCATAGAGCGTGGCAGTCCAGTTGAAAATTTTAATGCCCGTCGGAATCGCGATTAAAAAAGTAGAGGCCGCAAAAATCGTATCCACCACGTCACTCAGGCCGACCGTGAACATGTGATGGACCCAGACCCCGAGGCTGATAAATGCGATTGCGGCGGTGGCTGCCGCCATTGATGCGTATCCGAAGATAACTTTTCGCGCAAAGACCGGAATCACCTCAGAGGCGATCGCAAACGCGGGAAGGGCAAGGATGTAAACTTCCGGGTGGCCGAAGAACCAGAAGAGGTGCTGCCAGAGCACAGCCGAGCCGCCGTTCTGCGGATCAAAAAAGTGCGCACCCGCATAGCGGTCGAGAAGCAACATGACTTGTGCTGCAGTGAGAGGCGGAAAAGCGATAATGATCAGCACCGCATCGATCATGAAGATATATACAAACAGTGGCAGTTTGGTCAGCAGCATGCCGGGGGCCCGCATTGTAAAAATGGTGGCCAAGAGATTGACGCCGAACGCAATCGTCCCGGCACCGGTGAGCATGGTGCCGAGAATCCAATAGTCCGTCGCGTTACCCCTCGCATATGCGGGAGACGTCAACGGCGCATAAGCAAACCAGCCGATATCGGGTGCGTTTTCCGCACCGTACAACCCCTGTGCGCCGAAATAGGTGAAGTAGAGCAGGCAGCCGCCAAAAAACGAGAGCCAGAAACCGAGCGCGTTCAGTCTTGGAAACGCCACATCGCGGGCCCCGATCATTAGAGGCACGAGGTAATTTGCAAAACCGGAGAGCATCGGCATCAACACAAAAAAGATCATCGTGGTGCCGTGCATCGTAAAAAGCTGATTGTAGGTGTCTGGGCCGACAACTTCGAGATTCGGAGCCCAGAGTTGGGCACGAAT
>JAYYJN010000134.1:0-6611 GCA_036146215.1 Planctomycetota bacterium
GAACAGTTGATTGCCACCTATCAACCGATCATCACGAAACATGGAGCAGTAGATAAGGGTGAACCGCTCTGGGATGAATCGACCATCGTGTTGATCACCTATGGAGATCAGATCCGCGATGAGGGGGTTCCCTCGCTCCGAAGTTTGCGAAATTTTTTAGTGGAACATCAACTTGATCGTTCCATCAATACAGTTCACTTGCTTCCCATTTTTCCCTACTCTTCGGACGATGGCTTCTCAGTCATCGATTATCG
Organism: Planctomycetota bacterium; assembly: GCA_036146215.1. Classification (GTDB taxonomy): domain Bacteria; phylum Planctomycetota; class Planctomycetia; order Pirellulales; family UBA7805; genus UBA7805. Next base: position 255 of record JAYYJN010000134.1, read on the forward strand.
TGCGATCCGTAAATCATTAGGAGACTGGCAGGATGTAAAACACTTGGGTCAAAAGTTCGATCTGGCTCTCGACTTCGTACTCAATCATTGCTCGCGAGAGAGCAGTTGGTTCGCCGGCTACCTCAACGGTGAGCAGCCATTTGTTGATTTTTTTATCGAGGTGGATCCGGATATAGACCTCTCGGACGTGACCAGACCGCGAACGTCACCGCTTTTAACTTCCGTCCAAACGAATCGCGGCGAGCGACATGTCTGGAGTACCTTCAGTAGCGATCAGATGGATCTCAATTTTGCATCTCCATCTCTGCTCATGGAGATGCTCGATATCCTCCTGCTTTATGTGGCAAACGGTGCAAAAATTATTCGACTTGATGCCATCGGTTTTCTCTGGAAAGAGATTGGTACAACCTGCATGCATCTCCCACAAACCCACGAAGTCGTTAAGTTGATGCGGACTATCCTCGATGCCATCGCGCCCGACACCATCCTTCTCACCGAAACCAATGTGCCGCATCAAGAAAACATCAGCTACTTCGGTCGGGGCGATGAGGCTAGAGCCGTTTATCAGTTCAGTTTAGCGCCACTGCTACTTGATGCCTATTTAAGGAAGGATGCATCACTTCTACAACAATGGCTCGAGGATCTTGAATATCCGGAAACGGGAATGACCTTCTTCAACTTCACCGCGTCTCACGATGGAATCGGAGTGCGACCCCTTGAAGGTATTGTTCCTCCCGAACGGATCGACGCATTGGCAAACCGCGTACTCGAACTGGGAGGTAAGGTAAATTGGCGAGAAAGGCCCGATGGGAGCCAAAGTCCGTACGAATTGAACATCACCTATTTCTCGGCCCTTGCCGAAACGGACGATGATTCAGGGGAGTTGCATGTGCGCAAGTTCCTCGCCTCGCAGGCAATTATGCTCTCCCTCCGCGGTATTCCTGGGGTCTATTTCCATAGTCTCATCGGCTCGGAGAATGATCTGGAGGGAGTCCTTCAGACAGGTGAAAATCGTTCCATCAATCGACAAAAATTTTCTTCGTCTCAACTGCGAGAGCGGCTTGCTGGGAACAATCCCAAATCGCGTATCGTTTTTGAGGGCTATCAAAAATTACTCTCTTTGCGCTGTCGTCAAAAAGCATTTCATCCGGAAGCGGCACAGAAGATGCTATCTATCTCGGACTCACGATTGATTGCATTTGAGCGGACAAGTTGCGATGGCGAGCAGAAGGTGATCGTACTCGCAAACTTCAGCAACCAGCAGATTGTCCTTCCACTCCCGTCTGCCCCCAGTGAGCGGTTTGACCTATTATCCGGTGACAGAATTCACGGATCAACCTGCACACTCAATGCCTATCAGGTCGTCTGGTTGGTGTAAGGGAGCAATGCCTTGAAGTATGAAACGGTCGCTGGGTCCGACGCAAAGACGATTTGGCATGCAGGAATCGAAGCGGTGCGTGCGGATCGTCTCGTTAAAAAAGCACTCCGCCGTGAGGGCAACCATCTATCGCTAGGTGACTCCTCGATCGACTTAAAGCAATGCAGACAGATTGCGGTCGTGGGTGGAGGAAAGGGCGCAGCACATATGGCGACGGCCGTCGAGAAGGTCTTAGGGCCAAAGCTTGTCGAGGAAAAGGTGTCGGGTTGGATAAATGTTCCTGCAGATTGTCTCACCGATACACAAAAGGTTCATCTCCACGCGGCACGTCCGGCAGGCGTCAATGAGCCGACCGCCGAGGGAGTGTTCGGAAGTGAGAAAATGCTCTCTTTGGTGCGTGAACTGGAAGCAACGGACCTTTGCCTGACACTCCTCACCGGAGGTGGAAGCGCCCTGATGCCGGCGCCGCGACCACCGATCACACTCGACGAATTGCTTGCTGTAACGCGGCTATTGATGCAAAAGGGCGTAACGATCAGTGAGCTCAACACGGTTCGCACCGCGCTTTCAGCGATTAAAGGCGGGGGACTGGCGCATGCATGCGGAGCCGACACCTTATGGAGTCTGATCGTATCGGATGTCGTAGGTGATCCGCTTCCGATCATCGCATCGGGCCCCACGGTCGTACCCGAAAATGGAAACTCTCGCAAAAATTCAGCGGACGAAGCGTTGCACATTCTTGAGCGGGTCGGCACCGACCTAATACCGACAGCGGTGATTGAATTTCTCAACCAGCAAACCACGATCGCAGAAAATCTCGCGTGTCCGCCCAAATCGCTTGTTCACCAAATTATCGGCAACAATGCTGTCGCGCTTGCTGCCGCTGCTGAAAAAGCAAGACAATTGAATTATCAAGTCATCACGCTCGGCAGCGACCATCAGGGAGAAGCCTCTGAGGAGGGGCGTCGATTTGTGGAGCGATGCCGCCAAATTCGACAAACGAAGGCTGGAACCGCGGATCGATATTGCGTCCTAAGCGGCGGCGAACCGGTCGTCGACCTCGGCCCGAATCCGGGCAAGGGTGGACGCAACCAACAATTTGTGCTGGCGGCCATTGTGGAAATGGCTGCAAATGGAAGTGATGGTGTGACCATTCTCTCCGGGGGCACCGATGGCGAAGATGGGCCGACCGACGCTGCAGGGGCCGTTGCCGACGCAACACTTCTGGCGAGATCGCGACTTAATAATCTGGATCCCGACAAATTCCTGCAGCGGCATGACGCCTATTCCTTTTTTGATGCCTGCGATGGCCTCCTACGAACTGGACCAACTCAGACTAACGTGATGGATCTTCGCGTAGCGGTCGTCGAGATGCACGATTAAGAATTCAAGCTATTTTGGGCTTAAAGCAGTGGCCCCAGAAGCCTGGCTGCATTCTCTGTAAAACGGATCAACTTTGATCGTGACTCCCAACTTTTTCGATGCAACGGATGTGCGTGCTGCAAATAGCCATGCTGAAGCGTTCGTAGTTTCTCGGTGAATACCGCGTCATAAACGGCAAGTGTGATTTCAAAGTTCAAGTGCAAGCTTCGTGGGTCGAGATTTAGCGAACCGAAGAGGCTGACCTTGCGATCAATCGTAATCGACTTGGTGTGCAGCAGGCCACCTTCAAACTCCATGACTCGGATTCCCGCATCCGAGAGATCTCCTTTAAATGCTTGGCTCGCAAAACGGACCAATACACTGTCGACCCGTGATGGAACAATGAGCGTCACCTCGACACCACGTCGGGCGGCCGAGATCAACGCGGTCAACAGTAATTCATCCGGAACAAAATAAGGGGTTGTCAGGATCAGTTCCCGGCGTGCCGCATAGATGGCCATCAATAAAATATCCTGAATCGCATCACTTCGGATCGCGGGCCCGGAAGGAATGACCTGGGTAATCCAATCCCCCGCCGGCGGAACGTGATGCACGTCCCCCTGCTCCTGAAGCACCTCCACCCCCTCAGCAGCGTCCAACTCCCAATCCTCCAGAAAGGTGATTGCCAGACCCTCTACGACAGGCCCCCGGACACGAACCATCGCATCAATCCACTGCCCAACACCAGCATCCTGCTTGAAATATCGCGGATCGATCATATTCAAACTTCCGGTGTAGGCGATCTTCCCGTCAATCACCACGATTTTTCGGTGCATTCGCAGATCAAAGCGTACAAATAGCATTCGCACGATGCCGGCAGGCAACGCCGCCTGTAGCATGACACCCGCCTCGCGGAGTCGATTCACTTGATCGCTCCTCAGAAATTTTTTACTCCCCACTGCATCCACGAGAACGCGGCAGATCACACCCCGCGCTTTCGCACGCAGAAGAGCTTCCACCACCTCATCTGCCCGGCCGCCATTACTCCAAATATAAAAGCACAGATGAACGGTTCGCTCTGCGGCATCGATATCTGCGATCAGAGAATCAAAAACGGCATTCCAATTATCAATCAGTTGGAGATCATTATCAGGTACCGCGGGAATCTGAACGGCAGTCTCGGCGAGTCGCGATAATGGTTCGCTGATCGCAGCCTGGTCGTTCCAATCCACTTTGTAGTGATCATGCTGATCTTTGATCCAGTCAACAAACGGCCCATGGATTCGCGTGGCCCATTCGGCCCGCCGATTTCCTAATCGAAGCTCGCCAAAAAGCAGATAGAGAATGGCACCAAGAAACGGAAATACCAAGACGACCGAGAGCCACGCCATCGTGACGCCTACCGGGCGGCGACGCATGATAACGCGAATGGAAAGTCCACCACGGATCACCAAGTCGATGACCAGAACCAGAGCAGTAATCCAAGAGTAATGCTGGTCGGTCATGCGTCGCTTTTCCTGCTCATCAACAAGCCTACCAGGGCTTGCCACTTTTGCGTGTACCGCAAAGTGCCACCTCAAGTCCCAAGGCGACGGCCATTGATGCCTTCGCAAACATCGCCTTATCCGCATCGCCTGCGGTGCGAGCGTAGGCCACTTGAATATGATTGCTTTTGTGTCTGGCCATCATCTGGTCACGCGTCACTCCATAGGTCACCGCATGCATAATCGGCCATTGCGATGTCGTGGCGTTCCACCGTCGCTCTGTCTCTTCCAGAGGCAGTTTCACCACTTTGGCTCGTCCCAAGTCCATCTTGAGCCGATCATTCTCCACGAAGACACGCGACCAGACGATCTCGCCCGGCTTGGAAATTCCTTTGATGGTGCCTCCACCACTCGGGAAAAACATTGCCGGTTGTCTTTCACTCGTGGCACCCTTCCATCCCCCCGTGAAGTGGGCAGGAGGTACACTGCCACTGATTTCAAACACCCAGACGTAATCATCCACCGTACCACTCTGATCCCAATCGCCCCATCGCAGGTCATGCAACGTATTTTCGACTGGTTGACCGAGTGCCGTATGAACGCGATAGGTCATCAATGCGTCGAGCCCTGCGCATTCATCAACCTCATTGAAATGAGGCAACGGTTCCCCAGCGTAGAGCACCCGCTTGCCATCGCGACTTTTTACGGGAGGTCGGTCCCGGTTATTGAGAGTGCCCTCGACCAGGTCACTTGCCGGCATCAAGTCCTTCAGCCCTTGCTGATATTGAATGCCGATAGCGTGGCAGCCGAAATCATCTGCAATCCGCACCGCAGCAATATACATACGACATTGATCGAGAATCTGCTGGTCGGTCAGGTGATCCTTGTGTCTCGGTCCGGTAAGAAATCGTATGCCCTTGCGATCCATCCAGCGACGCACCGCCAGGGCTTCGCTTTGCCGCACCTGGGTCGACTCATAATAGAGGGCAGATTGACTCAAACGCTCTTTGTATACCCCGGTTGTATTGAGCAGATGGTCAGGAATGATTGCGTTGAACATTCCCATACATCCTTCATCAAAAACCCCCATAATCGCTTTGTTGCGAAGAAGATCTGCTGCCAGCTTTTCACCCACTTTCCTCGGACCGGACGGCACTTTGATGCGACTTAAGGATCGTACATGCGTTGTGCGATGGCGGAATGAACCCTGCTCGAGCCACTTCTGCAGCATCGTACAAAATCGTTTTTCCGAAAAATCTTCCGCCCACAGCGTGGAGTATGCAACGCCGGCCTTGGTCAGGGATCCATTCAGATTAAGCATTCCGACCAGACCCGGCCATGTGCCCGACCAATTTGCGACCGTCAAAATGGGGCCGCGATGCGAAATGAGTCCGTGAAGCAGATGATGAGAATATTGCCATACGGCTTCTGCCACAACCAATTTGACATTGGGATCAATTTTTGAAAAAACTTCCATCCCCTCCTTCTGTGATTCGATGAATCCATGTTTTTCTTTTTTCTTATAGGGATGCGCTCGAACCAATTCATAGCCCGCGGCTTCAACACTTTCAGCCAGTGCATGTTCCATGGCTTCTTGCGCGGCCCAGCAATTCTGATTGGCTGAGAGTCGTAAATCACCATTGGCAACTAACCATACCCGTTTCCGTTTGGCCGCAACAGGAATCCGTTTCGTTGGATCATTGTAGGGAATCATCGATATGCTCCGCCTTAATTCAGCTTATTTTTAATTTACACTCCAGCGCAGAGTGACCGTATTGAAGAGTTTTAGGGCAACTTCAAAAATCCAGATATAAAACCCTCATCGGTCACTCCACCGCCTTTGATTTGTCCGATGCGATGCAGCGATTGCACGTACACACAGTCAATACAGGAACCTTTAAGAATAACACAATTCAAATGTCTTTAGCAGGGAGAGTCGATCCTAAGAGGGTTACTGAAAGGCATTCGGGTATGCAACCGATCAGCCATGGTCTCACCTGCCTCGCGCTGCCGTATGATCTGATGCAGACGTATGAAAAATTTCAATACCGCGGTAGAATTATTTTCTGTTCGCGGATTCAACTTGAACAACAAGCGGGCCTTGCGGCAAGCGGCACCGCACTAATCCTGTTT
>JAYYJN010000135.1:0-14152 GCA_036146215.1 Planctomycetota bacterium
CAATCAGGGATCATGCTGGTTATATCGATCAGGCGGATTAGCTTGGCGATCGCTTTCTGCCTATTCTTGAATTGTTGGGGTTTTGAGGTTGCCCATTGGTTCTGGTCCTGGAATGGATTACAACGCCGAGAATTGTGCCTAGCGGTGGCAATCTTTCAGGGGTAGGATGATAGTACATTTCCCGGAGATTGGACTTGGCCCTCCTGCAGATAGAGTGAAAACCCTCATGACAGGGCCGCTGATTGCTTTGATTGCCAAACTGTTGACAGGCGCTAGCGCCCGATGGGTCGACTGTCAGCCTGATACGTGCCAACGCGTCTACTTTGCCAATCACACGAGCCATTTGGATTCTCTTGTGATCTGGTCGGCTCTGCCAGGGCCGATACGCTCCTTGACCAGGCCGGTTGCCGCAAAAGATTACTGGGGCAAAACCGTGCTGCGTCGTTACGTTGCCGGACACTTTAATGCATTATTAATTGATCGGAAGGACATTAAAGTTCATCAGTCCCCGGTCGATCTATTGCTACGGGAAATTGGTAGCGTGAATTCATTGATTGTATTTCCCGAGGGCCACCGTTCATCCGGTCACCAAATAGGGGCATTCAAGAGTGGGTTGTACTATTTATGTAAAAAACACCCTGAACTAGAAGCAGTTCCGGTTCATCTAGATAATATGAATCGCATTCTGCCTCGTGGCGAATTTTTGCCCGTACCACTTTTGAGTTGTATTACCTTCGGCAGCCCGATGTGGCTAGAAAGCGGTGAGCAAAAAACCGATTTTCTAGATCGGGCGAGGGAAAATCTTTTGCGTTTGAAGGATATCTGAAGATGGTCAGTGACCCGATAACCTGGATTTTTGTGATCGGCGTTCTACTCTTACTTGGTGTGGCAACGACTGTGGGCCAATTTCTCAAAGGTCAGCCCGAGTCAGGACTGAATCCGGCAATGGTACAAACCTTCAACCGGCGAATTCGCGCCTGGTGGTTGCTTTGTTCCCTGGTCGCAGCGGCCCTTTTTTTGCCTCGCACTGTGACGGTTGTTCTATTTGGATTACTCGCGTTTTGGGCATTGCGAGAATTCATTACTTTAACACCGACCCGACTCAGTGATCATCGCACGCTGTTCTGGGTATTTATTCTCTTCACGCCATTGCAGTTTGTCCTGGTCGGACTTGGTAAATACGACCTATACAGCACCCTCATCCCAGTCTACGGTTTGCTCTTTGTGACAGCTCGCGTTGCCTTTTCTGGAGACCCAAAAAGATTCCTTGAACGAACGGCAAAAATTCAGGCCGGTCTGGTGCTTTGTATCTACTGTCTTAGTTTGGCGCCCGCGTTGCTTTATCTCGACATCTATAGCACGGCAGATATGAATAAGCTGCCGGATCCCCAAGTTAATCCGTATGGAAAAAATGCATTACTGCTCTTTTACTTTGTGTTTATTGTTCAAATGGGCGATGCACTCCAATATCTTTGGGGAAAAGTTCTGGGGCACCGCGTGATTGCACCTTCGGTTAGCAGTTCGCGTACTTGGGAGGGTATGCTTGCCGGATCGGGCAGCGCCGCATTGTTGGGCGCCGCACTTTATTGGGCAACTCCCTTCAACGAGTGGCAGGCCGGATGCATTTCGCTAGTCATTGCGCTTACCGGATTCGCGGGTGGCATGGCAATGTCGGCCATCAAGCGCGATCGAGGGGTACAAGATTATGGAACCCTCGTGGTAGGCCACGGTGGTGTCCTTGATCGGATCGATTCGCTGTGCTTTGCGGCGCCTGTATTCTTTTTATTAACCAAGACATTTTTTACAGTGTCTTGATGAAATAATGGGCGAATCGATCAAGATTCTGCTCAAAGCAATCCGTCACAATGAACGAAAATTAACGCAGAATCGTTTGTCGCGCTGGTTGCATCGGCTGCTGTCGCGTCGCTTGGTGAGGTTGATTATTTTCCGGATAGGCCCCGCTGGCGGAGATAAAAGATCGATTCTTTCGAGAATGTGTTCCGGCGGCCACCCATCCATGCGTTGGATTGGGCTGATGGTTTGACACCACGTTTTTTGTCTGACCTTGGGCTACTTCGAATTCCTTTTGTTTAAAATTATTCGGTCGGTGGATCAAATTCGGTTGCGGGCGGGTTCGCCGTCCTTTGTTGGCTGAGGCCAACCTCTCGCTGCCAGTGGACCGACCGTTTTCTCGGTTAGTTGCAGCAATAAGGGTTCGATCAGGACTTCCCTGTTTAACCCACTCGAGCCATTCATTTTGTAGCCGTCCCAGGTCGGTCACGCCATAAGAGGCTTGCAGGGCACGCATCCAGTTTTCATCCCGCAGTCCATCACCGACAAAGTTTACAAATTTCCGCTCTCCTCCCTCTTCAATCAGGTAGCGGGCAAGCGAATAACCCTCTGCGTAAAGCGGTAATACGTCTGCAGGATATTCTTTCATTGCCAACATTTGACTGAAGGCAATTCCCCTTTGGGTTTGAAGAAAGGAAATCAACATAGTCTCATGCCGTTTTTTTTCGGACGGATGCTCAACGGTTGTACAAGCTCCTTCATCTGCCCAGCGGGGCAGCGGCTTTCGAAAATGAGTGGCAAAAATAGTATGGGTGACTTCGTGCGGAAGAACGGAATCAAGAATCCGGATTTCCGATCCCTGGATATTCATCTGCCAACTTCCGACCGTATTGTTTTGAAAAACAAAGCTGGTGGCACCACCGGCACCTAGGTGGGGTCCGACCTGAGCAGTGATCGGACAAGGACTGTTCCAGGTGGGTAATGTTTTACCCAGCCATCGATCGGCAAGTTCACTCCGATAACGCTCGGCTGCATCACCAATCTTTTGTGCCAACTGTGGAGTAGGCGCGGAGACGATAAAATTGGTCGTCCGATAGGATGCGGCAACACTGGTCAGGCTTGCAGTGAGGATGGCGATTCGTAGAAGGGGAGCTTCCATGCTCGAGGGTCCTTGCGGGGCGGTTGGGGCGGTTGGGTAAATAGCTTGGGGGCGGGAGGTTAGCGGAAGACCTATTTACCAACCAGTGCAATTCCAATCTGGTTTATGCAAATTCAGAAGCGGAATGCAGCGTTTGCTTGGTGTGCTGGCAACGACCCCAAACACATCATGCTTGCCGCAGAACCGCACATGTATCACGAAAAGATGCGGTCCAAACCGTTAGCTTGGCTCGACTTAGCATCGCCCAATGAAATCTTGACACACGCACTGGCTGTCTTTAGGATCGAATGCTGTAACCCTCTGACTTTTCAAAGCTTGCGGCTTTTTTTCGGGCTGTTACATGGATCTGCAAACCGGTCTACTCATCCTTGGCATTCTGGGAACCATTCTGTTTCTGGTTGCCCTGGTCATGAGTTATAAGTCGTGGCGGTGGCACACGCTGCTCTTGGTGTGGCTTGTATTTGCGGCCGCCTGCGTCGCTATCGCGATGAGTGTGCAAACGCTGAAAATGCATCAAAGCTGGCGTGAATTATTGCTTGTTGACGATCGTGATCACTCGGGTAACCAACCTATTGCCGGTCTCATTGAAAAAACCGAAGCACTGCGAGAGGAAAACCACCAACTTGAATTCGGAGCAGAGGATGATCGTGGCCGAATCGTAGACTACGGAATCGCGCAGTTGGAGCTTAAATTAGCAGCTTTGCTCCTTGATCGAGGCCGGATGTGGAACGACGCCGGTCCGACAGAAATCAGCGGCGAAGATGTGGTAACGGTCCAATTTGACCGTCCACAAACCTATCGTCTTGAAAAAGATCTTCCAGTTTATGCATTCAGCAGCGAACCTTTTATCAATGGTGGAAAGTATCTCGGGATGTTCCGTGTGGCGGAGATTATCGGAAATCAGGTTGCAGACGGTGAGCAACCAGCAGGTGGCGGTGGGCCCCTCCAGGTAACGCTGCAACCCCAGTGGCCGGTCAGTGAGACAGAACGAACTCGACTGCAGCAAAGTGTGGAAAATGGTGAATTATGGATTCTCTATGACAAGATGCCGGTTGACCGTCATCTTGTTTTTAACGGTTTGGAAGCATTAGACCTGGAAGTCGATGAGGAAGTTTTTGATGCGATGGATCGAGCAGACCGCTTGCGCAAAATATTGCCGCAGCGTTCGGTTCAGGAATTTATCGATGATTATCAACCGGCTCGTCCCGAACATCCAGCAGAACGAATCGAAGAACTAGTCGAATTTCTTGAGGACTACCCCGACGAGGATGAATCGGCCCGCTTTGTCGAAGGTCAGAATGTATGGTTGCCGCGTGAAGGTGCTGAGGCAGGCAGCACAATCGCCATTCGCGACGCGATAACAGGCGGCAGTTTAGAAGTTGAGGCGATTCCGGAAATCAGCACGTTGATCGATGACGAAATAGTAGAACGTGTTGAGGAAGAGGGATCACCCCGATATTCGCGACAGTTGCGAGACTATGCTTATATTTTCCGCGACCAGCATCAGGAGCGAAAACGACAAGCATTTGAAATCGCCGAGACGGTCACAAAAATAACAGAGGTCCAAGCTCTGATTGCCGAAAAACAACAGGTGATCGATCTATTTAAAGAAGAAAAAGGTCGCCTCGAGAGAGACTATCAACAATTCGTACAAGATCGAAGAACCATTGATCAGCTTGTCTCTCAGATGCGCAAGAAATCCACGGCGAGCAATCAAAGATTAGTTGAAATCCGCAATGAGACTATTCAGCTCGGAAAAAAACTCACGGAAAAGCAACTGAATGCGGTCAAAGAAATAGATCGCCGAACCCCAGATCCCAACGCCACTTCGGGTTCTGGATAAGCAATGCTTATGGTGAAGTATCTTTTTATATCCAGCTATCCGCGTCATCAGATTTCGCGCGATATGCCTATAACAGGGTGTAAACTTTTCTGCAGCACCTGAATTCATATTAAACCACAGGTGGTTTATGGGACTCGACAATCGCGATTATTTTCAGCAGCCGCCACCGGAATACCGATTTGGCAGATCCCCAGATTATCAAGGTGGTGGCCAAGGCCGGATGATCGTCACCCAATTGGTGATCATCAATGCCGTAGTTTATTTGTTCGAAATTTTATTTGATCAAACAAACATCACAGAAAAATATCTGGCACTCGATAGTGGGTTGTTTGTTACAAACTGGAAACTGTGGCAGATTATCACTTATGGATTTGTGCATTCGCGAGGTGATGTTTTTCATATTTTAGGAAATATGTTTTGCTTGTGGTTTTTTGGTCGCGAAGTAGAGGGTATTTATGGCAGGCGATCATTTCTATCTTTCTATCTCTCTACCATTGCCATTGCTGGAGTTTTAGGCCTTTATTCCCAAGAGTTAATCACCGGATTTCCCGTGAGTTTACTTGGTGCGTCCGGAGGTGTCGCCGGTGTGATTATTCTTTACATCTGTCATTTTCCGCATCGAACCTTATTGCTGTATTTTGTCATTCCTGTTCGCGCCTGGGTTCTGGGGGTTATCTTCCTATTTTATGACTTCGTCGGCACATTCAGTGATACCCATGTTGCCCATACGGCACACCTGGTAGGAGCTGCATGTGGTTGGATTTACTTCAAGACAGGCTGGGATTTGAGCCGTTGGGTACCAAATCGCAAACAACTTGATCGGCTGGGGCCAAGGCGTAACGTAAGACTTCATCAGCCAAAGGAAGATAAGTTGGCCGAAGAAGTAGACCGATTATTGGAAAAAATCAACAGGGAAGGGACGGCTAGCCTTTCGAGTAAGGAACGCAAAACCCTTGAGCGGGCGAGCCAACAATACAAAGATCGGCAAGGCCCTGATTTTTAGAGCGGTTTTTTTGGAAGCTGTCGAACGAACGGGGCCCTAGATCGCTCAGGCGGAGGACATCCGTATTCATCTTCCCATTCCATGCGCTCCTGCTCGGACGCATAGTAGCTGAGATAGATCTCCGGTTTTCGCGTCGCATCGGCACAATCCCAGTGTAGGTAGCTTTCACTATCGTCCATTTTCTTTTCTTCGCTGGGAAGGATATCGCGAAAAATTACCTGATAAAGCTCTCGGTCGGAAAGGTGATCCGTAAATTCGAGTACGATCCGCTTTTCAAACAAACGATAGATGGTTTCCCAGAGCACTTGATGCAACTGATTCGCGCCATCCAGATCCATTGAAAAATCATCGGGTCGCGGCAGCGATAAGGGAGGCTCAAACCAGGCTCTGATAGGGAGTACAGGCGCTCGCTCCCAAGCCAGCATGGACGCCAAAAATTCATTTTCTTTGGCCGTTGAGAAAGATTGCACATTGACACGACAGATTGCTTCGTCCACGTAAGGTTCGATTTGGTCACGCAATTCGGCATTGCGTAGTAGATGATCTACTTCATCAAATTGAAATGAATTAGTGTCGGGATTTTCCATCATGAAATCGCTGCTTCCAATGAAATAATTTAAATCTGTCTATCAGATAACTAATTGAGATCGACTTTCTTCGACTCTAACAGCGATTTGTTTCCAATCAACGGTTAGGGGAAACAGATTTTAATAAACTGTCACATTCCCCATACAATTGATCGATATAACTAAGAAACTTCACCCGCAGACTCGATGTAATCGTTACCGTTTGAAAGACACCTTTTGGTAACGATTGTATTTGGGTTGAGCATGGTCAGATTTCTTTGCCTTTAGGGGGAGAAATCGACTCTGCTTTCTCTAGTTGATGGTCGAGTTCGCTTATCTTTTCGACCCTTCGGGCGTGACGACCGCCATCGAACTCCGTAGCAAGCCAGATTTCCACCATATGATCAATAAGCTTAACGCCGAGTAAGTCAGCTGAAAGACACAGAATATTGAGATCGTTGTGTCGCCTGCTCATCTCGGCAGTCAAATCATCGTGGCATGGCGCAGCCCGCACACCCGGAAATTTATTTGCTGCAATGGCCATACCAATGCCAGTCCCGCAAATCAGTATTCCACGATCTGCTTCGCTTTGGCTTACGCGTCGACCAACCTCAGCGGCGATATCTGGGTAGTCCACGCTTTCTTCGCTCTGGGTACCAACATCGGTAGCCTCGTGCCCGAGTTGACGCAACAAATCGATGATTTGGCGTTTTACATCCACCCCACGGTGATCACTTCCGATCGAAATCCTCATATAGCTTTTTCCCCCAGCGGTAAAGCAACCAATAATTTTCGGTCAGTTGTTCAGCGCAATGTTCTCAAAACGAGTTGCTAAATCTTTGCGAATTTGCTGTGCACAGCGTTCATATTCAGCCACAGACCCTCCGATAGGGTCAGCTACATCTTTCCCATCCAATCGCAAAACTTCAGTACGCGACGCCGCTTCCGGCCACTGTGATAACAAGGCTTCACGATGCCCACGTGTCATAGTCAAAATCAGATCTGCGTGACGTACCATTTGTTCCGAGACGGGCTGTGCAGAATGGCCTGTCAAATCCAGATTATTTTTCTGCATGACCTCAACTCCTTGAGGTGAGGCCTGACCCCCGGCCATTGCCGCTATACCCGCAGAACTAATCACCACCCCGTGTTCATCGATTTGGTTATCCGGACAACCGATTTTTTCTGCAAGAAGACGTCTCCCAATCACCTCGCCCATCGGACTGCGACACGTATTTCCCGTGCACACAATCAGGATCATTACACTGGAAAGCCGCTTCAGATGTTGCTCGGTTACGACTCCGGCCCTCAAAATTTCATAGTTTGTTTCATGAACCCGTACTACAGAAGACGGTTGTCCCAGTCGACTTTTACCGCCGTCGAGTACTAAGTCGATTCGATCACCAAATGCAGCCACCACTTCTTCTGCAGTTATCGCTTCCGGCTTACCGGTCTGGTTCGCGCTGGTCAAAGCCACAGGGCCGGTCAGCATCCGCAAAACATCTAAAATCAGCGGATGCGCAGGAACCCGGAGTCCAACCGTACCGTTAGGGACGACAGCCTGTTTTACTTTTGTTGGAAGTTGCGCTAGTAAACTTTCAGGGTGGTTGTTTTCCGCAACCAGCGTGAGCGGTCCAGGCCAGCACCGTCGGGAAAGGCGTCGTCCCATCGGGCTTAAATCGGGTGCATAATCAAGTGCCTCTTCGGCACTACGTACGGCGAGGGTAAATGGGTGTCCTTGTCCACGACCCTTTGCATCGATCAGTCTATCGATTGCGTGTTCATCCAATGCGCTGGCCGCTAAGCCATACACGGTCTCGGTGGGAAACGCCACCACGCTTCCACCGGCTAATGCCTCTACTGCCCGATGTACCACATCCCGAGGATCTTGGGCAGCTCGGGTATCGATAACCACTGGATTCATGGATACGTACTTCTACCGTCTGTGAAAGGAAAGGTTGGTATACAAGATACTCTGGCAACGTTTTGCGCGGATGAAAAAAGGAAGCTGTCGATCCTTGGCGCAATAAAACGTGCTGAAAACTCTGTCCGAATTGATAAGCGACCAGAATCATACATTAACGGCAACAAACCCATGCCGTCAAGTGGCTACCCCCTAAAAGAGCTACTTTTAGCTGGGCGACCGCGTGACGAGCAGGGCAATGTGCCGTGGATTCCAACGTGCGGCACCATATTAGGTTGGTGCAAACGGGACAAGACAAACGAGACAAACAATTAGCCAGCTATCCTGCATCAGAGCAGTTTCTATTGACCTGATCGAGCATTAACGGTTTCAATCCAACATGCGTTTATTTCATACGTTTACTTTATTCTACTTCCTTGCCTGCTTTTCATTGGATGCGGGCGAATCAGAGAATCCGCTTGAGGGGTCTCTCCGCGATCCGTGGGGAATTTTCAGCGGGGCAAAAAATAGTGAAACCCAAGAGCCACCGATCCACGGTTCGCTAGCTCGTGGCTTATCTCCGATGTCACCCTCGGTGTCCCCTCCCACAGAATCGACTGCTACGGTTACCTTTGGCCCCTCATTTAAAGCATTTAAATCCCAATACAACCTTCAACTTGACCTTTCGACTTTTGGAGAAACGGGGCATGATTCTTCAGCGGCTCGTTACGATCGAGGCGTAACGGAATGGGCTGAGTTTCAACTTACTCAAACCGTCTTTCCATCGGGTGCTATTTTTTATGGTGACCCCGCCGCGTTGGTTACAAACCGGAGCCTTCCAGATGCTGCAACCCCTACAACACAATGGAAATTGGTTCCCCTATTTACCTTAGTGTGTGCAAGTCTTTTGCTGATTTGGGCTTACCTCCGAGTACGATATCGAGCGAAATGCACTTCGGACATTTAAGCTGTTGTCCCATCAGCAAACGATCATACCGATCGGGTAAAGCTTATGGAGCCGATAAAAAAAATCGGCTTCCCCGGTGCCCGCGGCCGATGAATGGTTGGTGGTAGGATTTTGCATGAAGTCGGATCCTGCTGCTTAGTACAGACATCTCCCGCGATGGATCGCGACCCACCTCGCTTATGAGGTCGCAAAATTTTGTTCCATCGTTATCTCATTTTTGCTTTTGTGTGCACTTGCTGTGTGCTTTCGCCGGAAGTCGGACGGACGCAGAATTGTGCACCGGGCGGATTGTGACGACCACCATCCGCGGTACGGGGTCCCCGTACTCTGCCTTCTCTCTCGGTGTCTCCAGCACGTCCGGTAACAACTTACGCACAAACGCCACATCCTGCAGTCGTTCGGATTGTTGCCCGTGAGGGTAAAACAACTTCACTCGGATCAGGAACCTTGATCCATGTAACTGAAGACTTTGGTCTGGTGATTACAAATTGGCACGTCGTACGCGATGCCAAGGGTCCGGTCGAGGTTATTTTTCCGGACGGATTTCGCTCTGGCGGAACGGTTATGAAACTCGATGACGCCTGGGATCTGGCGGCGGTTGGAATCTGGCGACCCAACGTTAAACCGGTCACTTTGGCAACGAGGATACCAAGTCAGGGTGATTGGCTCTCCATTGCAGGCTACGGTGGCGGGGATTATCGGACTGCATGTGGGCGTTGTACTCAATATGTCGCCCCCGGACGAAATCAACCCTTTGAAATGGTTGAACTTTCCACTGAAGCGCGACAAGGCGATTCTGGCGGGCCTATTTTCAATGCAGATGGAGAACTTGCCGGCGTATTGCTTGGCGCGAAACAAGGACACACCGTCGGCAGTGTTTGTAGTCGAGTCGACCATTTTCTCACGGATGTCTCTGCTACATTACAGCGAGAACAATCGCAACGAATCGTTACCGACGCACCCAAAAACCCGAAAACTTTCCAATCGCAGTCCACACTGAGAGAACCGAATCGTTGGGTGGCCACACAGCCGGTGCCAGTGGCAGTTGCCAATCCACATCCGTTATCCGAGAGTTCCGCCGGCTTAATGGAACATTCAGATGCTCTTCCGGATGAGCCGTCCGGTGACAGCCACCTGAACTTCGACTGGCACCACAGCCTCTTTGTGTACCTGGGCGATACACCGTTCGACCAAGTAAAGACATTTTTTGCAACCGTAGGCGCTTTTTCGCTGCTGTTGTCGTGCCTGAGACTTTTTAAGATCGATGATTAATGTGGCGTTCTATGGGAATTTCCGTAGATAAATCTTGGTGCATTGATCAATCTAGCCAATCTCCGTCCGCTAAACGGTCAGGAACGTACTGTTCAGTAACGTAGCTGATATCTTTGCTGATGAGCGCTTCGACTTCAAGTTTAAAGTCGTTTTTAAGCATCATATTAATTTCTTTTTGCCAAGCTTTCTTATGTTCAAACCAGGGATATCCCATGATTTGTCGCGCGCGTTTTCGATCATTTTCGTTGAGATCAATCCGCACACTCGGTGATAGTTGGCAGCGATCATAGTCTTTACTTCGCAAACCAATAAATCTTGCCTTGGGGATTGCCATCCGCTGAGATTCGTAGGCAAGGTTAATTGAACCCTGTTTGATCACGCTATAGATGTAATATCCCCACGGATCATTATCGAGTAGACAGAATATAGGAAGACTCAATTCATTATGCATGCGATTAAGTAATCGCCGAACACCGCGTGGAGGCTGTCCCGCACCGTGCGTTAAAATGCAGTTATGCTTTTTCCAAAATTTATCCTCGTTGAACCTTTGCCAAACCGTGCCTTTTTCGACATGCAATACAAATTTTGCCGAACATTTTTTAAAGTTAATTACGTTCGGCTCAACAATAGATGGAATACCATAACCACCCGATCCCATTCGGGCACAGTCGATCAAATCACCGTTATCCTCTAGCGTCAGATTTCCGACCATTTCGCCCCGTTTATCCGCATAGAGATGCAACTCTTCACGAAGGCTTCCTAGAAGAACTTCAACATCTTCAATCACTGGATCACACTCGGATTGCTCTTCGAAAGTGTTTTCCTTGGTACCGTCGATTGTATGTTTAAGCATGTAGTAGAGACCACGAATACTCGTGTTTTTTCCCTGTTCAATCAATTGTTTACAGCCACTACCGACAAGCATGGTCTGCATGTAACTCTTCGCCTGAGAGAGATTGAATAACAGTCGGCGATTTGTATTTTTCCCCATCTCGATGAAGCGCTTCCGTCGGTTGAACTTTACGTTGGAAAGGCTTCGGGTTGGAATGTCTAGATGTGGATCGCGTTTTCTGCGGGCGGCAAGTACCACTTGATCAGCCATCGATACGAGTTCACCCAGGGTTTTCCGATCTTTTGCCGATATCCGTGCCTTCGGTCGCTTTACATTCGTCGTCGTGGGAGCCGACTTTTTGCGCAGCACCTTCTTCTTTACTTTTTTAATCCGGACCTTTTTGACCCCGGTCTTTGCCCGTTTCTTTGCCATAAGTTCTGTCTTTCTCTGAACACTGAAGTTGTGATTCGGGCTTTGACGGATCTATTTTGCTGATAGCTGATCGGCAACTTCATTAGGATCTACGATCAACACGTTCTTTCCAAGATCAAGCTCTTCTTCGATGGGCCGTCCCCGACTGTCGAGTTTGACGTCTGCTTCAGCCGTCTTTTTGGTCGCGATTTTCAAAAGTTGATCATAAAGATCTTGCCGATTCGATCGATTAATCTCACTCACCGCGTCCACCACCTCTCCAAGATAGCGAAGAAAGATGTTCCGACGTTCGCCTTCCTGACGCACGCGAATTCGACGTCGGAGATACATGCCCAATTTTCGGCCAACCGCCTGGAGGCCCAGTCGCAGTTCCTTCTGAATTTCCGGATAGGATGCGACCGCTTCTTTTGATTCACTGGTGAATGGAACCCAAACACTTGCCATATGAATCATCACCGTCACCGGACCACTGGGTAGAGAACCACGTGATTGACTCAGGCCATAAGGCCTCCAATTCGTGTTCACAATACTTTGTGTAATCGCACAGGCCGCTGGTTGGAATTGAAGGGGAACCCGATTGGCGTACCGCAGTACGTTCATCGTTTGCCCCTCGCCAATATTTACGTTGCGCATTGCTTCATGTAGCGTTTCAATTTGTTTGCCGACTAATTTTCCCGGCGAAAGTCGATTGCCAAGATCGGCTTCTTTAAGAATTCGCTCGGCGGCCTCGGCACCGATCCCATCGAACGTATGAATCAGAAATTGACGTAGTGTCCGCAAATCGGTTTCCGTAAGGAGCTCATTGAGAGTTTCCCTTGTGATCCGCTGTGCTGCAGTCGTTCCTCCATAAGCAAGGGCGACCTCGATTTGGAACGGATTTCCCCGGTACACATTTGGAGGCCGCGTTGCCGCCGCATAAAATTCACCGGGAACCACTTGATGCAATCCTTTTAGCAAAAGCTCTTCCCCGATGGGGGCAATACAATCGGTTTTAGGGGCGCTAATTTTGGTTCCCTGAATAGCCTCGTACAACCGATCCGCCTCACCGCGCCCGATTTTTCGCGTGCTCGCCCGTACCTTGAGTCCAGCAGTGTTACATATTTTTTTGGCAACTGCAGGGCTGACCCTCGAAAAAGACGCGGTAAGAAATTGCGACAATGTCGATGTGTCTGTCGCCTTAAGTAACGCCAATAATCTTCCCAATTCGACACCGTAAGGATGCGGCTTAATTTCTTTCGGTTCTGTCGGCAGTATGTCAGTAGAGCGTTGGTAATGATGGGATCCGCCGTCTGGGTCGAGATAGTGAAGGGTCACGTGAGGATTCGCAATGGCGGTCTGTTCAAGATACTCATCAACGCTTCCCCGCCCCCGTTGATATTTTGCCTCAAGTTCAATCGTTACTCTCGTTCCACTAACGACTTCTTTTGCGTTAGAGTCTTCCGGATCATCTCCCGAACGGCTTACCCACTCGACACCGTGCTTATCCATCCAGGTTTCCCCTTTTGGCCCAGCTGGGATATCGACACCGTTGCCACGACCATTGAGAATCTCTGGTTTATTATTTTTGGTATCGATTTGAATTTCGTAATAATGAATCGGCTTCCGCTTAGAAGTTTTGGATGAAATTTTGACCGGCTTGCCCGTCGTCAAAACCCCATACATTCCAGCAGCGCTGATTCCGATCCCCTGTTGGCCGCGACTCATTCGAAGCCGATGAAACTTTGAGCCGTAAAGCAATTTACCGAAAATAAGGGGAATCTGTTTTTTGAGAATTCCGGGCCCATTATCTTGCACCCCGGCTTTGTAGCGGTTGTTGCCGGTTGCTTCGACGTGAACCCAAATTTCGGGCAAGATTCCGGCCTCTTCACATGCATCAAGCGAATTATCGACCGCTTCTTTGATGGTTGTCAGCAAAGCCTTCCGCGGATTGTCGAATCCCAATAGATGCCGGTTTTTTGCGAAAAATTCGCTCACCGAAATATCGCGCTGACTGGCTGCCATCGATTGTGCGGTGGCCCGTCGTGAGGATCGTTTGCGAGCGGGCGCACCATTGGTCGTGCCACTTGCTACGGATGGCGATTGGTTGCTTAGGCGGGTCTTGCGCTTTTTCTTTCGCACAGAGCCATTGGCATCAGCTGGTGACTTTGATGGACCCTTTTTTTTTCTTCTTACCTTCACTTTTGCCAAACGCCTGTCTCCTCGCGAAAAACGTCGTGAACGGACCCTCCCAGATAAAATTCCGGGGGACGGCTCCGAAGGCGGCCCCGATCGATTATCTGTTGGTCGGAGCGCACAGAGATTGATAAGGTTTGCGGTTGCTGCGGATTATACCGCCCATAGACTCCTGATCCCAGGTGTTTTCCAGCTGATAACCGGTGAAATCC
>JAYYJN010000136.1:0-4952 GCA_036146215.1 Planctomycetota bacterium
GATGAGAGTTGACTGCGGTGGGCTTGTAGCGAGGTGTAGTGCTTATAAAAAAACTGCCGATCGAATCGATCGGCAGTTCATAGCTCATGGGCGAGGCTGACGGCCTGCTAATTCGTGCAACCGAGCAACCCTTGGCTCAACTCGATGGCCTGCTTTCGCAAAAACTCCATCTCATTGACCATCGCCCGCAACTTCTCTTTATTCCCACCTTTATACATTTTTGCCGTAGCCTTCTCGTAAGTACTGTTCCAACTCAGCCAGAGCATAATTGCCTCATTCCAGTCCGGCCGGTCACCCGAGGGTGTCGATGCCTGATGCTCAGCCTCTTTGGCTGTAGCGACCGCAGTCTCCGCCGACATCTCGACTACATCTTCGAGCGCATGACGGGGTTTTTCGCAGAAGAAACGTTTGTCACGTCGATTATGAATACCAGAGACCCGAGGAGAATTGCCTGCCCGACGGCTACGACCACGCGATGTGTGACGAGAACGCTGGTTTCGATTTCGGGAGGCAACTTTCATTTCGCTTCTCCTTTGCTTCTCTAAGTTCTTCTGTTCTTCTCTGTTGCGAGGGCCAAGATCAGCCCAAATTCTGTCCTCTTCAACTGTATATGCGTCGAAAAGCCAAGAAATGGGCAGTAAATTCGATATTTTTTTGGGCACCATATGCTAGAATCGTCGTAACTACTTAATATAAAAGGGTTATGAATTTCTGATTTTTCTCACCCGTCGATGGGCTGGCCGCAATGCGGAGTCCCTGAGGCAGTCAAAATCAACGGTGATGAGCCGCGGAACACTGCGATGAACGACGAACTTCAAGGTCAGACCATCCAACTGCTCAAAGCCTGTCGCAAGCTGGAAGGTTCGGCAGCCGAAGCTCTCTTGAACCATCTCTATGCCGAACTCAAAGCGGTGGCTTCGCGGCAGCTTCGGGGCGAATTGCCAGGCCACGAATGGCAGACGACCGATGTGGTACACGAAGCTTTTTTGAAATTGATGGATCAGGCTCAGATCAATTGCACGGACCGAACTCATTTCCTTGCTTTGGCCGCCACCGCAATGCGAAGACTGCTGGTTGATCACGCCCGACACAGAAACCGCGCCAAGCGCGGTGGTGACCGACATCGAGTTGATCTGCTGATCAATCATATACCGGCCGCTGATAGTAATCAGCGGGTGGATGTTATCGCGCTCGACGAGGGCCTCAACGCCCTTGCAGAATTGAACGATCGGCAGGCAAAAATTGTCGAGATGCGGTACTTCTCGGGCATGACGATCGACGAAACGGCTGCCGCTCTCGGGGTATCACCTCGGACTGTAAAGGGTGATTGGCGTTTGGCACGGGCCTGGCTCAAACGTTATCTGGATGAGACAACGACCACATGAATCGTGACAAGCACCAAAGGATTACAGACCTATTTCTTGAAGTCTGTGACCTGGATGTCGAATTACAGGAAAGCACCTTGGCTTCCTTATGCGGCAAGGATATTGAATTGATTAAAGAGGTTCAGACGCTTTTGCTCCAAGATCGCTTGCCAGGATTGGTGGACGAGGTTGATCCCAAATCCTCGGTGAACGAGCAACGCGTCGAAGAGCGATTAGAAGAACTCGACGATAAAATCGGCAAGCGGAAGATGATTGCTCCCGTGATCACCGGATTTGAACTCACTGAACTGATCGGCCAGGGAGGTGTCAGCCAAGTCTGGAAGGCGACTGATCTAGACGAAGACAGGGACGTAGCAATCAAGGTACATAATCTAACCGCTTTTTCTTCCGAAGATGCGGTCACCCGATTTGAGCGAGAGATTAAACTGGCCGCCAGTCTTGATCATCCGAACATCGCAACCATCCATAAATCCGGCAAAGATGGCGACATTTACTACTACACGCTCCAGCTGATTCAAGGCAAACGTTTGGACATTTATGCGCGTGATCGTGGATTGCATGATGAGGCGATTCTGCGGCTCTTCTCCATCGTTTGCAGTGCTCTGGCGCACGCACACGAGCGTTCGATCATCCATCGTGATTTAAAACCGTCCAATATCCTGGTCTCGGCAAAGGGACATCCTTACGTCCTTGATTTTGGGTTGGCTAAAGCCATGGAAGGAGTCATGAAAGAGGCGAGTATTACCATGGAAGGGGACATTATCGGGACACTGGAATTCATGGCACCGGAACAGGCTGTTGGAGATCAGCAAAAAATAGGCACCGCTACTGACATTTACAGCATGGGGCTGATTCTTTATCGATTATTGACGAGGCAATCTCCAATCGATACCTCCGGTTCGCGATACGCATTACTCAAGCGAATGCAAAGCGGAGAAATTACCCCGCCCGAGCAATACCGAGAAGATCTTGACGCGGAGCTGATTCAGATCTTGAACCGTTGCCTGGAGCGAGAGCCGGAAAACCGCTATGCATCGGCCAAAGAACTGAATACCGATATCCGTGGCGTGATTCGATCAATCCGGTTTCGCTGAATCTAGAAACGGCATACCAAACATGGTGTAACAGCCGGGGCCAACGATCCTTTACCTGAAACCGACATCAATCTGATTATCGACCATCAAGTCATCAGTCGCCTCCATCGCAACATGCTGGGCAAGTTGGAAGGGATGAAACGACGAGCAAAATCCCTCTATAACGACATGGGTGCCCGTCAGACACACGTCGAGATTCTTTACACGTCCCTGAGTGACGCTGCCAATTTTACGCTTGATTTGCTCGGCAAGTTCCTCAGCAGAGGAACGAATCCCATCCGTCCCTCTTCGCAGACTGCTTGCCGTTTTGCACTCCCGATCGATAGGCCAAGTGGTCTGATTCATCAGGAACCCCTTTTTATAGATACCAGAAACCGCCCAAATTTAGATTGCCACTACTGCAAAGCAGCGGACAAAATTCCGGAAATTTTTTAACCCAAATCCGGGCGGCGAGCTGTTTCCTTGCTCGCCTCAGCAAATACCGGAATTTATGGGTCCCTTTTCAATAATTAAGAAGGCCTTCGCTCAACTCGACTGCTTCCAAGCGGAGTTGGTCCATCTCGTCGAGCAATGCTTCCAGCTTGTGAGCGTCCTCACCGTCCTCAAACAACCTACCGGATACCTGCTCGTAAGCCGAACTCCACTGCAACCACATCGCAATGACCTGATTCCAGGAGTTGTTTTCGTCCACATTCGGAGCATGTTCAGCGTCAATCGCTTCGAGCTTGCCGACATAATCACTTTCTCGCACCTTCGTTCCCGGAGCGCCTGGAAACCGGTGTGTTTCGTGATTTTCAACCCCCAAAATGTTGGCTTGGCAATCGGATTTCAGATGGGTCCGTCGCGTTCCGTGCGGTACTGAAAAACCGTCGCGGGTATCCCAGGAGTTGTCGGCTGTGACGCTCATTTTACTCTCCCTTACAAATGAATTGCGTTGAACGAGGCCGGAAATCTATTCCGTCTGACATAGGTATATGCGTCAAAAGAAGGAAGAAGGGGCACCTTTTTATGATTTTTCTCGGTTGTCGCAATGAACGGCTCAAAAATACGACCGCACGACAACCTATCGCGTATCACACGCTAGGTGGATCGGCGTAAGAATACGAATAAAGCAAGTGCCCCAATCATGCAAAATTGCAACTGTTGCGCCGATTTCCAGAGATTGCAGAGTGCCAGCGCACTTTATTCGAGGACCCGCGAGGCGATCCGCTGATAAAGAAAGGAGATTCCCAGCAGTGCCAACCCCAGGGCAAAGGCCGCCAGGATACGTGCAAGCTGATCGAGTTGGCTCAGATCGATAAGGAAAACTTTTATCAGAATGGGAATAAATGCCAACAGACCAAGCACCCGATAAAACAGACTTTTGGTAATAAATCCCCAGAGCACAACTGCTACCGCAAACAGAATCCAGGCAATGGAATAAGTCGCTAGTTCACTTTTTGACCACTCAAGCGAAACACCTTTGAAAAAATTTTCAATCTCTAAATTGATCCCCATAAACAAAACAAAGCACCCGTAAATGCCGATCACATAACGCATTTTCCGTTCGGTCCTGCGAAGTGAGGGCTCCTCGCTTGGCGGCGGGAAAAAATAGTAGCGATAGCCACTGGCAATCGCAAACGCCACCGCTGTGAGCAGAAGCAGTGAAGCAAAGCGAGGATTCAACACCGGAGCTAACCGATAAAAAAAGTCGCCGCCTACCAAAAGTGCACAAAGGGAGACCGCCGGCCAGATAGCGACCGCCGCATAAATCCGAGCAGCTCGGCTATCGAAGACAAGCCCGAGCATCCAAACGACCAGTAAATCGACCGACCAAAGCATCAGTATCTCACATCCGAAATCGGTGCGATCGATCGGCGATAGATGTTCTGGCGAGAACGAAAAATAGTGCAAGATGGTCACCATGAGCAGGATGTTGCCCAAGCCGAGTACGATTCCTGCGGGAACCGACTCCCATCGTAACGGTTTAAACCATTCGCGCGTAGGAAATTGGATGCCCGTTTTGCGCCGCGGTATCCACCAGGCGAGACTACCGCCGGTGAGCATGAGCAAACTCACGAGCAACAACTGCAACGATTCCACTTGGTGCTGCAGCGTGAACCGATACGCAGAGAGGACATATACCAGTACCGCACTCACCAGGAACTGGCGATCACGGTAAAACAGCCCGATTCCCATCAATACCAGACCCTCTGCAGCCCATGCGACCGATAGATAATTTAAATTTTCTAGCTGCAGCGGTGCAATCAAGGTGAAAAAAAGTAGCGACAAAGCTAATTGTGTTCTTGGCATCCGATCGTGCGCATCGGCTCGCGATTGCGAGACGAAGAAAAAAACTAAATGCAGAATAGCCATACCGCCTGCAACCAAACCCATGCGAGCCGTCGCAAAGGAATGAAACAAGGTCCATGTCAGTGCCATGAAACCTGTGCTGGCGCCCACGAGCGTCATTAAATCGACCGTGCGACTTCGC
>JAYYJN010000137.1:0-3600 GCA_036146215.1 Planctomycetota bacterium
GACCGAGGTTGCAGCGATGCAAAAAATTTGAAAGTCGTCCAAACCTGTCAGTGATGAATAGATGGGGCAATTCGCCTTTGCGGCAATCGAAACCTAAAATAGGGGAGATTCACAAAAAGGGATGGATCTTAATTTGAACGGACTGACCTCGTCTACGGAGAGCGGTTAAACTGCTTGTATTGTGAAAAGATCGAATCCCAAGCGCCGACCGATTCGCAACTACTTTAGTCGCCGCGAACAATGGCGTCTCTTTGCGCTGATCATGGGTCTTGGCTTGGTTGTCGTGGTCATGCGGGAAGCGGCGAAGGAAGAAAACTGGTATTGGTTAACCGGGGATGGGCAGCAGGCTAGTGGCATTTCGCAACCGGAATATGACACGGCATATCAACCGACGCTTCCGGCACAACGCAGTGACACCGTCACGATAAAACCAAACACGCCGCCCCGCGATGATTTGACGCAGCGATACTTTCCCGGTGTGATTGGTGAGCATTTAAGACGTGTCGAAGATAACCGTACACACCAACACCCCGAGGAGGCTGCCGCATGGTTTAATCTGTGGCAAGTGCTAAATCAGAGTGAGGATCGATTCATTGACACCGCTTCCCGTGGTTCAGTAACGTTTGGCGAACTCTTTGAACAACCGGACATTTTCCGAGGTCAACTGGTCACCATTGAGGGAATTGCGCGGCGCGCCGAATATGTAAAAGCAGCGCGAAATAATCGCGCAGGCATCGAAGGGTATTACCGAATGATATTACGATTACGCGGGGGCCCGAATCGCCCGGTATTCCTCTACACGCTAGAGGTACCGGAGCACTTTCCGTTGGGCGACTCGATTGAAGCATCCATCGAGGCGACCGCCTTTTTTTACAAAAACTGGCTTTACGAAGCGAATGGGCTTTCGTGGATTGCGCCGGTTCTGCTCTCCAAAAATATCCGCTGGCAACCACCCGCAAAAACGCAACCTCCGATCACCCTGGCGACTGGTGTCGCGCTCATCGTTAGTCTCGCGCTGGTGTCGGTCGCAGTGGCGTGGTGGCTGATCCGGCAAAGCTCACGGGTGGTAAAAAATCCCGAAAAAATCCGTCTTGCCTATCGTGCACCGGAGGACATTGACCCCGAAACGGTGGACAAGGCGACACGTGAACACTTGCAGGATTTACAATCTCAAGGCGCACAAACTCAAGGCGCAAAGGGCGACGAATAAGTCAGACCGTGAGACGACCACACAGCAGAAAACGTAAATATGCGGATTCCTATTTTAACCCGAATCTTACGCAGCCGATGTGCAAGTAACGCAGCGCTGCTCGGCGGCATGTTCCTCCTCTTCGGATTCGCAACATCCGCAGTGGCAGACAGTCCGGAACGCGGTGCCGGGATCCTGCCCTCCGAAAAACCGAGCGCACCGTTGCCGCTGCGGCCACGGGAGATTCTCGCCGAAGTCGGCATTGACTCCGACCAGTTACAAAAGATCCACCGTGTCGAATCACCGCTTGAGGAGGCTGCCACACGCACACTCATTCTGCAATTACTGTTTCGGCTTAATTCGATCCCACAACGTAATATCGAATACTGGTCGGAGAAAAATGGGCGGGATACGGATCGACCCTGGGAAAAATCTTCAGCACTCGGTAGCAGTTTTTTCCTAACCGGAAAGGCAAATGCAATTGATGCAACTATGCTTGACGAAAGCGACCAGCTGAAATTCGAAAAAAAACGCGTGTATCGATGCCAAATTAGGCTGCCGACATCGGTCGGATCGCAACCAGCCATACTCTTTACGTCCTCCGTGCCAAAGCAATTGCCCCTGGGGGAACCGATCAGCGCTGACTGCAGCGCTTACACCCTGTTTGTCGGCCTTGATGATGCCACTGGCAATCCCCTGTTCATCGCAACACGGCTTGCCTGGCATCCGGACACATTGCTCGGTGATTTAAAAATGGATGTGAGCCTTCTAGAAAATATTGAAAATTCGAAGCCGCTCCGAGGCGAAGAATTTGAAGCGTTTTATCAAATGCTTGCTGCTGCAAAACGCACGGCGGCGGGCGAGCTGTCAAGGCACGCCTACAACCAGTTGCTGCATGAAACAAAATTACACACGCAGGCTCAAACTAAGCTTGAAAATTCTGACGCCCCATTGAGCGAGACCGATCTCAGACAAAAAAGACTACTTGAGACGCAGCTTGAATACATGCGAAAGAATGCCAGCCATCCTTTTGTCCCGCTTGTGGAGCGTCCAGATCGATTCAATGGGGAATTAATTATGCTGCGAGGCACGGCATATCGAATTGTAAAGGTTCGGATCAGTGAACCGGAAATTCGTGAGCGATTTGATATCGATCACTATTATCAGATTGACATGCGGGTCAACTTGGAACACAAGGTCAAACTCGTCACATCACGGACCGAGGAGGGCGAAACAGAAGAAATTCGAGATGAGAAGATTGTGACGCAGCACCCGGCAACGTTTTGTGCACTCAGCCTACCGCCCGGCATGCCAACCGGAGACAATTTGCTTGAGCCCATTCGGGTCGCCGGTTTCTATTTTAAAAATTGGCAATATCAAACAGCCCAAATGCGTGGCGATCAGGCCGCGGAGCGAGTCGCCCCCATGCTGATTGGTCGCCAGCCTGTGTGGGACGTGCGAAAGCCGAGTGAACTGGCGAAATATGGTGGTCTTGTTGTCGGCATTTTATTTCTCTTGGTGCTGTTGGCGATCTGGGGCATCGTTTGGTGGACTGGCCGCGGTGACGTGGCGATTGGCAAGAAACTCCGCGAAGTGACCGGCGGCAACGAACCTTTGACCTTGGATATTGAATTAGAAGGTGCAGAACTGACTTGTCCGTTCGAAAATCCGCACGCGAACCCACCTGGAGCCGATCGCGAGAATGACGCATAATCTGCACCCATCGCGAGATCTCCCGGCGGAAATGTTGACGCCCCCGCAGAACGAAATGATAATGCCTACGGGTGTATCAGATAGGAAAATGAAGCCGATGTTCAGCCGAACCATACGTCGCGGATTTACGCTTGTTGAACTGCTGATAGTGATCGCCATAATGGGAATTCTCACCTCCCTGCTATTGCCAGCCGTAAATTCTGCACGTGAACGCGGAAGGCAAACCGTCTGTAGTGCCCGGATGCAGCAGATCGGTTTAGCCCTCACGAAGGCGACCGCGAATAAAAAAGGGAAGACGCTTAAATCGGGCACCAGCACGATCAGCCTGCTCGACCCTCGATATCTCCAACCCGATCCGGATGCGACCGAGACGTGGAAACAAAAAGGCACTCTTTCAGCAGAACTACAGGATGAGTCCGAAGTCTGGCAGTGCCCATCGAACCCGAATCCATCAGGAGTCAGTTTCGGGTTCAATTCTCGCCTGCGTGGCATGGGTCCCAAGGACGCTGGACGAATTGTGCTGATTGAGTTCAATCAACCGACAGTGCATGTGGCAAAAACAGCCGATTCGTTCGATGTAGATTCCTGGGAAGATGATAATCCGAACTGGACGGAGGCTGATAACTTTGCGCCTCGGCACTTTGATCTTGCGAACGTGTACACGCACGGCAAATCGGTGGCGAGTTATCGTTCGGAGG
>JAYYJN010000138.1:0-3124 GCA_036146215.1 Planctomycetota bacterium
ATTTGTCCGTCGCTTTGCAGAAATGTTACGCGAACATCAAGATGCACTGAGCGAATTGATCGTCTACGAGGTCGGAAAGATTACTGCAGAGGCTCGTGGGGAAGTGCAGGAAATGATCGATGTATGTGATTTCGCCGTCGGGCTCAGCAGGCAACTTTACGGTAAAACGATTGCCAGTGAGCGACCGCAACATCGCATGGCCGAGCAATGGCATCCCCTCGGCCCAGTAGGCGTGATATCGGCGTTTAATTTTACCACCCCAGTCTGGGGCGGGAATGCTGCGATTGCCTGGGTATGCGGAGATACGGTGATTTGGCAACCATCCGAGAAGACCCCGTTAACAGCTATTGCCTGTCAATTACTCTTCCAAAAAACAGTTGCCGAAGATGTCGAATTTCCTGCCGATGCATCGTGCCTGATTGTGGGCGAACGTTCCACGGGCGAAGCATTAACCAAAGACCGACGTGTGCCGCTTATTTCAGCGACCGGGTCGGTACCGATGGGACGTGCTGTCGCGTGCACCGTTGCTGAGCGACTCGGCCGTTCGCTACTCGAGTTGGGTGGAAATAACGCCATGATCGTAACTCCTTCGGCAAATATGGATCTTGCCATTCGCTCTATCACATTCGCAGCGGCTGGCACATGTGGGCAGCGATGCACAACGTTGCGTCGTCTGATCGTCCATGACTCGATCGCTACCCAAATCACCAAAAAACTCCACGAAGTCTTCGATAGGCTCGCAATTGGTGACCCTCGGGATACCCACACGCTAGTAGGTCCGCTGATCGATCAAGCAGCGCTCGATGCAATGCAATCCGCCCTGCAGGAGGCAAAGAAACAGGGTGGTGCGGTTGTCGGGGGCGAACCGATTACCGACGGTGTGCCATCAGGAGGTTGTTACGTCCGACCTGCAATTGTCGAGATTGACGCTTCGGCAGAAATCCTGCAACACGAAACATTCGCGCCGATTCTTTATATCGTGCGTTACCAAAACATTGACGAGGCTATCGCCATACATAACGATGTTCCGCAGGGCCTCTCTTCTGCAATTCTTACGTCGGATGTTGCAGAAGCTGAATTATTCGTTTCGCCAGCCGGGAGCGACTGCGGCATTGCGAATGTAAATATCGGCACAAGTGGAGCGGAGATCGGTGGAGCGTTCGGGGGCGAAAAAGAAACAGGTGGCGGGCGCGAATCCGGCAGTGACGCATGGAAACAATACATGCGACGGGCCACCAATACGATCAATTACTCAACGGATTTACCACTGGCTCAAGGCATCCGGTTTGACGTTTGATCGACGTATTCCCCACCTAAGCAGCTAGGTCGCATCCTTGCTGTTCTCGACCGATCGCCATTCCGGTTTACGCGTAGCGTATATTGCAAACGGTAGTGCAGTAAACAGCACAAATCCAACCGTAACCACAGTTATGTAGCTCATTCTCATGCTTTCCGGCACATTCCCCGGCGGCAAAAATGCAAATCCGATGGCGACTAGTCCCGCCGCAGACCCGACCAACGCCAGCAGCCACATGCCGATATTTCCAAACGGGACGCGGTAGCGGCGAGGAACATCCGGGTGGGTATAACGCAAGCGAACTCCTGTTGCGAACATCTGGAAATACATAATGATATAAAGCATCGTCGGCACGACATTCATCAGCCAGAACGCAATCTGAACGTCAAAAAACAGGTAGATTGTTGAAATCGCTGAAAAGATGATCCCTTGAAACAATAGAATCCTTTGGTGAACGGCATGCCGGTTCTCCCGTTGCCAGAAAGGCGACAAAGTGCCATCCTTGCCCGCGACGAGTAATCCGCGGGTCGGAGCGGGAATCCAGTTGTTCACCTCTCCGATCATCCCAAGAGCAATAATTAAACCAGCAACCGGTACCAAGACGCTAATACCGGTGGTTGCAAACATCACTTCGATGGCCTGCATGATTCCTGCGTCTAGATTAATCTCCTTGGAGGGCACGACTATCGCGATCGCCAGGGCTATCAGGGTAACTAACACCAGGGCGATGCAAGCAGAAAAGATGATTGCGATCGGATAATCCCGTCTGGGATTTTTTGCTGACGCTGCATTGGATGCTGACGCCTCAATCCCAGCGAAAGTTAAAAACGCTCCCACAATAAAGGATAGCTTTTCCGTATTGGTCAAATCCGGAACAAATGCATCCCAGGAAAATTCACAGCCCGGGGGGTTCCCTTTACCTAGATAAATTAACGCCAGGGTCATCATAAATAAAATGGGAATGATCCTGCCAAAGATTGTACAGATTGTTGCGATCGCTCCACTGGTTCGCATTCCGAATAGATTGGTGACCGTCAGGAGCCAAAACAGGCCGTTAACGGAATAAAATATAAACAGATTATTATCTTTTAATTCAGGGTCGAATCCGTAAGACGCTGCAACGACTGTCACCGTCAGAATTGACGGGAACCAGATCACATTTTCAATCCACTGCTGCCATACCGCAACAAATCCCATCCGCTCTCCAAAGGCTTGCTTCACCCATACATATACCCCACCATCTTCTGGCCAACCGGTTGCCAATTCGGCCGATATAAGGGCAGATGGCATCAAAAACACGATTGCCACAAAGAGATAAATGAAGACAAGCGAGAATCCGTATTCGGCCATGGAGGGTGCCCCATGGATGCTGGTGATGATTCCTGTCGTAATCATCACCAACGCAAAGACCGTTAACGAACGTTCAGGTTTTTGATTACCACCGATCATAGAGCGTATCCCTCGCTACACAACCAACCGATTCCCAAGTCGGGAATCGGTGCTCAAGAGGCAAAATTGTACCATAAACGGGGCCGTATAACCCATCACCGAGAACGCTTTTCCACCGGAGTGCGTAAAGGTACTTAGACATCGATATTAACCCAACATTTCCTTTTGATTGACTCAGCCTTTTCACGCAGTTAGGCGATCCGTGAGATCACCCTTCTCAGTAATATTTCTCTAGCTATGTGAGATTATGTGCCGGTTGCGAACCGTGCCCAAGAACTTAAACTTGGGTACACCGCTAAGCAATAACAAACTTTAACGGGGGATTAAGCGATGGATATTTGTCCCGGACTGGATCAAACACTGCATGGTTTGATGCGA
>JAYYJN010000139.1:0-7636 GCA_036146215.1 Planctomycetota bacterium
ACTTGGTTACAACCTGCCCGCACCTTGCTTATCAACTTGCAGCAGACGCCCGGGTCGGAGCAATACCAGCGGTGTGCCGCCACCCCAGCAAGGCTAGGATTTGTACTCCCTGAAAACGGCCTTATTACAGCAGTATTACTGCGTAGATTCAAGTGGCACGTGATAACCCACCGGGTAGTAAAAATTTAAAATTAGAACAATCCACCGAGCGCTAGTAATTTTGTCTTCCGTAATGTGTCATAATAGATGCCGCATTGCTCGCAACGCTTGAGTGCCTCATTTTGTTCTACTTTTGGTCGCTTGAGCATCATCAATAGTGGTCACCCGATGCGGCTTTCCGTATTGAGTGGCAAAGCAAATCAAAGGTTCTATGAGGATCATCGCACATTATCAATTGGGTGATGTACTTGGTGTTGGAACCGTGGGGACGGTATATCGGGCAATCGACCAACTCAACGACCAGGAAGTGGCAATTAAGATTCTTTTGCCTCAGATTCTGGAGGACTCTCAAATAGCCCGTCGATTCAATCGAGAGATGTCGATTCTGGAAAAGCTGAATCATCCACATATTGTGCACTATCTCACTGGGGGTGCCGCGGGCGGACGCCCCTACTATGTAATGGAGTTGGTAAACGCCGGATCGCTGAAAGATCAATTAACAATCCACGGACACCTTTCTTGGCAGCAGGCCTGTCGTTTCGGGATTCAAATTTGCTCGGCATTACAGCACGCACACAATCATGGAATTATTCATCGGGATTTGAAGCCCTCCAATCTCTTTATGGACGAATCCGGAAACTTGAAATTGGGAGACTTCGGAATTGCTCGCGATACGCACCAAGTCGACTTGACCGATGTGGGACTGGCTGTCGGGACTTACGCCTATATGTCACCCGAGCAGATCTGCGCCGATACAAATATTTCGGATAAGACGGATCTCTATGCCTTAGGGTGTTTGCTTTACGAAATGATCACGGGCTATCAACCGTACGACGGTGATAACTTTGCCAGGATTTTCGATCAACATCTGAAAAGCGATCCGCCCAGAATTCGAGACACGGTGCCGGATGCTCCCGAAGAACTTGAGGAGCTGATCGTGCAGTTGATGGCAAAGCATCCGGCACAAAGGCCTTTTAACGCACGGTACGTGCAAGGATTTCTTCAAGATCTGTTGGAGCAAAAGGGTGGAGGAGGGGCATCGGAAAAAAAACAAATTTCCACGTTGAGTCGCGCTCGACCAGCCGGCCTATCACCTTATGCCCGTCACTCTTGGAGCACGCTCCTTAAGTTAGTAGGGCTTATTGGCTTGATCTTAGCTGCAATCTTTTTGTCTCGATATTTTATTTTTAGGTAAGTGCCTGGCAACCAGAATGCCAGCCCATAATTTTAAGACCACAACTGCTCGATGCATGCAATGCAACATATACTCGATCCGGATAACCGCACTCTGGACGGTTGGGTGAAGCAGCAAGGGCTTCCATCCTTTCGGGCTGCTCAGATTCGTCATTGGCTTTATGGATCGCAGGTCGATTCTTTTACGGATATGACCAATTTACCGGTGGCGCTTCGTGAGCAGCTGGCGACCCAATTTCAGTGGTGGAGCACACGGGTTGCAGCCCATCAAAAGGCGGATGATGGCACCGAAAAATTATTATTGAATCTTGCGGATGGAAAAAGAATCGAGTGTGTGCTTTTGCGCGATGGTGAGCGAAGAACAATATGCATCAGCACTCAAGTAGGGTGTGCGATGGGGTGTGTTTTTTGTGCCAGTGGGCTTGATGGTGTCGATCGAAATTTGACTTCCGGTGAGATCGTAGAGCAGATGCTTCGCCTTAGTCGCCTGCTGCCGGATGACGAGAGACTTAGTCACATTGTAGTGATGGGCATGGGGGAGCCGCTGGCGAATTTGGCAAATCTGTTGCCTGCACTGAAACTGGCGTCTCAACAGGAGGGTCTAGGCATCAGTCCGCGGCGGATAACGATTTCGACCGTGGGCTTACCCGCCGCGATGCATCGGTTGGTCGATGCGGGTGTCGCTTATAATTTAGCTGTTTCGCTGCACGCGGCTAACGATGCACTGCGCGACCAGTTAGTACCGGTTAATGCAAAGGCCGGTCTGACCGCGATTCTGAAAGCTGCAGACGCCTATTTTAACGCCTCAGGGCGCCGTTTGACCTACGAATACGTCCTTTTGGGAGGAGTTAACGATCGAAGATGCGATGCGTTGGAGTTGGCTGAGATCTTAGGCGGGCGGCCTGCACTCCTGAATTTGATTCCATACAATCCGGTGGCTGGTCTTCCCTATGTGACGCCCACCCATGCATCCGTGCAAGCTTTCTGTTCGCTGCTGGAGCAACGGGGAATCAATATTCAAATCCGTCGCCGCAAAGGCTCTCGGATTGATGCGGCGTGTGGCCAGTTGCGGCGCTCCCGGGCGGGGACATCCAAAACAAGCGAACCGGATCTGATTTCGCCCAACGTCATAGCGCCGCGCGATTTAAACTCGCCCGAAAGCGATTAATTCTGATCTGGCATCGCCGCACCGAAGGTCATGCTCATCAGCGGCATTGCGCGGAGGATGTTTTGTTCCACCGTGATCCGGGCCCGAAGTCCGTTTTCAATCTGCTGAATCCCGTATCGCACAGCATCTTCTTCCTGCAGCATTCCGGCGATCGGCAAATACATTGCACCGTTTTCCTCGTCCAATTCCACAGCAAACTGCATAATCGTTCCCATATGCAATACTGCTTCGGCCGGTTCGGTCACCTCATCACTCGCCTTGGCTGAAGCATCGATTACTTTTTTCAGATCCTCAATGCCATTGCCACCCATCGCAAGATAAACACTTTCCGCGTTGACGCCGATTGCAACTTCTAATTGGTCTCCGATGACTTTCTTCGAATCCTCGTCCGGCACCGGGATATTCTTCCACGTGTGGATACGGTGAAAAGCATGATTCTCCGCCTCCCAATCTGGTCCCGGTATGCCACCTTGCTGACTTATCATTTCTATCAGGGGTTTGAGTGCGCTTTCTACGGCATCACCATCGCTGACCTGAGCACCCATCACGATTGATGATTGCTTGTTGAGCATCACGGCAAATCCAGCCTGGAAACTATCAGAACGCATCGTGTCAAACATGACATTCATTAGCTTGCCGAGCGATTGTTTTGCAACCTCTTTCTGATCATCGGTCAGGTCATCAGCGTTCTCAATCTCCTCCATCATCTTCTGTCGGGAGACCTTACCCTGCGCATCGATATATTTCATTTCGTCTTCCGCAGGCTTGCCCGTGAGGTGAACGGCGCCAGCAATTGCGGCGTCGACATCCAAGAAGCCGGCGTATGCCGATTTACCTTTTTGGAAACGCTCATAAGATTTGGCTGTTTGGGTTCCAGCGATGGCGGTCGTGGAAAAATCAAGGTGAACGTTTTTATCGTCGCCATTGATTGCGACACCAATCGTTACGTCTACGGTTTCATCAATCCATTGCTTCAATCGCGCAATGTTATCTTTCATCATGGCTTGCTGTGCAGCCAAATCAGCTCCAGGTTCGGCAGCGCCCGCCATTTGCAATTGGCTCATGAGTTCCAGGAATCCTAACAACTCCGCACGTTTTTCCGCGGGGACGCTCTGCATATTCACCTTACCAGCCATGACATATTTGCTGGGAAGATCGCCTGCAAGTGCAACAGGGTCTTTCGGTAAGGTTGTTAGATTTTCTTTCAGATCGGACAAAAAGGTCCATCCGGCTTCCGTTTTGGCATACATCGGGCTATCGGTGGCCTTTAGTAATAGCACGCCATCTCCTGCGTCTTCTGTCGCAGCCAACGGTGCCGGTAAAGATCCGAGCATTGCCTGAAAATCATTGACGGGCAGGCAGGCAATCCAATATGGCTGCACTTGTCCTAATCTGACATCGATCACGATAGGTTTGGTTTGATCAAGGCCAGCCAGCGGTTTGCCTCCCGTGAGTTGCATGATCTGCAGTTGAATCATTTGCTCCGCGTTGGGGAACCCAACAATTTCCCCAATGACTGCTGCATGCCCCATCAGTTTCTCGTAACTACTGACCGACACTACAGCGACCGAGGGATCGTCATCACCCACCGCAATCGTGGCAAAGTTGTTAGTGAATAGAAGCAGACTGCAAAAAGACAGCAGAAGAAAACGCGCATGGTGTCGCATAAAAAAATCCTCGATTTGGTGGTTCCGTGGTTCTCTGTTTCCGGGCCCTCCACAGAGGGTATTCCATCAAGTTGGCCCTCTCGCATTGTACCCAGCAAGGGGCCGTTTCGGGCAGGTGCCGTGCAGCAAATCGAACCAATCGGCGGGCGGCGAACTCGAATGATTGTAAAGCACTGTCTTCAGGGAAACTACGCATTCAGACCGCCATGGATGGCAACAAAAGAGGCCCGAAAACGCCCTGAACCCGTAAATTGACCGAAGACTGGCAGGACATGGTCGGCTAGGCGGTCATGCTTTTGGATTGAGTCACCGAGTGCGTGAACGCCGCATCTCACCAGATGTTTCTCATTCAATCGCTTGCGTAGTTTATGGGGCGAGACCGTAAGCGAGGCGCTTAACGCTCGCGATAGGTGATCCGACCCTTGGTTAAATCATAGGGAGAGAGTTCAACTTTGACTTTGTCACCTGGTACGATCCGGATGAAAAATTTTCGCATCCGTCCCGCCACGTGGGCGATCACCTCATGACCACCCTCAATCTGGACGCGAAACCGCGTGTTGGCCAGAGCCTGCGTCACGGTGCCTTCCACTTCGAGTGCTTCTTCTTTCTCTTTTGCCAAAATAAGACTCCAGGGGTTATTAGTACGAATATTTGTAAAGTTGGATGTTAGAAAACCTACAGCCCTTATCATATCGGACTGACCTCACCCGTCTAGAGCGATTGCGTCATCGCATTGCCCGGTTTCGAAGAAGTGCTTGACGCGGATGTTGCGAGGTGACTATTCCGGCTTTCGGTTCAGGCTATGACAGGCTCGCCTCAAGTCCTTTTTGTAAATGGGCGAAAATCTCGTCGGTCGGTTCGATCCCAATCGACAAGCGAATCGTACCCGGGTGGATTCCCAATTGCTGTCGTTGACTTGCTGTGAGTTCCCGATGACTGGTTGACTCAGGATGGCTAATGGTGGTCCTCAAGTCGCCAAGTGATGGGCAAAATGGAATTTCAGGTGACAGCGCATAAATGAATTTTTCGACACACTCAGCGTCTCTTGCCAGACGGAAGGTGATCATATTTCCATAACAATCATCGCCGGCAATCTCGACAAATTGTTGTTGTGCCAATTCGTAATGGGGGTTATCCGTCAAACCCGGATAGTGCAATTCGCTGAGTGCAGGATGGTGGCTAAGCCGCTCGGCGATTTCCTGTGCCGTCCTGGAGGCATGACGGACACGCAGGTCCATGGTGGCCATGCCTCGCAGCGAAAGCCAGCAGCTATGAGGACTGGCAAACAGTCCCCAAGTGCTTGCCGCAAGAGGCACGCGATTCCAGCTTGCGGTGTTCCCGCAGAGACAACCGAGGATAACATCGCTGTGACCGTTCATAATCTTTGTCATGCTCTCGACCACCAAATCGGCCCCCAACTCTAAAGGTCGACAGACGACGGGGGATGCGAACGTGTTATCGATTAGCAATTTTGCGTTACGGGCGTGGGCAATCTCTGCCAAGCCACCGATGTCAGCCACCTGCAGCATCGGATTCGCGATCGTCTCAGTGATCACAATCCGAGTTTTGTCGTGGATTACACCCTTTACTGCTGCTAGATCACATGTATCAACCACTGTTGAATCAATCCCGCAGCGTGCTGCCTCGGTCGTAAATAGACCAAGCGTGCGGCCATATAGTTGATGGCTGACCACGACATGGTCACCCTGCTTCAGCTGTGAGATTAAGGCCAGCGACAGCGCAGCCATACCAGACCCGGTAATGGCCGCTTCCTCTGCTGAATGCCACGCCTTGCACTCTTTTGCAAGCATGTCAGAGTTGGGATGCCCATCTCGGCTATAGATAAACCCCTCGGTCTCTCCGGCGAGCAGTTCAGCCGCTTCTTTGGGAGACCGACAGGCATAAACGGTGGCTGGATAAATCGGCGGAGCCAGGGCCGCTGTCGCCGCATCCTGGATTGCCTCTTGGGTGGGCACCGATTGTTTTGGTTTACCCATAGTCGATTTACCTAGCGCCATGGTTTCTATCGGGGCGTGCCGTCCATCGTTGATTTAGCAGTCGTTGCCATAAAATTGCATCGTAGACGGATGCATGAATTCTAAATAAGACGCTGCAAAAGCACTCAGTCAGAACAACTGCATATCCCCAGATTTTAGCTCAGTTCGCGCCCTGCGTCGATTACCGCCTGAAAGGCACGTGTATGCTCTTACGAGCAACGTGGCTCACCGACTCTGACGGGATTCTTTTTTGCGTGTCGCGAAGCGACTGGGCCGAACACCTTCGCGGGCACTGAATTCTGCCCAAACGGGGAAATGGTCTGAAACAATGGCTGCCTCCCCACTCGTGAGATTGAAGAATCTCACGATATCGACCACCCCTGACTTTCCATTAAACTCCTGAGTCGTGAGCTTGTGCAGACAAAGATTGTCGGTCGCGGCAGTCGCAACAGACCCTGCACCCGCGTACTGATGCGCTGGTTGGATACCGAACGCATCGCCCCATTCAAATAACCGATTGGTATCGGCCGAGAAATTCCCGAGCAATAGTACATCGTCTTCTTGGTCCGCATCTCCCAGGACCACATTGTAAACATCCTGCAATGTGTCAAGTTCCTCAACCGTATTTAAAGGATCAAGGTGAACGTTCACAAGTTTAAAGGTGAATGCTGTGTCTGGATTGAACGTCCTGGCACGAAATAATGCCACCAGTGGTTCAAAGAGAATACGGTCATGGGGGTCCGCTACGGTGTAGGTTGCCTGGCGATCAATTTCAACGGTTTGTTTATTGAAGAAAAAAGCGAACTGCCTTTTGTTGGCGTTCCTCCCAACTCTCGGGCCCAATTCATATTCATATTCACCACCGTTACGATTGATCAGGCTGAGAAATTGCGACGCAAACGTCTGATCGGTGGACTGTATGCCTTGTATCGCTACGACATCAAAATTACGAATGACTCGCGCGAGAACGTCGATGATTTTTGGATTTGACGATTTGTGCGCATTAAAGCTGGTGATATGAAATGATGCGATACGTAAGGTCTCGGGTGGCGTAAATTTTTGCGACTGAATCGGAGGGTGGTTTCCAGCAATGGCCAGTGATCGCGGAGTCGTCTGATGCGGTGGCGGTTCAAAACTTGTCTCAAAGGGACCCATCCGATCGCGCAGCAGGTAGCCACCCAGCAGCGCGATAAGGGAAACTAAAAGCCAAGAAGATACTTTTTGCAAAGTTGGAGCTCCGCATCACAGATGTTTCAGTAGGATACTGAGACTGCGGAGAATAGCGAGGTACACAAGACCGTTCTAGGTCAATTTGAAAAAAGATTCGTTTGCACGTGTAGGTGCTAGCACTAGTGCTTGCCTGGTGCTCACCGTTGGCTTTCTTGCAACAAGTGCCCCAGTTCCGGTATCACTAGTTTTTCCATAGCCAGCCGAACCGCACCCGGTGAGCC
>JAYYJN010000140.1:0-10114 GCA_036146215.1 Planctomycetota bacterium
GCCAGTGCTGATAAAGCTGGGTGTCAAAACGATTGTCTTCCGCCAGTCGCGTTTCAAGCTCCGGCGTTAACTCAAGGCGACGAGAAAAGTTGCGGCCCGTGGCATTTCGCTTATCAACGCCACCCTCAATGCCCATCCGCTGCGCGATTTTCGGCATGTCAGTGCTGAGCGACTCGGTGCAACCGACGAACCAAAAATCGCTGAGTGCTTGCTGTACCCGGTCAAACACCCAGGTTCCACAGCCGAGGTGTAAGGGATACCGAACAAAACGGTGCCCCTGGGCCCACGCCACACCGA
Source organism: Planctomycetota bacterium (assembly GCA_036146215.1). Classification (GTDB taxonomy): domain Bacteria; phylum Planctomycetota; class Planctomycetia; order Pirellulales; family UBA7805; genus UBA7805. Next base: position 298 of record JAYYJN010000140.1, read on the forward strand.
GGCGACTGCCAATGACCCGCTTGGCCAGAAACTTGGTCATCACATCGCGCTCCTGGTAGCGATACCAGGTCTCAAAGGGGGTCTTTTCATCCCAGCGCGTAAAGGGCGCCGCATCGGAGGTCTCATAATTGAACGCCGAAACAATCCGGCCAGCCGGCTTACGCAGAAACGTGATTCTTCGCGGGATCCGGTCGGGAAATAATCGCTCTGTCCGCATATAGACTTCATGGCCCGAGATGACTCGTACCCTCGCCCGATCCTCGCGCGATCGCTTCTCAATCGGCCGGCGGCCATGCAACGCGTCGTCTTCTTCGCCCGGCTGACCCAAGTCAATGAAATCAACCCCCCGGGTTAATTTCTCATTGAGCAGATGGTTAATACTGATGCCACCTGTTTTAGGAACGTGAAACAGAACAAAGATTTCGCTTTGTTGAGACTCTACCATGCCTATCGACCCTGCAGTGAATTCGATCCCGCGTGCCTATTCTACTTTCCGCCAAGCTGCCGATTGAGCCCCGGCCACGAAGGCAAAAAATCCAAAAATCGATCCGAGGTTCGCGGTCACAAAATAAAAGGGAATCGCTGTGAGCGGCAAATACCACTGCATCCGGTCAGCCACCAAGCCCAGAACAGCCGTGAAATAAAATCCGATTTGTAGGCCAAGCGCCCAAACATACAAGGGTTGCTCGCTGTCGAAAATAACCAGCAAGCTGTTGGCTATGAGCGCCAACAGCAAGAACCAGGGCACCAACACCGGCATCACCGAGTGCGAGAGATAGATCCAGAATCGTGCGAGAGGCCAAGGGAAAAGCATGCGTGGAAAGCGAAAAAAATTCTGATACTTTCCTGATTGGCTACGAATTTTCTGGCGGAAAAAACGCCGTGTTTGCTGCAACACATCACCTCGGGCCACCGCCTCCGGCTCAAAAATGACCCGTTTACCCTGTTGAATGATGCCGAGCGGCACGGCCACATCGTCGTTAATCGTGTTATTGACCGGTGGCACAAACCAGGCCCTTCGGGCAGCGTAAATCGTGCCATCGCACATGCAGATCGTTGAGAGGCGACTTTCAATCGATTGCAGCAGTCGTTGAAACCGCCAATAAAAACGAGTGCCGACCCCCATACCCGACTTCTCTTCATTGTAAATATGATTTCCGGTAACCGCTCCGATCTGCGAATCGGCGAAGTGCCGCGTAAGTTTTAAAATCACATCGCTATCGAAGAGTTCGGAAATATCCGAAAAAACACAAATCTCACCGGTCGCCTCCGCTACCAACCGATTCACAACCGACATCTTGCCACCGCGCTCCGTGTAGGGAAAAAGACGGACACCGCGGGCGGTAAACGTATCCGCAATTTCATTGGTCCGGTCCTCCGAGGCATCGGACCCGACCAGGATTTCCAGTTTCTCTGCCGGATACTCAAGTGCCAGGCAATTCTCAAGCTTTTCCCGAATGCAGTCCTCTTCGTTGTAGGCCGCTAGAATAATAGAAACGGTCGGCCGATAGCTGTCATCGGCTTGGCTGGCGGGACGAAATAAAAAGGGCCGGACCAGCAAGAGCAAGACGGGATAAATCAAATAAGGGTAGATAATCGCCAACGCGGCTATACAGAAAATCCAGAACCAGAAGTCAGTCACAACTATTCCTCACAATGGTATGGTTCTAACTATCGATTGAAACCCGGTGGCACGCCCTGATCGACGCCATCGGTCCATGCCCGCAAAACCTCCAGATCAATTCCCGGTGGCACTCCGTCAGTGCCCAACAGCTTTTGTCCCGGAGATGTATTTTGCAAGCGAAAATCGCCTTGCGCGGGATCTACAAATCCAACCTGTGCGATGTCAGGAACAATCGTATTGCCAGGCGGATATTCCTGCTGACGAATACCGCCGATTAGGATGTTATCACGAAATGTCCAGTTACGGAAAAACTTATTGATCGATTCAATGCCGGGTGTCGTTCCCGCGCCGGCGACACCGAAACGACCAGAGCTGAATATATTTTTTTCAAATATTAACCCGTCGATCACTTTACCTGAATTTCCGAGCATCATTAATACTTTTCCGTGGCCCGGCACGAATAACCCCACGTTGTGTTCTATCTTGACATTGCTCGTGGGTTCCCGATTTTCATTGCCATCAATTTCAAAAAAAGAACGGGTCCCTTTGGAGTTATTAGGAGCAACGTTCAATAGGAGATTATTGCGAATAAAAATGTTTTTTAACGGCTTTGTGGGCTCGCCTTGTCTTCCACTGGATCCCATTTGAAGAAATCCATTGATATTTTTAAGCACATTATTTTCAAACGTAATATCTTCCACGGCAGTCCAAGGCGCTCCGCCATTCTGATTGCGGGCAGTAAACAAGACAGCTTTTCCATTCTGTCCTGCGGGCCAACAATTCTCAATTAAATTACCTCGCACCATTGCACGTCGAGCGCTCTTGAATTCCAAGCTATTTTTTACCACCCAGTATTGGTCGTAATCAGGATGGCCTTTCTTCCAGCGCAAGGGTTTAAAAAAATAGTTCCGCTCAATAAGAATATCCGCTGGAACCAACTGATCAATCTTGGGATCGGCTCCTCCGAACATGATATTCTCTCCGGCCGCTTCAAGGAAATTGTTCACAATTTTGAATGGTCCTATGCTGTTGAAACCAACCAAGGCCTGTGAATCGGCTCCCCTTTCGTGAACCTCCGAAATGTAACTGTCAAAAATGGCGAATGACTTGGCATTCATCGTAATTCCGGTACGCAAATCTCCGGTGCGGTTGCCATGCAAAAAACAGCGCTCAAACACAATTTTTTCGGGCAATTCATCCACGGAAGTCGCATGTTCGCGACCCTTCAATGCATTGAAACCAAAGCGCACCAGGTCGTAGGTCTTGTTGTGGGTAGTGGTAATTTCGATGCCCACAAAATGATAATGGTGTGCACGAAGCTCTGCGGTAACGGCCGGATAGCTATTCCGCGTATAAATAGTCGGCATGTGTGCTGCATGCTCCGGGCCCACTCGATGACCAACCGGAGGCAGTCCACTCAGATCAGAGGTTCGAATCGTGATCCATGGAATACGATCATTGGTCTCAGTCACCGGCTTAAATGGAAGGATGATTGGGCCACGAAATCGGGCGCCCGCCTGCAGAATAACTTGATCACCTAATTCGGCCTTCTGCAGTGCTGCATTTAAATCATCACCATCCTTAACTTCAATAATGCTTGCGGAGGCTTGAGATAAAGCCAACGGCTTGATCATCGGAGACGCAAGAATCACCACCATAAACGTGGCGATTCCGATCTTAGATCGAGGAATATTTAAAATATATTTTTTCATACAACAGGCAAGGTGCCGTTAATTTTCAGGGAATACCTCGCACAATGGGAGGGCCGATCCATCGAGTGAGCCGGACAGGTAGGCGTTGCCATGTCTTGATGAGTAATTGATATTTTTTACTCTCGGGACGCATCTCTGAAACATCTCCCTTGCGGACGTAGTATTGCCAGACTGCCGGCTCTCCTTCCGCTCCCCACTGCTTTTTAAAACGAAACGTATTGCTCTCTTGGCTGCTTCGTCCGAAATCAAATGTACTCTGCGCTCGTTCAATCGACCGGCAAAGCAACTGCCAGTACATTAACATATTAACATTCTGTCTATTAAACTCACGCAGCGCACTGGCACTGGGCACCTGGGTGGTTCCTTGACCGTGAATCAGCAGCGCCCCGGCGGCCGCTTTCCCTGCTGAGGTCAGCGTACAAAATTCGGCACTCTCAGGAAATGCTTCCAGAATTGAAGAAAACAATTTTCGGCCGAAGACGGGTGTACCCAGATCTCGCATATTACGGCTGAAGACTGCATAAAAGTCTTCCAAAACATCAAGTCCGCCCCAGTGAACTTCAAAATCTTGCTTCTGACCCTTACGAATCTGATTCCGCACCTTGGGAGTCAAATTCTTCCAGAGAGTATCGCTGCTCTCCGGCAACGACAATCGCATGTGTACCTTGTCTGTCCGTTGCTGATTCAAACGTGGATGTTCGACAGGATGCTCATGACGCAATTCCAAAAATCGGACATCCAGCGAATCGGCCAGTTCCACGGCACGATCAATAAGGCTCGACGCCGTCGCTGCATCGAGGGCTACCGCACCCGCGGTGCTGACATAAGGGAGTGACACTAGAAAGCGACCGAACAGCGCAGATCGCACCAACGAAAGCGGGAGCACGCCCACCCACTGCCCGCCACGACGGGCAACCAACACGTGCGGTTCATGGTTCAGTCCTTTGCTGGTCGCAAACAACCAAGCTGGACCACTGTGAAAGCCTTTAATTTTTTCTACGAATTGAGACCAAGCGGCCAAAAATTCAGGATTTTTAAGCGCTTCACCGTCGACCCGTTCAATGTGCAAATCGGTGGCTGAAGTCATGCTCGCTCGCTGGGGGCCATTTACTTCTGTGTCGCTATCAACCGCAGGCCATGGAAGCGGTCAATCAGGCATTGGCGGGTTGGTGATCCGCAACGACAAGACATCGCCGAAGATCTACAATCTGATCAAGTGGTCGCGAACTCAAATCGACCTCGTCCGCAATGTCGTTGCCTAGCACCAGTAATTCTCCATGCTCCAGCAGTTGTCCTAGGTCTTCCACTAGCAAGGCCGCCAGGTGAGGTAAACGTTGATCAATGTAGGCCAGGTTACGGCCTTTCAAGCGACTGATAGAAATACCGGGGTCAAAAATTTTTACGTCATAGCCGCGACCCACGAGGGTTTCCACAAGCGTAACGAAGGGACTTTCTCGCAAGTCATCCGTCCCCGCCTTGAAACTCAGCCCGATCAGGCCCACCTTCTTTTTACCACGATCTTCAATAAGCTCGATCGCTCGATCCAAGTGTTCCTGATTGGAGGGAAGGATTGAACGCAAGAGGCTGATATGCATCGCGCTTTCTTCCGCATAACGGGTCAACGCGCGGAGATCCTTCGGTAGACAAGAACCTCCAAATGCAAATCCAGGCCGAAGATAGGCGCGCGAGACGTTTAATTTGGTGTCGCGACAAACTAAGTCCATTACCTGCTGGCCGTCAGCACCGAAAGATCGCGCCAGCGCGCCGATCTCATTAGCAAATCCGATCTTAACTGCATGGTAGGCATTACATGCATATTTAAGCATTGCTGCTGTGTAAGTATCGGTCACAATTTTTTCTGCTGCAATTCCCTGATATAGGTTCAACACCTCTTCGCCCGCTTTAGCAGACGATGCGCCAGCAACCACAAACGGGGGTGCATCGTAATCCCGCAGCGCAACACTCTCTCGTAAAAATTCAGGATTATTACAAATGTGAATCTCTTCACCAATTGCCGCGTTCGATGTCTCAGCCAGCAGCGGTGTAAGTCGATTTTCGAGAATCCCGGGCAACAGCGTGGAGCGAATAACCACGGTATAGGGGTGACTCTTTTCCTTCAACGACTGCCCGATGGAAGCGATCACTTTTTCCAAGGCATCAGTCGAAACAGCGCCCGCGCGATCTGATGGGGTTCCTACCGCAATCATCGCAATATCGGTCTCGGCAATCGCCTCTCGAAAGTCCTCGGTTGCCCTTAATCTACCTGCAGCAACCTGCTGCGAAACCAATTCGCTGAGTCCCGGTTCGGCAACAGGAGACTCTCCCGCATTCAAGGCGGCCACTTTTCCACTATCAATATCGACCCCGACCGTATGAAATCCATCACGACTCAAGCAAGCCGCCGTGACGCACCCCACATAACCAGTTCCAAAAACAGCAATGCGTTTCATAAATTTAGTTCCTCGTTAAACCTGGCAGGGTCTAACAAAATCAATGCGCTCTATCTTCGTAGAGCGATCAGGGTAAAAGCTTATTTCACAGCTTTCTGACAAATTGCGTCAAATTGCTGTGCGACACGTTCTGCCGAAAATTTTTCGCAAACCAGGGATCTAGCCGCTTGTCCGATCTGTTGCCTTGTCGCATGGCTTATTAACAGTCGCTTAACTGCTTCCGCAAAGTCCGCAACTGAATCAGCCAATAGTATGTGCTTTTGATCCTCAACTTTCAAACCTTCTGCTCCAATTGACGTGCTGACGACCGCTTTTTCCATTGCCATAGCCTCGAAAATCTTTATGCGGGTTCCTCCTCCGACAAGCAGCGGTGTTACCACCACCGCTGCCCGATCTAAATATGGCCGCACATCGGGAACCGTTCCAAGTACCTCAACCCCCTCCTCATCCGCCAATGCCTGGATTTGACGCGAAGGATTACGACCCACAATTTTAAATTCCGCATCTGGGTAGTCTTGCCTAACTTGAGGCCAGACCTCTTTTACGAACCACTCGACACCTTCTTGATTTGGTAGCCAGTCCATGGATCCCACAAACGCGACTTGGTTCGGCAATGATGTTTCACGCGGCTGGAAAAAATCAGTATCCACAGCCGTATCAATCACGTGAACGTGATTCCATCCGTAATCTTGTTCAAATTGCTCTCGATCTTGATCACTGACCGCCACGACGGCGTCAAAATATTTGCCAGATTCTTTTTCAAATTGAACCATTTTTTTCCACTGCAATGACATCACAAGTCGCCGTGGCCAACTCGAAGCTGTTTTTGCAAACCGTTGAAAAATTTGTGCTTCCACATTGTGTTGAAACAACAAACTTCCCCGACTGGTGAGTCCTTTGGCTATGGGAACCATCATAATAAAATCGCAAACGATAAGATCGTATTTTTCCTGGGTCGCTAGTTCCTCAGCCCGCTGTCGCAACAACGGATTATTGTCTTTTGCAACATTAAAAGGTTCGCGGGAAAAAAAATTCATGGCGAGAGCCAGATAAAATTTAAATTCGCCAAGTGCCGGGCTCTTCCAGGGCACGGTTTCGAGTCTCAGACCCAACTCGCGCATGGCGTCACAGTGCGGCTCTTCACCTGATTCCAGATTGCAGAGGTACGTAACGTCATGCCACTTGGCCAAATAACGAAGCACATTGAGGGTGCGAATGCGGCCCCCTGTGTTGGTTGGGAACAAAATCCGATTCTGAATAAATAGAATTTTCATCGAGACGATGGACCCCGACCCCGACAGCAAATCAAGGGCCTGAAGCCCGGCCCCAATATGATTCAATCGTACCTCATGGAATCGCCTTTTCCACTCTTCTGATCGAAAAACAGAAGGAGTTTGGCAGGGAAATATCTCCCCAAACCCGAATTACCGGAGCCCTTTCCCGATAACCATAGCCGGTACCAATCCACCCGCCATCAGGTTGCTCACCTCCAGCAATCGTCTCGATGTGACAGTCGGGCCAATCAAAGACCACTAACTCTGCCCCAAGTCCGAGTTTGGTTTGAATGAAAAGGCCATTTCGGTCTTCAAGCGGTAACACCTCAGAAGGAGTAAGGTGAAAAAAAACCTCAACTCGATGAACTCCCTCACCGGAAAGCTGATCCATCAACAACCAGTCATGTTGTCGGTCGTGAAAGATCGATCTCCGATGGCAAACCGATGGAGAGACATTAAAAAATCCACTATGTGAAGATTCAACATAATCGAACAAACGATTCGCATGGCTATAGATTGGACCGGGAACCGCTACTGATGACCAAGCATTCGAGAGGTGATAGTTCGCATGCGAAGCACCATCGACCGAAATCGTATTATGTGCCGCTACCTCACGGAAGTAACGATGCCACTCAGGATCTTCGTCATAGGTGTAAAATCCTCCGTCGACTATTAGCGGCCTACCGGCAATCGATAAAGTGAACGAGAGTAAATCACTGTGACCATGCGCCGAGGACGGAATCGCTGATGTATAAAGCCCTTCCGCAATAGGGCCTGCATCGAATGTTAGATGATTTTCCTCATCACCCCAGCCACTCCGCATGAGATAGTAGCCACTCGAGGGAAATTTGCGAGATGTCTCCTCCGGGGCTTTTTCGCCGAGATTCTCAAAAGACTCATAACCAAATTCGCCAAGTAACCATAACGCATCTTCATAAAATTTTCCGGCAACATATTTCATATCCTCACGATTGAACACGACTGCTCCGATCGCGAGGAGGTTTCGGAAATCCCACAGCGGAAGGTGGCCGAAACAAAATGCGCGAGCATTGTCTGCATCGCCAATTCGGGGCACGGTACCATCACTGCGTGTCATCCACATCGTAAATTCTAATGCTCGCTCAACTCGATCACGTAAGGGTTGGGAAACAGGTTCCCTTCGAACATCACGAAGCATGATTGCAAGCAATAAAAAGCCGATGCAATAATTATGATAAAACAGCGCCTGCTCTGTACTGCCCCCCTCCTCATAAAACTGTTGCATTCCATATTCCTCAACCACTTTCCATCCATGCTTCCGCCATGCTTCCGCCTCGTCAAATTCGGGGAAAAAACAGCCGAGAAAATACAACCCCACAGCTTCAGCAATGATGTGATTATTGGGACTGAAATAGTAGGAAATATGCCGATGCAGGAACGCTGCGTGTTGATAAAAAGCTTTGATCCAAACGAGATGCTCTTCAGGAGATAAAAAGTTTTCATGGCGACATAACTGATAACTCCAGAGCCAGTTAAGCGCTCGGACTGCCACTTCGAGCGCGCTGCTCCAATGAATGCCATCCATATAAGGATTTGCTGCAATCCAACTTTGTATCCAGCGAACAATTTGCCGACTGTAAACTTCATTTCCGGTCAGACGGAACGCAATTGCACAGTCAATCAGATAGTCTTGCCTGGCTATATCCCAAATATATTTCGCATCACCTCCACCCTCGCGGCAAAAAGCAAAATCAACATCCGCGTAAAATACCGAATCCCATTGATGCCCACTCTTCGGGTCCCGGCGCCAGTCGATCGGTTCTGCCATTACCACATCGCTACCAAGAAACGAAAATTGACCGGTGCAACTGAGCTTGGCGCGTGTTTCGACAGCCTCGATTTGCTCAGGAAAAAGCTTTCGATAACGGGCCACTGAGGAAGGTAAGACATCCGGTCCGAGCAACATGATCGGCTCCTCGCGATCCTGCATATGATGCTGCCACCACAGGGCGAGATCACCAGAATTTGGTGGTTTTCTTTGGCTATGGCAAAGTCTTCTCACCCACTCCGAATCGGACCAATTCAATCTGCCTGAGCGATATTGCCTGCGTTCGGCAGCCGTAGCCCAATAATGCCCCACACGAAAAAAAAGCTCCCGGGCAGACATTCCCATTAGTTTACGAAGTTTTAGGTTCATATCACAAAAGCCAATGTTACTTCCTGTGAAATGGATTACCCGATATGGGAATTTGACATAATCTCCTCGGAAACCTCTTCGGGTTTATCGCCATCAAGAAAGATTCGTGCCCAAATTTCGAAATTCATAAGTGTCCATAGGGCGTCAGTGTGGTCCCGTTTACCCATCTGATTTTCTGCTAGAAGTGTTTTGACAAACTGTTCGTTCAAGATATTTCGCTGCCGAACTCGATCGCTGGCCAGGACACTCGCGAAAAGAGAACCATGGCTCTCGTGAAGCCACTGCCGAAGTGGGACAGGAAAACCCATTTTTTCTCGCTTTAATATGCTGGCGGGAACAAGCTGCTGCATTGCCTGCTTCACAATATATTTTACTTGCTTGCCATGCAGTTTCATTTCAGATGGAATACGCGTTGAAAATTCAACCATTTTGTGATCAAGAAAAGGCACACGACTCTCGATGGAGGCGGCCATACTCATCCGATCCTGTTTCATCAACAGTTCGAGAAGATAGGTCTTCTGGTCAACGTATAGCAGCTTATCCAAGGCATCCTCTCCTGAACGGCTTTCGTAGATTCCAAT
>JAYYJN010000141.1:0-3389 GCA_036146215.1 Planctomycetota bacterium
AGAGACTCATCTGCAGATCACCCGCATCGCCGTTCGTGGCCTCTCTGCCGCTGGAATCTGGCACCGCTTCACCCGGCTGCAGCGCATCGTGATGCTCCTGCTCCAAGTGCTTTAAAATATCTTGGGCCCGCTGCTGCACCGCTTTGGGCACACCGGCCAAACTCGCCACATGGATCCCGTAACTCTTGTTGGCCGCGCCCGGGGCAATCTTGTGCAGAAACACCACCTCGTTCTCCCACTCGCGGACCGACACATTGAAATTCGCCACACCCTCGAGTCGCTCTTCAAGCTCCGTAAGCTCATGATAATGCGTCGCAAAAAGCGTACGACACTGCACCCGGTTATGCAGATGCTCGACCACCGCCCAGGCAAGTGACACCCCATCATAGGTGCTCGTTCCCCGGCCGATCTCATCCAAAATCACTAAGCTACGGTCGGTCGCCGTGTTGAGAATCCGAGCCGTCTCAAGCATTTCGACCATGAAGGTGCTCTGACCACGGGCAATCTGATCGCTCGCACCGACCCGCGCGTAAATCCGATCGGCCACGCCAATCTCGGCACTGCTGGCCGGCACATAACTGCCGATCTGGGCCATGATCGTGATCAGGGCGACCTGCCGGATATAGGTACTCTTACCCGCCATATTCGGACCGGTGATCAACAACAAACGTTGTCGGTCAAAATGCAGCTCGGTGTCGTTGGGAACAAATGTGCCTTCGTCACTCAGTACATCCAGCACCGGATGACGACCCCCGTGCAGGGTCATCTCGCGAGACTCGTTGACCGCTGGGCGGCAATAATCGCGGCTCCGGGCTAAGTTGGCCAGCGAGCAGATAACATCCAACTCGGCCAGCACCGACGCGGTCTTCCGCAGCCTTTCCGCCGCCTGCGTCACCGCCTCGCGTAATTCGAGATAGAGCTCATACTCGAGTTCATTGGCCTGCGCATCGGCCTGCAGCACTTTCTCTTCATGTTCCTTCAGTTCTGGCGTAATGTAACGCTCGGCATTTTTGAGCGTCTGCTTGCGAATGTAGGTTTCGGGCACCTTATCGCGGTGCGCATGCGTCACCTCGAGATAGTAACCGAACACCCGGTTGTATCCGACCTTCAGGTTCGTAATCCCGGAATGCTCAATCTGGTCGGCCTGGTAATGGGCGATCCATTGCTTGCCCCCGCTTGAGAGTGCCCGTAATTCATCGAGCCGTGCGTGGAAGCCCTCTCGAATGAAACCTCCCTCACGACTGGTGAGCGGACAATCATCCTGCAGGGCAGCGGTGAGCTGCTCCTGCAAGTCACCGCATAGATCAAACTCTGCATCAAGCGCACCGAAGCGAGCGGCCATGAGTGACCGCAGATTCTCTTTGATTGCAGGCAGTGCCGCGAGCGTGGTGCCCATGAACTGCAGATCCCGGGGGCTGGCACGTCCGGTTGTCGCCCGGGCTAAAAGCCGCTCCATGTCGTAAATTTTTGCGAGCTGCTCTTTGAAGGCGTTGATTTGTGAGGGCGACTGCACGAATTCTTCCACGCAATCAAGCCGCGTGTCGATTGCAACGCAATCGGTCAATGGATTTTCCAGCCACTCCGCGAGTAATCGGCCACCCATTGCAGTCACGGTCCGATCCATCACATCGAGCAGCGAGCCATCGCGCTTTTCAGAGCGCACCGTGCGTGAAATTTCCAGACTGCTTCGCGAAGCTTCGTCGATTTGCAGTGCCGAGCGACTCTCATACGGCGAGATTTGATCGATGTGCGCAAGCTCGGTCCTCTGCGTCTCCTGTAAATAACTGAGAATACTACCCGCCGCACAAAGGGCTGCCGTGTCTTGATCGCCAAAACCGAATCCCTCGAGAGATTGGGTGCCGAATTGTTTCTCGAGCAATTGCAGCGCCGACTTATACGAAAAAGTCCAGCCCGCCCGGCGGGTCAACGACCACTCACCATCAATCTCCGCCTCAGCGGAATCTTCACTCAGTAAAAGTTCAGCAGGACGAATGCGGGCCAGTTCGTCGTGCAATTGGTCGTGCGGGATCGATGCGGCATAAAATCGTCCGGTCGAAACGTCGATCCAAGCCAGCCCGCCTATCTCACCGGGCAGGTATGCAGCGAGAAAATTACTCGCCCGCGGATCGAGCAGCGATTCATCGGTCAGCGTTCCCGGCGTCACCAGTCGCGTGACTTCCCGCTTCACAAGACCCTTGGCTTTTTTGGGATCCTCCACTTGGTCGCAGACCGCCACACGACAACCGGCGGCAATCAATTTTGCCAGGTAGCCATCGAGTTGATGATGGGGGAACCCGGCCATCGGAATCGGATTTTCACTCTTATCGCGACTGGTAAGGGTGATGCCCAAAATGCGATGGGCTGTTTCTGCATCGTCGTGAAACAGTTCATAAAAATCGCCCATCCGGAACAGGAGCAGCGCATCGGGACAGGATGCTTTGGCATCCTCATACTGTTGCATCATGGGCGTAGCGGCCATGGGCCCATGCTAGCGATTGGGTGCCACGCCAATCAAGCCGCCCACGCCATGCCGGACCATTGCTGCACCGCCTCCGGCACCTTAAAATCTGATTGTTCGGTTGTCTGAGGCACAACCGCGAACGAATTCCCCATCGCGTTTTATGCGTTTTATTTTGGATGCCCCTTTTTAATGACTGATCCGGCTAAGACCTGGCCCCAACTTGATGTGATCGCTGTCGGCGCGCATCCGGACGATGTGGAAATCGCCTGCGGCGGCACGCTTGCACGCCTTGCCATGCAGGGATACAGGGTCGGGATCATTGATTTAACCAACGGGGAACCAACCCCGCTTTGCGAGGATCCTGCCATCCGCCTGCAGGAAGCAGACGCGGCCGCGAAAGCAATCGATGTCCATACGCGGGTGACGCTCACGCTGCCGAATCGGCGGTTGTTCGATTCGCACGATGCGCGACTGGCTCTGGCCACCGAGTTCCGCAAATATCGTCCACGGCTGGTAATCGGTTTTGGCGACCGTACACCCATGGCATCCCCCGACCATTGGCAGGCGATGCAAATCACCGACGCGGCTATCTTTTATTCGCGGCTCTGCAAGTGGGATGACCAATTTGAGGACTTACCGGTCCATCGGATCGAGGCTCAGTTACATTACTCGATCGCCTTTGCCTCACTGCAGCTTCCTGCAGCCGCAGGACATTTCGTGCAGGATATCAGCGAAACACTCGAGAAGAAAATGGCGTCGATCGCCTGCTACAAAACGCAATTCCCGGAAGACAAGGCACACGTGCTTGATCGCGTTCGGGCAGCCGCCCACTATTTCGGCTCCACTGCCGGCTACCGCGCGGGTGAACTGCTGCTCAGCCCCAGGACGATCGGCACCGACAATCTGATGCAGACGATATTCGGCGAAG
>JAYYJN010000142.1:0-6838 GCA_036146215.1 Planctomycetota bacterium
AATCCGGACGGTCCGCAAACAGCAGCCCGGCAAGTTTGCTCCATTTGACAGGTATCGATTCGCCATCCAGAACAAAATCGACATGGTTTGGTGTAACCCCAGAAATCACACCCTCCACATAATCGATTGATTCACCTTTTCGAACTGCCAGTCGATCACGGCCGCGTGATTTTTCGAGCAAGCGATTCCAGGCCTCGCCCATCGATTCATCGATATCGGTCCGCCGGACCGACCGAATCAGTGCCAGGGGAACTTTTTGCGACACGCCAGTTGTCCAAACCACCTCAGCCTCATCTCCCGAAAGGCGAAACGACCCGGCCAGCAACTCAGAGCGATCCACCAGTTGGAGCGCATATCGAGTTTCCGTTGAATCTGAGGACGGTGCAGGGGAGTCTGTAATGAAGACTTGCCCCAACCTGGAAAGAGGAATCTTCTGCTCTCCCGTCTTTGCCTCAACATCCGAGAGGACGATGGCGTCTTGTGTCCATGCGACCCATTTTCCGTTTTGCGTATCGCCATCCAATGAACGCACCACCACCTCAGGTGCCACTGCACCGAACATGAGCGTTTCGCAGCTGAGTGTAATTAGGAAAAAAAACATCGGGGCCTTCACAACGTTACTTCTGCTCTCGGGCTAATTCACGGAAGTAGGCTTCAATCACCTCTCGGTAGTGTGCAGGAAATTCCCGACTCAACTCCTGCATTGCCTGCTCCCGCTCTTTCGGCGGCAAATCTCCCCAGCCTGCCGTTTTTCCGATTTTCTTTTTGGTCACCTGTCCCGGTCCTTTTCCACCCATCAAACGACTCGCGTCTGCCGGTCTTGTGGGTGCACCTGATGGTGCGATCGCCTGCGATTGGTTGGCTTGTTTTTGCGATTCTTCTTCAATCAATTTATCAAGCATCCGTAAAACCTCATCTTCCGTCTTGAGTACATGGTCCCCGGTGCGACCCATGCCCAATTGCTTGTGAATCTGCTTCATTCGTCGCGAAATGTCATCCAGCGAGCCAGCTTTTAATTGTCGAAGATCTTCGAGCATTAAATTTCCGAGGACGGCGTATCGTTCCGGAATTGATTCGGAATGCTCCTGCAGCCACTCAAGCAATTCCAATGCCGACTCTTTTTCTGCCCGCTGGTGATGAATCGTGGCGCGCGCGAATGCGTAAGATGCGGGATCTAAAATGTTTTCCGGCTCGATACCCTCGAGCAGCGACAACGCCTCCGCATGTCGCCCCTGTTGAATCCAGCCTTGGGCTATCCACAATTTTAATGCGTCTTTGACAAAAATTGGGGTCGCTTCATCCTCGAGTCGTGCGAAATCCACTGCTTCTCCGTCACTGAGCCGCATGGTCTCAGCCCATTGCAGTGCCTCCGGATGAATCACGCCGATCGATGCTAGCATTTTGCTCAGCCGCTCGCGGGAATCAATGACCGTTGCTTTTGGATCCCACACCGTGAGCACTTCACGGGTTTGTCTCTCGCTGAATCCTTTTTTCTTGAGGTACAGCATCCAGCGCTTCCGGACCATCGCTTCCGGCGGAGGTGCCATGAGCTCTATCGATGCAGTGATCAGGGGCTCCGGTTGAGCCTGTTCACTGGCATCGCCAGGGCAATACAGCAGTAATATTACCGGTAACCACGAGAACGTCGTGATGTGATCTCGCATCTTGGGCGAAATCATTCGACAAGCTTTCCAGTCGATGCGCATGGCGGGAGCATCCTCAGCGATTGTTTTCCAGTACGATATCGCGGGCAATTTTCTCAATCCGCCTTTGACGATCTGCCAGTTTCTTCAATTCGGGCAATAAATCTGCACGGGATGAGCGTCCCGTGAGCACCACTTCCTGATAGCGGGCCGTACGTCGATTGACCCGCCATTGCAATGACCGAATCATCTTGAGTTCCGCCAGCATATCAACCAAGGGGGGATCGGTATTGCCTGCCTGGCTTTGATTAGCAGCCTCCGCCTTCTTCCGTTGCGCTTGATCCTGTTGCGATTTCTCAATTGCACCGATAATTTCCTCAAGCGACTCGATAATGTCTTCCATAATCTGCTGTGTAAGCGGACCGGTATCGGCACGATCGAGTCGCACCATGACCAATTCCATGTCCTCGCGCAGTTGCAATGATGCCTCGGGGAGCGCAACGGCCGATCCCTCATTGCGGAACAGCACGAGCGTTGCATCGACGAGGCCGACAATTTTTGACTGTTTTTCACTAAGACGATTGGCATCCATCTCGAAACTTCGATCACGGGCATCGACCACTGTCTGGTCGAGCGCGACAGTCTCGTCATAGACACGTTTCTGGAGTCGAAGAATTTTGCGAAAGCGTGCCTCCAGCAGCGCTAGAACCCGTTCTATTTCCTCCTCGCGGAGTTGTCTCAATATCTTTTCGAGCTCGGCTTTCGCTTTTTCTAAAGCGGCAATGGCAGCAAACTGTTTATCTTTTGCTTTTTCTTTTTTGGCCTGTTTTAGATCCTCGATTGCGGAACGCATTTGCTTGCGAGCCTGCTCGACCGCCTGCTGGGGGGAGGGTGCCGCTTGTGACTCTGGTTGTGTTTCAAGCTTTGCGGAATCCTCCTTATCCCGTTTGCTGGATTGTTTACCGGACTGCTTGTTTCCGGGCTGCTTGCTTTGCTGTTGTTTGTTTTCAGATTTATTTTCGCCCGATGGATCTCCATCTTTGCCACCAGAAGATTCTTTCTCACCCCCTTTCTCACCCTCTGATTCTGGTTTTGATTCCGACGGCGACTGCGACGATCCCTCCGGGGGCGTGGTTGCCTTGGCTTGTTTGTCCGCTTGTTGCATCTTCTTGGCAAGCGACTCCGCCTGCGCGGCAAGCTTTCCCTGACGGGGCACCAGACTCTCGAGGCGATCCATGCGCTCGGTTTCCGCCTGGATTCCTTTTTGCATGCGGATCATTCGACCGATTTCCTTGATGTAGCGAGCAATCTTCTGTTTTTCAGATTGACTCTGACTTTGTCGATTTTCGGTAAGCAGCAACGTTAAAAGTGCCTGCAGTTCCGTTTCCACCGCACCTTGGTTGGAGAGTATTTCATCGACATCGGAGATCAGAATCGAATCCTGACCAAGCAGCGCGACGACCTGATTAAATCGCTGCAAGGCATTACCCTGATTCATCTGAGAGACAGCTTTCTCTAAAACGTCTGCCCGCTCGGGATCCGTCTCGCGCAGAAAATCTGCAAGATCGGTGATGTTTTTCTTGAACCGCTCGTATTGATCGGCCACTTTGGTCTGTTCCACCACGAGCCGGTCGGTCTCGCCTGCGGCCGTGGGAACATCTGCACCGCTGGCAACTTGTACAGAGAGACTGATCCACAGCAATACGCTCAGCACTGCCTGAAGTTTTCTTTTGAGTTTGGACATGCTCCGTCAACTCCCGATCCGCGACCGCGTTCTCCCCCGAAGGCCGATGCCCCATTATAACGGGCTGACTGCCTATTCGAGCAGGTCTTTTTTCAACTGGTCTTTCAACTGCTGTTCCAGGCGTTTTCTTTGCTCGAGCGTCTGCTGTGACACCCGCTGCTGCGCGTCGATAATTTTACGCAAATCGGCCAGGACCTCATTGAACCGCTGTAGTTTAAGCATGTTTTCCAGCACCTGCTGCATCTGCTGGAGTATCAATCGAATATCACCCCGGGCTCCCGATAGCGGAGTCGAAAACGAATCTCCATCGATAATTTTTCCCCGAATCAATTGCAGCGACTGCTCGAGTTCGGGAAAAGACTCAGATGAAATGCGCCCGAGCGGATCGATAATCCGGCCTCCAATTCGCTGCTCAAGTTCACTCAGAAAAGCAACACGATTATTCCGGAGTTCGGTCAGAATTCGTTCAAATTCGAGTGCCACATTTGCGGTCTCATGCCGCATGCGATCTGCAGACTCTAATGCCGACTCAATCCGCACCATGCGAATCGAATCTCTTCGGTCAATCGCAGAATCTTCGCTCAATGAATCCGTATTGATCAGTCCCGAATCGAGTCTGGCAAGAGAATCCTCCATCCGCTGCGCTTCCGAGAAAATTGTTTCCATCCGCCGCCGCAGAATTTTCTCCCGCGATTCCAATTCTGCGCGCAACTGACTTTCCGTAACGATTTTCAAGCTGTATTTTGCACCCTCGCCATAGGTCGGCGTTTCGCGGAGATCGCAAAAATCACGAGCTTGTACCTGCAGACTTAATGTTTGGCCCGGTTGCAACTTGAGCGGTTCGATCTCAAAAGCGAATGGATTCTCGGCTTGCCACGTGCCCTCGGGTGGAAGCGCTACGGGTAAAAACGTATCCTCGTCACGGTCGACTGCATACACCACACGCGTTTCGGCAACACCATAGTCGTCACGAACGCTGCCCTGTAGAGGAATCACCGCCATGGGCGTGATTGATTTGCCGATACCTACCGGACCGACATCGACTTCAGGAAGAGCGTCTGGCAAAGTGCGGAGGATCAGACGAACGGGGTTTACATTTTCGATCTTATCTTTGTCGAGAAGGCGAAAATCAAGCCTCGTATCCTGGGTTATCGCTGCCAGATCGATATCGATGGTTTCGGCGTTCTCCCGATCGACCTCAATATGTTGTTCGCTCGCTTCACCGCCTATCTCGGATCGGCGAAGGATCGCCCTCAAAAGTGGCTTGTTCGATTGCCCGACTAGCTGGACCCGGGTCCCTCTTGGGATCGGTTCATTGAGCCGCACTGAGCCGGTTTCCGGGGGCATTTTTAGATAGTCAGGAAAGGTGTAATGCAACTGAATATCGACCAGTGCGGGACTTTCGACCGCTTCGATTCGCAACCCATCAATGCGATCCGGCTTACTGAACAACCGTCCGCTGCGTGCGACAATGGAAAGCGGCGTTGAGGCACGGACATTTTTAAACACATACGCGTATTCCTGATCGCTGTCGCGACCGGGAATTGCTGCCTTTAAACGGGTCATGCCCACCCGCCGAGTTCCTCCATCGACAGTGTTAAAAAGAATTTCAACCCGCTCGGGAAGTTCGTAAGCAAGATCAGCCCGCACATTCAGAGAAACCTCTCCGCCTCGAGCAACTTTTTTGCGTCGCACTCCGTCCTCGCCGACGACAAATCCCTCCACTCGGATTTGCGTCGCACGCGGCCAACCCACATCGCGGAAAGTTAAATTTCGGGCGGCCCAGATCTGCACTAACGTCGGTTGAAAAAGAAAAAAAATCAGAATCGAGATTGCGAGCGAAGACGACCATACAAAGGATCGCAACAGTGGACGAAAATTCAAAATCCGCTGCGGACCGGTGAGGGGAAACAGCGATTCCAATTCGTGACCGACATGCTCAAGTAGTTGAGGATCGAATTCCCGATTTTCTTCGTTTTCGCCAGTTAATTGAATGATCGTGAGCAGGCGTTCTTGCAGGACCGGATAATTCCGTTCGAGCAGCAGGGCCATACTGCTGTCGGGCAAGGGCACGCCGAGTCGACTCAGAGAAAATCGCCAGACCACCCACAGTTCGATCGGAATAAATATCGAAAGCAAGGCAATGCGGATTTTGATGGTCGGCTCCCAAAGCCAGTCGAGGGCGAACGAACACCAGAAACCGACGGCCAACATGGTGCAAAGGATCGCTAAACTTTGGATCAGGATGTGGCCACGGATTCGGCGGCGGAGTTGCGAAATTTCTACCGCCCATCCTGGCGTCGCTTGGTTATTTTGGGTCACCGTTGCCATGGCAAGCTTTCAAAAAAATTTCTCTACGCAAGCCGAAAAAGACGTCTCAGAAGCCACTCCGCACATAACAGACCGCAAATACCAAGCAGCATCCAGCGATGGAATTGCGCCTTCCAGAACTGATCGACATCACCTTGGATCGGCGTGATGCGCGTCTGGTCAACCAGCGCTGACCGCAATGGCGGCTCGCCGGTCTCACCGAGGGCAGCCTCCAGCGACGTGAAATATTTACCGTCGGTCATCGTTGCCAGTTGCTGTAAAGCCGCTCTATCTTGCTCCGGGCGTATCCGTTCACGATCCGACGCCAGCACCTTTATGGTCCGCGTCAACGGATCGTATTCACTTTCGGGAATCGCCAACTCCAGGCGATAGCGGTCGGGGCTCCCGGCGGTCCACTCTCCACGAAACGATCCCTTGCGAGCCGGATCGGAGACCAGTTTGATCGGGATACCCTCAGTCGGCTGCGAGGCCGAAAAGACATAGAGAGTTACCGTATCCGCCTCATAAGGATCGCGGGCCGCATCTTTTAAATGGGCAACCACCGGGTTCGTATCGCCGACCCGAGCCGTTTCTTTTTCGACAAGCAGCACATCCCCCCGCGGCGAGCCCCGATGCAAACGACCGGCAGAGACGTGACGGATGAGATGCGTGTACCATTTTTCAAAATGCGCACTGTCGAGGCGACGATGACGCCACATCTCTCCACTCGCTTGATAAAAGACCCTTCCTTTACCGTAAAATTGACCGGCAATATAAATTGGTTCCTGGCCCAATGATTCGGCCAACTGGTCATCGTAACGGGCGTAAACCGTAGCGCCGAACTTTTTTGACTTCACGGCTCGTGGTCCGTATACACCGGCAAAAGCTTCCCAAACTTGCTGACTGGCAAGCGGACTATCCTCCAGTTGCAGAAAGGGTGCGTCCCTTCCATCACGCGTAAACTCAACCGCACGAACCCGGGCTGTATCCTGGACATCGTCGTTGAACATTTCAAATTCATCTTGAAACACGACAGGAAATAAATCGCGTAAAGGTTGATATTCGGGGGCGTGACTCCATTTCTGAATCAGACTCCCTGCGTTGACGACGCCAGGGATCAAGATCAGGCCGCCTGCCTCAT
>JAYYJN010000143.1:0-19413 GCA_036146215.1 Planctomycetota bacterium
AGCGGGATCCTGCATCTGCTCCACCACAAAGTAAATCTCGTAATTATCGAAGGTCTGATCAAACAGGCAACGTAAATTTTCCTCGAGTTTGAGATCTACATCTTTGCAAGGCACAATGATTCCGACTCTGCCGATAAATCGTGAACTAAGATCGGTACCAAATCCGCCATGGACATAGCGTCGATGTTCCCAGACATGACAGGTCAGCATAAAGCCTGCCAAGAGACTGAGTGCAGCGATAATGACAAATCCGAAAGTGGCTGTGACAAACATGGGCATTTCGTATCAAAAGAGATACCGCCGAGTCCTCCTTTGGCTTACCAGCGGGAAATATTAGAAATCGATTTCCAGAATTTGGCGCAGCAAACACTCAGTACGAAAAGCACCACCCCGCAAATTAAGACAGATACGATTTTAATATCGGTTTTTTGCTTTTTTGGGGTTACAAGGAATCATAAATTCTCTGACTATAAAACTCACCACATGCAATGCACTCAATGACTGCTTGTAGCGCGCGGTGTAAGCAAACCAATTCTTTGTGATACGCGACTTTCGTCGCATGAATTGGGGGGAGCCAGCGTTCTGGGAGCGACGCGCAATCTAGCGATACCACCAGTGCCAGCATGACACCGTTCTTAAGCTTGAAACTTATGGCTCATGCTTCAAAAATGTGCAGGTCTGTTGTTGCGAGAATGCGATCATCGACAACATCACAGGCCTCGACCGTGCAAAGTTTCCCCAAAGCATTTCGAGCTGCCTCCATATCGTTGGCGGCAACATCCACCGGTGCGTAACGACAGGAAGTACCGGTCAAACTATTTCTTTCCGTGGATATCGATTCAAACAAGACTTGTAGCTTTTTGCCCTGCAGGCTTGCAAAATATTGTCGACGTGTTTCCTGCTCTACTTCTGCCAAGTGGCGGCTGCGGATCTGCTTCTCTTGCGGGGAGATCTGGCCTGACATATTCGCCGCCGCCGTTCCCCTGCGAGCGCTGAAGGGAAAAATATGGATTTTTGAAAATCCAATTTCCCTTACCACATCACAGGTCTCCATAAATTCATGATCTGTCTCGCCAGGAAACCCAACGATAATATCAGTCGTCAGCGCGGGCAGATCGAGTGCTTGCTGCACGAGATGACAACGGTCAACAAATCGAGAGCTTCCCCAGCGTCGTCGCATCCGTCGCAGCACCGTATCACTTCCGCTCTGCATTGAGACATGCAAATGAGGGCAAACTTTTTCTGAAAAATTCGCCAGCACGTCGATTAATTCGTGCGTCACTTCCGTTGCTTCAATACTTGAAATACGGATCCTAAAATCACCCGGAAGTTCTGCCAAACATCGGACAAGGTGCGAAAGCCTGGTCCACTGATGTTTCGGTTTGCCGCGATTGAAGTCGACCCCATAATGCCCGAGATGTATTCCGGTTAGCACCAGTTCGCGAAAACCGCGATCAATGAGACGATTCGCCTCGGCAACGATGTCCCCTAGAGGCCTACTGTACATCTCGGGCCGTACTTGGGGGATAATGCAAAAACTGCAGCGAAGAAGACATCCGTCCTGCACCTTCAAATAGGCCCGATGTCGATCTGCCAAACCGGAAACGCCGGTCGGAATATCAACTACCCCGTGCCTTCCCAACAAATCCGGCAACTCACGCTTGTCAGTCACGACCTCGACAACACCGGGTAGCTGAGATACTTCTTCCGGTGCTCGCGTGGCATAACACCCCATCACGACAATACGTGCATCGGGATTTTTTCGCGCAAGCTGCCGGATTGTTTGACGGCTTTTCGCATCTCCACTCTGAGTGACCGTGCACGTGTTGACGATACATAAATCAGCAGGTTGATCTTTTGCCGCATCCACGTATCCCGCACTCAGCAAACCTTCACGAACATATTCCGTTTCATACTGATTGACTTTGCAACCGAGGGTGACGGTTCGAATCCCAGGAGGTGACATAAGAGGGTTCCGCTAAAGAAAATGTCTAGTTAAGACTCTGGCTCAATCGAAGCAGACATCGAACCTTTACAATCCTTAATAAACGGATCTTTCCCAAACGCGTGAATTTGGTCTCGCTTTAACTCCGCATGCTCCATTGTCGTCGTCAAGATAATTGCACGGCCCTGCCGATCAACTTCTTCCGCCAATTGAAGTCCGCGTTCGAGGGGATGGCCGAAAATTTGTTTGAGCATTGCAATCACATATTCATAGGTGTGAAAATCATCATTCCAAAGTAACACGTGGTAACGAGGCTGTCGTTTGCCACGAGGTTCTTTGGTCTTTTGTTGTTTTTTAGGCCGTACGAGCGTCGTGCAAATCTCGTCCATCGACATGGCTCTTCTTTTCGATCGGCTGCTGGAGGATGGGAATGGTCGGCGGGACCTCGAAAGATTATATTCGTAACTCTTTACGCTGTAAAATCAGGCGTCCCCGAAAACGTAAGGAAAGTTAGACTTGTCATGGGCAAAATGCCAGCCGAGGTTGACCAATACATTAAAGCCCATCGATCCGAATTCGAGGCTGATTTATTCGAGCTGTTAAAAATCCCAAGTGTCAGTGCGGACAGCAAACACGACGAAGACACCGCAGCTGCCGCAAATTGGGTAGCCGAACAATTCACAAACCTCGGTTTCGCCACGGAAAAGATCGATACTGCAGGGCACCCGATTGTGCTTGCCCGCTCGGCATACCAAGAAGACAGGCCAACGGTTTTGGTCTACGGGCACTACGATGTCCAACCGCCAGATCCCCTCGACGAATGGACTTCACCGCCGTTCGAACCATCGGTCCGAGACGGTAACGTATATGCCAGGGGCGCAACAGATGACAAAGGTCAGATGCTGACCCATATCAAAAGTGCGGAAGCATGGATCAAGATATGTGGCAAGCTGCCGCTGAATCTGATTTATCTTATTGAGGGAGAAGAAGAGGTCGGTAGTGAAAACCTAGATAAATTTATCGCTGAACATCCAGAAAAAATCGCATGCGATTGTGTTGTAATTAGTGACACAAGTCAGCACGGCCCCGGGCAACCGGCGATTACTTATGGCTTGCGAGGAATTGCTTATTACGAATTACGTTTATTCGGACCCTCTCAAGACCTGCATTCTGGAACATTCGGGGGTGCGGTCACGAACCCCGCCAACGCCCTCTCAGACATGTTGGCACAATTGATCGATGCTGAAGGAAAAATCCAAATTCCCGATTTTTATGAAAGTGTCATTCCGCTCACGACGCGAGAACGCGAAGGATTTCAGGCGCTCTCCAGCGAGCAACGATTCCAGGATCTTGTGGGCGTTACTGGCACCACGGGAGAGTCCGGCTTTTCGACGTTGGAACGCAGATGTGCCCGCCCAAGTTTTGACATTAATGGGATCTGGGGCGGATACCAGGGTGAAGGGGCAAAAACCGTCCTTCCCGCGAGGGCAGGGGCGAAATTCAGTTTTCGCCTCGTGCCGGATCAAGACCCTGCACAGATCACGCGAAATCTTGAAACTTTCTTGCAGTCGATTGTTCCCCCTGGCATTCGCATGGAATTAATAGACTTTCACGGTGCACCTGGCGTTGTAGTTCCCCTCGATAGCCCGTACATCGAGGCTTCCGCCAAAGCGATTGAACATGGATTTGGAACGGCTCCCGTCTACATTCGTGAGGGAGGCTCAATCCCAATTGTTTCAACCTTTGCTGACAAGCTCGGGGTTGAATCTCTTCTTCTCGGTTGGGGGCAAAATGACGACAACATGCACAGCCCCAATGAAAAATTCAATCTTGCGGATTTCCATCGTGGAATTCGGACCAGTGCCTCCCTCTGGGCAGAAATCGCAAGCATCTCATAAATTCTTACGCAAATGACGTCCCCTTATGCTCGATCGCAAATTCATTCTCGAAAATCCTGAACAGGTTGAAACGAATTGTCATAACCGGGGCGTTGTGGTCGACGTACGGAAATTGATCGATCTCGAGCAACAACGGCGAGGCTTGCAGTCGGAAGCCGAGGAAGCGAATCGGCAGGCGAATGCTGCAAGCAAAGCAATCGGAAAAGCAGCCAATGACGCGGAGCGCGAGCAACGCAAAGAAGAAGGACGACAACTTCGCGATAAAAAAGATGCGCTCCATGCCGAAGTAGAAACACTTGAGCTACAGATTCGCGAAATCCATTCGAGAGTTCCGAATCTATCGCACCCCGAGGCACCGATCGGTGCAGACGATGCAGCGAATCTTGAGTTAAAGCGTGGCGATACTCCAATCCCCTCGTTTGAGTTTGCCCCAAAGGATCATGTGGAGTTGGGCGACGCGCTCGATCTTTTTGATTTTGATGCCGGTGGGAAAGTTGCCGGCCACGGGTTTTACTACCTGAAGAATGAGGCTGTACTCCTGGAGTTAGCACTACAGCAGTTTGTAATGCGAATGCTGATCGAGCGGGGATTCACCCCGATCATTACGCCCGACCTGGCGCGGACTGAAATCCTTCAGGGTGTCGGTTTTATTCCACGGGGGCCTGAGACCCAAATCTATAGCATCGCAGAGAGCGACTTAAATCTAATCGCAACAGCTGAAATTACTTTGGGTGGGATGTATGCGGATACGATTCTCGAGCGTGAGCAACTCCCCATACGCTTGTGTGGAGTTAGTCATTGTTACCGCACGGAGGCAGGAGCAGCAGGTCGTGCGTCGCGTGGACTTTATCGCGTCCATCAATTCACCAAGGTGGAAATGTTCGCCTTCACGCATCCGGACGACAGCGAAGATACACTCGACGAATTCTGTAATTTGGAATGCGACATTTTTGATGCGCTAAGGATTCCCTTCCGCGTTGTCGATACGGCAACGGGCGATTTGGGAGGACCAGCATTTCGAAAATTTGATCTTGAGGCCTGGATGCCAGGTCGCGGAGATGGCGGTGCATTCGGCGAGGTTACCAGCACTTCAAACTGCACCGACTACCAAGCTCGTCGACTTGGCATCCGATTCAAAAACAGGGGTGAGAAGGGCACGCACTTTGTACACACCCTCAACGGCACCGCAATTGCGATCAGTCGTGCAATGATAGCAATCCTGGAAAACTATCAGCAGGCCGACGGAAGTATTCAAGTTCCTGAGGTCCTTCGCAGTTATGTCGGCCATGAAACAATCAAACCCCGATAGCCAGATCTGGCAGACTCATACAACGGTCTCTTCCGATTCACTCACTTTGTGAGGATTAGTAATTCACAGAGTCGCGCTAACCATATAGCCGTTGCATTTTTTCTAATTGAGCCCAAAAAGTGGGGAATCATGCAACATTTTCGCGCTTTCCCTCCCACGAAAGCCTGATGGTTGGCGTCATAGTATACAATATGGTGATGAAAGATGACCTTCACCTTACGAGTGAACAGGCCAAAAAGGTCGGTGCTCCATTGACTCAATCTGTAGCACGTTTCGTAGATCGTGATCTCAGTTGGCTCGAATTCAATCGACGGGTACTGCACGAAGCTCTCGACTCGCGTACCCCACTTCTGGAGCGACTCCAATTTCTGAGGATTTTCACGACCAATCTAGATGAATTTTTCATGAAGCGGATTGGCGCGGTCATGCATCGCCAATCAGAGAAAGACGCGCAACCACACGTCGACCGAGAACCGCTCGTGCAGCGGTTGAAAGCAATCCACGATATGGTGGTGCCTATGGTCAGTGTTCGCGCAAAGTGTCTTTGTGACCAAATCCTGCCGCAACTTGCTGAAAATAATATTCAACTACTCGACTGGAATGATTTAACCGACACCGAGCGAGCTCAAGCTAACACACATTTCCAGAATAACGTTTTTCCAATTCTTACGCCCCAATCGGTGGACCACAGTCACCCGTTTCCCTTCATGTCGAACCTTTCCGTGTCGCTTGCGATAAGGCTTAAGAACCCTTTCACTGAAGAACGGCTTTTTGCGCGGGTTAAGGTTCCGAAATTGTTGCCCCAGTGGATAGAACTCGAAGCAGGCCCCACGGGAGTGCGGCGATTTATCGATTTGCGGACCATTATCTTTCACAATTTATCTTTCCTTTTTCCTGGAATGACAATCCAGAATGTGATGACGCTTCGCGTCACCCGAAGTGCTGAAATCGAGTACGTCGACGAAGATAGTGATGATCTTCTAGAGCTAGTTACCGAAGAAGTTCGACAGCGCAGATTGCAACGTGTCGTTCGTCTCGAACACAGCCCCACCGATGATCGCTGGTTGCTGGACACGGTGGTCGAACAATTGGAACTGCCACCCGAGCAAGTTTACGAGATGCCGGATAGTTACGACTATGTTGATTTTAATCAAATCGCATCGCTTGACATTCGTGATTTGCACTACACCCCGTGGAGTTCCACAGTCCCCACGCCACTGGTTGATGACGATGCTGACATATTTGCGTTGATTCGATCTGGAGATGTCATGGTGCATCATCCTTACGAAAGTTTTGATGCATCGGTCTCTCGATTTGTCCGAGCTGCGGTCGAGGATGAAAATGTGCTGGCAATCAAAATGGCTGTTTATCGTACCAGCGAGGACAGCCCATTCCTCCCACTTTTAATTCAAGCAGCTGAGCGCGGTAAACAAGTGGCATGCTTGGTAGAGCTTAAAGCACGTTTTGATGAGCATCGCAATATTCGCTGGGCGAACGCTTTGGAAGATGCAGGTGTGCACGTCGTGTACGGACTGGCGGGGGTCAAAACACACAGCAAAACAATGATTGTGGTCCGCCGAGAACCCGATGGACTTCGAAGCTACGCACATATCGGAAGCGGCAATTACAATCCGCAAACCGCAAAGCTTTATACCGACCTCGGGCTCTTTACTTGTCGGCCGGAAATCACGGAGGATGTTGTCGAACTATTCCACTCTCTCACTGGAAGGTCGATTAAATACGATTACGAGCAATTGCTCGTCGCACCGGTGAATATGAAAGAAAAATTCTTGGAGATGATCGACGGTGAACGACGTGCTCATGAACTGGGTAAACCGGCGCGGATTATCGCAAAAATGAATCAGATTCAAGACCCTGATATTTGCGAGGCACTCTACCGAGCGTCACAATCGGGCTTGGAGATAGACCTTATCATCCGCGGTTTTTGCGTGTTGCGTCCTGGTGTCCCTGAATTTAGTTCGACCATTCGCGTGATTTCTGTCATAGGACGATTCCTGGAACACTCCAGGATTTTTTACTTCCAAAATGGGGCCGATGACCCGGTCAACGGGCTCTTTTTCACCGGGTCTGCCGATTGGATGGTCCGCAATTTGGAATCACGTGTTGAAGCTATAACACCGGTTGAATCGAGGGCGTTTCGGGAACGGCTTTGGGAAATTTTACAGCTGTCACTTGCTGACCAGCGACAAGCTTGGGATATGCTTCCTGATGGAAGCTATGTCCAGCGTTGCCCGGGAGATAATCCCGAGGAACCTGCAAATATTGGTGTGCAGCAGGTCCTCATGGAGCGAGCGCGTCAGCGGAATGAGGCCAATCAAATTTAATTGGTTTAGCGATAGTCGCTCATATCGACGCTCAAATGATTGACCTCTTCGTCTCACCTGCTAACAATAATGACGACGTCCCGATTAGATCTCACCTTACTTGCCGCAAAAAGAAAGCTGCGGTATCGAAACATACAAGGGGTTATTACTATGAATCGTATCGGCTCACCACTTTGCGCAATCGTGTTGGTAATCCTGCTCCTTTCATCCGACACATTGCGGGCACAACAAACCAACGCGCCGATTCAGCGTCAGGGCAGTCGTTGGATTGGTGTCAGCACAAATCCCGCGAGTTCTACGCTGCGGGCCCAACTCCAACTACCGAAAAATCAGGGAATTGTCGTGCGAAATGTTGCAGCCGATAGTCCAGCTGCGAATGCGGGTTTGCGTAAGGACGATCTTCTGCTGACGGTCGAAAGCAGAGTACTCACAAGGCCTCGAGATTTATCGCGGTTGGTCGGTCAGTCGAACAAGCCAAGACTCGCCATTGAATTCTTACGTGCTGGCCAACGAAATCAAGTGTTTGTGCAGCCCGTCACACGTAGACAGGCGGCAAAACCAATGCCACAGGAAGCAGCGAAAGCCGAACGTCCTCTGCTGAAAGCTTTGCTCAATCAACTTGCTCCCGTGGCGGGCGTCGGAGATGCAAACGCTGGGAGCGGGAATGGCTTGGATAAGCTTTTATCAAACCTGCCGAATAATTTTCAAATTACGCTCCGCCGTGATGCAGGCGGACCGCCTCGATTTCTTGTAGAGCGAGAAGGGCAGCGGTGGGAGATGGATGGAAGGAACCTGAATCGCTGGGGACAAGCACTCTTACCGCTGGCCGAAGGACTTCTGGGAAGTGGGCCTGCGATACCCTCGCAACCTCCAGAACTAAATGCCGGAGACAACCCTGTTACAATTCCACAAGCCGACGTTCCCTTACCGACTGTGGAATTACCGAGCGAACTCACGCCGCTGGAACCGACACCACAGAATGAATCTTCATCCGGCAGTTAACGCCATAAAGTGTTCGTAGGCAGTCGACTCAACGGGATATGGTTTTGGCGATCGGATATGACTGCACTTTCAGCTTGATCAGGTTCATGTGTTCGGGTTTCCCAATTGACGTACTGCACGGCGTGTCCCGTGGCATTTTCTGTTATCTCATTCTGAGCGCCGCGATCGCTTCGGGGTGAGTCAGTGGAAACTTGTACTTGGGAGAGGTAAGACGCGGCCTTTTTTTCCTCAGTTTTTTTTGCTGCTGCCCAGGGCAAATAGTCCCAGATTGTTGTCTTCGATTTCACTACATTGGTATCCACTGCTTGCCAACGCATGCGGTTGAAAGATGCGGGAGTAGATAACGCACTTCGATTTTCCGTGGCGGCGCAACCACACATCACCAAGCACACCAAAACAAGCCAGAGATTGTCACCAACATATTTCATTCTGGGTATCATTCAAAGATCGGGAGATTACGCTCAGATAGATAAAATCGCCAGGCATTGCGACCGTTCGTTCCGGTGCAAGAACCGTTCCCAGAAGCAAACGAGCGCCTTAGCTTGCCTATCGGAACAATATCAGTCGACGCTGTAAAACAACCTTTGGTTTTCTTGAACCAAATGCGAATGCCAGCACTGCCAGCTACAGCGAAACCGCCAATTCGGCAGCATGCAGAGTGTTCTGCAAAAGCATAGCCACAGTCAAAGGACCAACACCCCCGGGAACCGGAGTGATTGCACTGGCCAGTGGGGCAACGGCATGAAAATCAACATCGCCAACCAAGCCTTCATCCGTCCGATGGATTCCCACGTCAATCACCACCGCGCCAGGCTGTACCATATCTGCTCCTACAAATTTCGGGCGACCCATCGCTACAATCAGAATTTCAGCCTGACGGGCGACAGCGTGCAGATCGACTGTTTTGCTATGGCATAGCGTTACCGTCGCATCCCCGCCGACGCCACGATTGCCGAGCATGCAAGCCATCGGTTTTCCCACGATATCACTACGTCCGATGACCACGACTCGGCGACCCGCTGTTTCAATACGCTGCCGAATAAGTAGCTGTTGAATACCCTGAGGTGTACACGGGAGAAATCGCGGTTTGCCTTGGACCAGTCGACCGACATTTTCAGGATGGAATGCATCTACATCTTTTCTCGGATCAATCGCCTGAAGTATTCTTTCCGCGTTAATCGACGAGGGCAGTGGCAATTGCACCAGGATTCCATGAACTGACGCGTCGTGATTCAAGTCGGTCACCAGGCGAAGCAGCGTTGTCTCATCCGACGCTGCCGATAACCGGTGCAGCACACTGCCGATACCGGCCGCCTCACAAGCCCGCTGTTTGTTGCGAACATAAACCTGACTGGCTGGATCCTCACCTACCAACACCGCGGCCAGCTTCGGCATTACACCATGCGTTGCGATGAACTCGGACGTTGCATCGGCAATTTCGGCCCGGATATTCGAGGCAACCGCCTTCCCATCTAAAAGCATCGCGGTCACGGTAAGACCTTTACTCGAACATCTTTGTAAAGCACTTTACTTCCGGGATCATGCGCCTGAAGGGCAAAGGTACCACTGGAGAGGCGTCTCCCCTCGCGATCGAGATCATCTTCTTCCGTGTAGTCTGCGGTAGTCTCACCGTTGATCTTCACAATACTCCGTTTTCCGTTAACGATAATATGATAGTCAAACCACTCATTATCGTTGGCGGGTGCCTCAAATACGTCTTGCACCGCATACAAGCCACCCGTTTTTTTGGGGTCACCTCCGGTGTTGTTCACCTGTGCTTCATATCCTTTTGCCGGCCAACCCTCGTCTTGATAATCGGTATGAAAATAGATTCCCGAATTCGAATTCGGTAATGTCTTAACTCTGCACTTCAGCTCAAAGTTTTTAAAATTACCGTCGTTGACGTCTCCAACATAAAACAGATGACTCCGCGGACCATTGACACATATGGCCCCGTCCTCCACACGACAAGAATTTTTATTCTCACTTTCCCTCCAGCCTTTAAGTGTTTTGCCGTCGAAAAGAAAAGCCCAGGAGCCATCGTTTTCAGCTTTCGAGTCACCCGATTGTTCCTCAGCAACAAGTGTCGGGATAAAAAGAAGCTGGAATGTCAGGAAAACAAATGTTCGGTGTAACGGCAATTGTGTCATTCTCGAAAATCTCCCCAAATTCAATCTGGAAGCGACAAATTATAATTTCTCTATCATAGCAAGAGAAAGGACGGTTCGGGAGAGCCGGGATAAAACTCCCACGTCTACTTTTAGAACCGAAGGTGCCAGTTTTGTACCCGCGCACTGTTCGCTAAGATTCCGGACGGAAATACCATGCATTCTTTTCCGTACACAAAATATCTCCACTTGGAATAGGCACACGTGTTGATTTGATTTCGCGGACCCGCACGCGCATCTGTTGTTTATTCGATTTTTCAACCAGCATCGAATGAGTGATTCCCAAAGATAGGTGATGTCGCGAGGGCAATCGCAACTGCGCAAAAAGCCAGGAAGATCCGGCTTCCTCCACGTTACGAACATGTAGTCGCGGGGGCCCGACAGAGGCGAGGTCAAAAAAGAACTGATCCAAGGGCATCGCCAACCCATCGCCGATTGCCTTGATATAAGCCTCTTTTAATGTCCAAAACTGCAGAAACGATTCCCTCTGCATTTCAGATGGCATGGCAAGCATTTGATCTACTTCCTGCGATGCAAAAAACCGGCGGGCTAAAGGAATCCCGGTGGTCGATCGATCCACACTTTCAACATCCACTCCCAGAAGTCCTTCCCGGGCAATTGCAAACACAACCAGGTTCGCAGAGTGAGCTAAATTGAATGCCCTGAAATCTTTCCAAGGTGCCACCACGTAAGGCTTACCTCGCGTTCCTTTTTCAAACTGCCATCGCGACGGAGCAACATCGCCATAAAACGAAAGTGCATAGCGGGAAAGAATTCGGGCGGCAAGCGATTCTTCTCGAACGCGGGCTAAAGAAAATCGTGAAAGCTGTGCTTTTTCCGCATCACTCAGGGACTGGAGATGATTTTCAATCGAGTCACATGCGATGAGCTTATCAACATACGCATACCAGATGTCGACCATATGAAGCGGGATTTCGGGAACTAATTTCATCGCATCCGCTCTCTTCTTTTCAAGCGACCGAACGAATCAGGAAAGCCCTTTGACCATCTCATCGCGATCACCTGCGAAGTAACGCATCACATTGGTCGTATCGAGAACTAGAGATCCGATATCAAGCACGATCACGGCGTGAAGCCAGAACAGAAACCAAGTGTTTGGAAATTGCTGTTGCGCCTGGGGCAATCTCAAAATGAGATAGACCAGCATCGGAATCCAAGGCAGATGCCCAAATCCGAGTAACCGTGAAAACCCACTGTAAGCAGTCAACCCGATGAAGGTGGCCCCAGTGAGGAGTGCAGTTCCGAGGACCACCCAAGCCTCTTGGTGATTGGCCAGAAAAAACAATGGCACAATCATATTGGACATCAAGAGCGACGTCAGCCAAGGCTTCCATCGCCGAGGCATTTTTCCAAGTCCCCGATGATAGCGTATGAAAGCATGTGCTATAGAATATTTCACGATACGGTGCTTACAGATTTTATAGTTCGTGCGGAGCGGTAATTGGCGAAAAGAAATTGTTAAAAATAGTAAACCGCACAGCCTATCTGAAGTCCTGATGCCGCGTGAATAACCAAGCCGATTTGCCCGGGTTGGATACGTTTCTCTCGCTGCAAATATTCCAAAGAATAAGGCAATGCAGAAGTAAATAAGTCAGCGTTTTCGCGCGACACATCAACAAATCGATGCGGTTCGACACCCAGCAAATTTGGCAGCTTGCTATTCATTGAAGGAGAAATCTGAGGCGGAAGGAAAAAGTCGATATCCGAAATATCGAGCCCTTCTTCCGCAAGCACGTTATCCACAGCCTCGGGAATCATTTTGAGGTAGGCATCGATCAGATGCTCGTCGATCCGAAGGTCCAAGCAGGGCTTACCTTCCAAATAGCCACCTGTTGCTCGACGCAAATCTATCTTTTCAGAATCGTAGTGAAAGGCAAAACTGCTGAATCCCGCACGATTCTCGGCCGTTGTATCAAGTAGCACTGCCGATCCGGTCTCTACAAGACCCAATGGCTTGTCGGGGTGCATCTCCCGATTAAGTTCTACCTCTGACGTTACTACCATGGCGGTGCGGTATTTTCCCGCACGAATCATTTCTGTGGCAATTTGACACGCGTTCAGAAAACCCATCGCACCATTGTAGACGTCAAATGCAAATGTCTTTTTACCAAGTTCATCCTCGATGACATCATTCATTTTCATTTTGCCCGTGACCATCGCCGCTAAGGCGGGCTCCGATACATAAGCAGTTCGAGTGATGCCGGCAAAGATCAAAAGTTCGATATCGGTGCGATCGTAGGAGGTTTTTGCGAGACAAATTTCCGCAGCCCGCACCGCCGTATCGACTGAGTCTTCAGACAGCGGCTCCTGCTCAGGAAAAATTCCCACCGATGCGACTCGTACCCTAGGCACAGTACGCGGTTTGAGTGGTGCCAAGGCAATTTCATCACTTAATTTCTCAGGGACCTTTCCGTCCGTTTTCGCCGCCCTTAACCGATCGGGGAGATCATCGAAGGTATAGATTGCTGTTCCGATGGTTTGGCCCGATCCGGTAATCCCGAAGACTACATTTTCGCCTGATTGGATCGTACCATTCAGGGTATTGTCCCACAGCGCGACCATATGACTTGTGCTAGCTGTGTTCCCACGATGGGCTAGATTATTAATCGTATTTTCTTTTGTGCTTACTTTCTTTTTAAAAGCCTTGTTGATTGCTTTCGCACCATCAAGGAGCGACCTTTCAGATGTCTGATGCATAATCAGACGCTGAATCTGATCCGGGCGATAGCGACTATTGTCCAAAGTATGCTTTGCATGGGTCACCGAGTATCGAACCGCTACCGAGGTATGCTCCATCGGATCAGGGACATGCATAATCGCGCCACCGTGAGGCTGCTCCGTCAAACGGCCGATGCACATCCATGCAAATTTACCGAGTGTATACATGTCGAGTTCATGAAAACCAACGTCCGTGCCCCCCGATGATTCCATAATGATCGCAGCTCCAGCGTCTCCGACAGTCAGGCATGCAAGACGCGGGTCCAGAAACTCGGTTATTTCAAGCTGCGCCGTTCGGGTGATTCCGGTAATATACTCGCCACTGACAACCATCCCTCGACGAATAATACCGGCTGAGATAAACGAGTCCACAATCTGCATGCCAGTGAACATTCCTGCGCATGCATTCGTAACATCAAACGCAATAGCGTTGCTGAAACCACACCGCTTTTTCAATTGCAATGAAGTGTTCGGTTCAATTGTCACCTGCAGGTGTGCATCGCTCCGAGTGATATTGCAACAAACAATAAGATCAATATGACCGGGCTCATACTTTGAGTAAGACAAACATTCTTTAACTGCCTTTGTTGCTAGATCGATACTGAATTCATCTTTTCCGGCCATGCGACGGGATTTGATTCCGGTCATGTATTCCAGCGGGAACCACATTTTCTTCTTGCAATCGTTTATGAGATCCTTCGTGGTTACCTCGTCAGGCGGCAAATAAACGCCCAGGCTTTCAATCATGGTGTTGGCATGATCAGCAGGTTTTTGCGACTGCTTTTGTGTTTCCGACCGTATCAGAGGTGCTTTCACCTCTGCCGAATCAGCATGGCTATTGCTAACCGCGTCCGATGCGGCATGTAGATCGATTTTCTCGGCGGCAACAACCAAATCCGCAATCGTGGGGTATTGGAAGATCATTGCCGGTGTCAAATCCATCCCTTCTTCAATCGCGCGATCTGAAATTTCAAGGCTCTGAATGGAAGCACCACCCAATTCAAAGAAATTATCGTTAATACCGACCTGATCCAAACCCAATGAGGAGGACCAGATTTCTGCCATCTTTTCTTCTTCGGGATTCCTCGGCGCGACGTATTCCGCACGAAGATCTGGACGGATTGCCTCGGGTTCAGGCAGCGATTTGCGATCCACCTTGCCCGCCGGATTCAGCGGAAAAACATCAAGCGGCATAAAAATTGAAGGGAGCATATAGTCGGGAAGCGTCGTCCGTAGAAAGTCTCTTAGATCACTCACATTGGGCGACTCGCCGTCGGTAATCATGTAGGCAACTAATTGCTTATCATCAATTTTGTTTCCGGTTTGTCGTGCCATGACGACCGACTGCCGAATGCTCGGGTGACGATTTAACTGGGATTCAATTTCGCCAAGTTCAATGCGATGTCCCTGTACTTTCACCTGAAAATCAAGTCGTCCCAGAAACTCAATCACTCCATCGGGACGGAATTTTGCCAAGTCACCAGTTTTATAAATCTTTCCTGACTTTGCCTCAGAGAAAGGATCGTCAACAAATTTTTCTGCCGTGAGCACAGGTCGTTTTAAGTAACCTCTGGCAAGTCCATCGCCGCCGATATGCAAATGCCCCGGAACACCTACCGGGACTGGATGCATTCTCTCATCCAAAATGTAAATTTTAGTATTCGAAATCGGACGGCCCACTGGCACCGATCCTTCACCCGAAACGACCGGGAAGACGGCAGACCAAATGGTCGTTTCGGTCGGGCCGTACATGTTCCACAAACTACCTGAACGCTCTAGTAGCTGCTCGGCCAAATCGCGGGGCATAGCTTCACCGCCACACAGAATTTTAAGTTTCTTATCACCTTGCCATCCCGCTTCAATAAGCAACCGCCACGTTGCGGGCGTCGCTTGCATCACTGTAATCCCACTCTCCGATAGTACCTTTGCCAATTGTTTTCCGTCGCTTGTTACCTCTCGGCCCACCAGAGCAACAGTAGCACCCGTCGTAAGGGGCAAATAAATTTCCAGAACCGAAATATCAAATGAGAGTGTGGTCACCGCAAGCAAGGTGTCCCGTGGACTCATACCAGGCTCGCTACGCATTGATTCTAAAAAATTCACAACGTTACGATGTTCAATTTGAACGCCTTTCGGTTTTCCAGTAGAACCCGAAGTGAAAATCACGTATGCAAGCTGTGATGATTCGACGCCAAGATCGAGATTTTTATTGGATTCTTTTTCAATCACATCCCACTGCTGATCAAGACAAACTCGCATCGCAGAAGTCTCGGGAAGTGAATCCTCCAACAGTTGCTGTGTGAGAATCATGGGGGCAGCACTCTCATCAAGCATCATGCCAATCCGCTCGGCAGGCGTTCCGGGGGCAAGGGGCACATAAGCGGCACCTGCTTTGTGAATCGCCAAAATAGCCACCAGCATCTCGGGAGATGGCTCCAGATAGATCGCCACATAGGTCTCGGCACAGACACCCTGCTGCACGATGAAGTGTGCCAGTTGATTGGCCCGTTCGTTCAAATCTCGATAGCTTATCGCTTCCTCTTCATATCGAACTGCAATCGCATCAGGCGTCTCGGCGACTCGCTGCTCAAAAATTTGGTGTAAGCACTCGTTGCTGGAGTAATCTAATTCGGTCTGATTCCACTGTCGAAGTAAGCTCGTTTCTTCCTCGCGATCCAGCAATGGCAGGGCTGCAAGTTTCTCTCCTGGATCTGCAACAATGCCCTCGAGAAGCGTTTCAAAATGGGCGACCATACGCGCGATCGTTGCTTCATCGAAAAGATCGGAGTTATACTGCAATGCTGCGGAAAGTGAATCTCCCATGCTGAGCATCATGAGTGTGAGATCAAATGCGGCCCCCTGCTGCCCCAACGCAAAGGGTAAAAGGCCCAATGTAGAGACGTCATCGGGGGGAACAAAACTACCTTCGCCACGCTCGTACTGAAATAATTTCCGTGGTTTGTCCCAAGCGAAAGATGCCTGAAAGAGCGGCGATCGACTTGCATCGCGAGGAGGTTGTAAACGCTCCACGAGCATGGGGAACGGGAAGTCCTGGAAAGTTAAACCATCCAATACGGTGGCTTTTACTTGCCCCAAGAATTCACGAAAACTCATGTCGGGGTCGAGCCTTGCACGCAAAACGATCGGATTCAAGAAATACCCAAAGATTTGTTCAAACTCAGCCCGATTCCGGCCGGCGGTGGGAGAACCCACCAAAATATCCTGCGCTCCCGAATATCGATAAAGCAGAATCTGATACGCGGCCAGCAACGTCATAAAGGGAGTGACACCTTCCTGTCGCGTCAATTCCATCAGGCTGTTTGCTAAGCGATCTGGAAGCTGGAAAGTATGACTTTTACCACGATAGGTCTGCACTGACGGACGCGGGCGGTCTGTCGGCAAATCTAAATTTGGCAGATCCCCGTCCAGTTGTTTGTGCCAGTAATCCCAAAGCTTTTGACCCTGGTCGGATTGAAGCATTTCCTCTTGCCATTGCACAAAGCCCCAATAGTCATAAGGCAGGGCTGGTAGTTCGACCTTCGCATTCTGTATCTCACCGCGATAAAGAACTTCTAACTCATCAAATAAAAGGTCAAACGACCAGAAGTCACTTGCTATATGTGCCGAGGTAAATAGAAAAACATGGCCCTCGCCACGCCGCTCATAAATTCGCAAGCGAAAAACGGGACCTTTTTCAAGATCAAAGGGGCGATCTGCCTCCGCTTCAATTTCGCAATTAAGTGCTTCCCAATCGAGATCTCGCGCGTCCTCTCTCACAATTTTAGCATCAACGTGGGGGTGCACCTTTTGTATCGGCAATCCATTAACTGCCTGATACGTTGTGCGGAGAACCGGATGCCGAGCAACAAGTTTCTGAAACGCATTTTCAAGCGCTGGAATATCCACATCCGAACGCACGTGAGCCGCATACATAATGTTGTACGCGGAGCTATGGCGATCAATTTGATACATAAACCAAAGCGCGCGTTGACCATAGGAAAGCGAGCCGGTTTTAGTTTGTTGCTCTGCTTTTTCTTTGAGTAGTTTTTCAAGCAGCGCACGCTTTTGCTCTGCGGATTGTTTTTCACTTGATTTCATTACGTCACTCATGCATTTCCCTTTTCACCATCGAGCATCTGGCTCAACATCGCCTCAACTTCCGCGTCCGACATTGTGTCTAACTTTTCTAACGCTTGTTCCGCAAGCAACCCTTGCTGTGATTCCGCCTCATTCGCATTGGAAGAGTCTGTAGTGATTGTTACTTCGCCCAACGAAGCAGATGCCCCCGCCAATTGATCGAGTATCCCCTTTGCAAGTTGTGCAATGCTTGGATCCTGAAGTAATTGGGCAACGGGTATCACAATACCTAAACTTGCCTGCACATGGTTGCGAAGTTCGACCGCCATCAATGAATCAATCCCCAAATTTCCAAGCGACTGGTTAATATCCAGTTCATCGACGTCAATCCGAAGGACGCGTGATAGCTGTTCACTTATAAATTCTTCAATCAGACGCGGTCGTTCAGCTATCGGGGTCTCCGCAACTTTTGCACGGCTGAGCGTCGGCACGTCATCGACATCTGACGTATTAATCGGTTGGCGGCCAATTTCGAGTTGTACAAGATTTGCGAACAGGGCCGACTTAGCAGCTCGCGGATGGTATTGCCACCACTCGGGCCAATTTGCCGGCATGACCGCGGTTTGCGTTGCATCTTCCTCAAGCAGCCAACCGAGTGTCGCAAGTCCTTGGGCGGGCGAGAAAGAATACATGCCTTGCGGCGCGAATCCGCGTCCCATCTCCCGCTGACTCCTGGCCACCATGCCGACCTCATCCCAAAAACCCCAATTTACGGTCAGTGCCGGTAGCTGCATGGATCTCCGCCAATGAGACATTGCATCAAGAAATGCATTGGCGGCGGCATATGCACCAAGTAACGGCGAACCAAGCATCGAAGCACCGGATGAGAAGTTTACAAAGAAGTCGAGTGGTTGATTCACGCAGGCCTGATGCAGCAGCCATGTACCGCGTACTTTGCTTCTCAAAATATCTCGCAACTTTTCCACGCCAAGATCAATCAACTGTTCTGCATCAACAACCCCTGCCGCGTGAATCACACCACAAATCGGTGGCCACCCGTCGGCCATCGCTCGCTCCATATGGTCTTCAAGGACGTTGTCGCTTCCCACATCGCCCGCCAGTGTCAGGACTCGCGCACCACAGCGTTCCATTTCCTGAATCGCGTTGACTCTTTCCGCAAAACGGGTGTCTTCCTCCGCTAACGAGGGCCAATGGTTCCTCGGTGGCATCTCACTTCGGCCCAAAAGCATCAACTGCCGTGCACCCTGCCCGACCATCCAGCGAGCGACTTGAAGCCCCAAGTCTCCCAAACCGCCCGTCACCAAGTAGCTTGCATCTGCCTTGAAGCGTAAC
The DNA here is from genome assembly GCA_036146215.1 of Planctomycetota bacterium. Taxonomy (GTDB): domain Bacteria; phylum Planctomycetota; class Planctomycetia; order Pirellulales; family UBA7805; genus UBA7805. The sequence continues at coordinate 18,837 of JAYYJN010000143.1, forward strand.
GGTCGGGTTACCGGCTGGTGGGCATCACGAGGAACGAGACGTGCGGCAAAACGACGATCGTCTCGATAGCTGATTTGTCTCTCCGCATCCGGATCTTGCATTTCCGCCCAAAGGACGTCCGCAATCATTTCATCGGTATAACCAGGGTCAACATCGACCATGCCACCCCAGAGCTGAGGTAACTCCTCTGCCATCACCCTGCCAATGCCCCACAACGGAGCTTGTGCGATACCGGACAATTCTCGCTTGGACCCAACTGCATTGGCATCGCGTGTCACCATCCAAATTGCTGGATTGTCCCAACCAGCCAAAGGCCCTTGCTGAACCAAATGCAGCAAACTCTCACCGCCAAGCATCATGGCTGCATCGAGTTGATCTGAATCGAGCTGTCCGACTTTTGCCGTATCAAGACTCCATAGATGTGCGATGCCTTTGAAGGGATACTCCGGATTGTTCGACAATTCGCTGAGGAGCTTCGAGTAGTGTTTTGGATTTTTCGGATCGATTAGAAAATCATTATCTCCGATCTTTTCATATTCATTATTCCAACGAGCCATCACAGCTCGACCACCCTCGG
>JAYYJN010000144.1:0-3491 GCA_036146215.1 Planctomycetota bacterium
CTATGACCATCTCTTTTCGGTAGAGAATCCGTCGGATATCCCGGATGGGAGTGATTGGTTAGATCATCTGAACCCTGAGTCGCTTGAGGTCCTCCCCGCGGTCTGGGTCGAACCGAGTTTGGCATCGGCTCGGCAGGGTGAGATTTATCAGTTCGAGCGTAACGGATATTTCTGCGTTGATCCCGATAGTCAATCAGGCCGATTAGTATTCAATCGGACCGTCACCCTGCGTGATCGTTGGGCAAAAATAAAAAAGCAGCAAATAAAGGGGTCGTAGCTCTTGCGCCCCCTGCCCTTTCCTATACTCTGACGCCAATCGGAGTGTTTTTCTCCTGGGAATCCATTTTTGTTTGGCCGTTTGTGCTCGACCGGCGTAGAACCCGTGAAAGCAGTCAAAAACGCAAGAATACGTCGATTTGGGCTCTTGTGTTGACTACTGAACGCCGATACATTAAGTATTCATTTGTTCACTATTTGGATTATGAGTGCAAGTGAGCTGCTGAGAGATCTCCGCTCGACTTGCGGGAAAAAAGTTTCTTTACGATAAAAGGGAGACGATCACGATGATTACATCTACCAGCAGCAAACCGCAAACGGAATCTGCCTCACGCTCGGACAATCGCATGTCGAAGAAGAACTCTGCTAAAAAGTCGGCGAAATCAAAATCAGACAATGGTTCGGCCAAAACAAAGTCTCGCGGCAAAGCTGCGGCAAACGATGCATTTTCGGCTGGAGATGCGCTGATTGAAAACAACCCGAACCTCAAAAACACTCTTCAACAGATTGAGAAAGAGTTCGGTGAAGGATCGATCATGCCGCTGGGAACGGCGCAACAGGGACGGATTAAAGGCATTTCGACCGGATGCCTCTCTTTGGATCTGGCACTTGGTGGTCAAGGAATTCCGCGCGGACGGATCATCGAGATGTTCGGACCGGAATCAAGTGGTAAAACGACACTCGCGCTGCACGTCGTGGCTCAGGCACAGGCCGCTGGCGGAATTGCGGCGTTTGTCGATGCCGAGCATGCCTTGGATCCGAGTTGGGCAAAAAAACTTGGTGTAGAGTTAGAAACACTGCTTGTTTCTCAACCGAACCATGGTGAACAAGCGATGAATATCTGTGAAATGTTAGTGCGATCCAATGCGGTCGATATTGTGGTCATCGACTCGGTTGCCGCTTTGATTCCGCAGAAAGAATTAGAAGGAGAAATTGGCGATACCCATGTCGGGCTTCAGGCGCGATTGATGAGTCAATCGATGCGACGTTTGACTGGCGCGATTGCCAAGAGCAAAACCTGCGTTATTTTCATCAATCAGATTCGGGAGAAGATTGGCGTGATGTTCGGTAGTCCCGAAACGACTCCTGGGGGACGCGCGTTGAAGTTTTACTCGTCTTGTCGCATTGATGTGCGGAAGATCGGTCAGCTCAAAGACGGCGAAGATGTCGTCGGGCAGCGCGTGCGGGCCAAGGTAGTGAAAAACAAAGTTGCCCCCCCGTTCCGAATCGCCGAATTCGATATGATGCATTCGGATGGGATAAGCTATGAGGGTGACATTCTCGATATGGCACTGACTTCTAAATATGTGGTTCGTAGCGGTGCCTGGTTCCGCTATGGCGATGTTCAGTTGGGTCAGGGTCGTGAGAAAGCGAGGCTGTTTCTCAAAGAGAATCCCGAAGTAACGCAAAAATTACGTGAAGAAGTATTGGCGGCGGGTGGTCATCACGACATGTTGGCTCAAGCCGATGGTGCCGAGTCTTCTGAATCAGAATCGGAGGCAGTCTCAACCGGTTGAGGTGATGTCTGCCAGGACTCGATGGTCAGTGCGCACGGTTGAATGCCTTGAGAATTCGGGAGACGGTAACCAAACCCTACCTAAGCCGGAATCTCGATGTTAGCCATACGTTCGAATCAATCATGTGTCCGCCGCCCCGTATTTTGTAGCTCGATGAAGGCCGAATGGCTTTCATCGAGCCTTTTCTTTGCGTCTCGTTCTGCACGTGATTTTGGGCCCCCATCTGTTGTGAAGGGCCTCATTATCGTTTCGCTTTTCGCTACAGCGAGTATGGCGGTTGCCGAAGAGACGGATGCCGAGAATGCCGAGAGTGCACCGTCGGGACTTGCTGTCGCGCATGCCTTGGAAGGTGTGCTGATCAAGGTAATCGAGCAGGTCGAAAATTCGGTCGTCCCGATTGCAATTTTTCGCGAAGGAGGTGTTGCTGAAACGAATCGGGTGATTGGCGGTCGAGGTTTCCGCGTGTCTGATCCCGCGAGCCAGCCACGGTTGGATGCGGTTCCGGATGCGTATGGCACGGGGGTCGTGGTAAGTGAAAGCGGACTGATTCTCACAAATGCACACGTGTTGGACAGCGGTGGCGGTGGTGTGATGCGGATTTTTATCCGTCTCGCCGATCGGCCGCTGTGGGATGAAGTCCGAATCAAAGCGACCGATCCTTACAGTGATCTGGCGGTGCTTGAGGGGATTGCACCGGAATATGCAAAACAGAGTTGGCGGCCGATGCCGATGGGCGATGGCTCAAAGTTACGTAAAGGGCAGATTGTTGTCACTCTGGGCAACCCATTTGCGCTGGCAAGTGATGGTGAGGTGAGTGCGGGTTGGGGAATCATCTCGAATCTAAGGCGCAAGTTACCACCGGAGCAAAAATCGACGAACGCTCCAAGTCGTCCCAGCATGCATCATTTGGGTACGCTCATCCAGACCGATGCAAAGTTGAACCTGGGGACGAGTGGTGGACCGCTATTGAATTTGCAGGGCAAGATGGTTGGCCTCACCACTTCGCTTGCGGCCATTGAAGGGCATGAGACCGCGGCCGGTTATGCCATTGCTGTCGATGCGGCATTTCAGCGCGCGATGGGTTTGTTGATGGAGGGCCGCGAGGTGGAGTATGGGTTTATGGGCATCCGCCCCGGCGAGTTAAAATGGGCTGAACGGACTGCAGGCCAACGTGGGGTGCGGGTGCAAAGTGTTGTCAACGGAGGCCCCGCGGTGGGGCGAGTCCGTCGGATGGATATCGTGACACACATTGACGGTCAGAAAGTTGATTCGCTGGATGCCCTTTTGCTTTCCATAGGTAGTAAGCCTGCACATCAAGCAGTGGAATTACGCGTGCTTCGTGCGGGGCAACCGTTGACGATTCCCGTCACGCTTACGAAAAATCGCGTCTGGGGAGATGCCGTTACCACAGTGCAACCACCACCATGGCGTGGCCTACGAGTGGAACACCCTGCGGCAATGCGACCCTTCTCAGACGTATGGCAAATTCCAACCAGTTGCGTGATCGTGCGAACCGTTTCGCCAGGCACTCCTGCCGAAAAAGCGGGCTTACAGCCCGGGATGCAGATTCACCGCTTGGCAGGTATCCCGGTGGATTCGGTTGCGGTGTTCGAGCAGGTCAGCAGGAAATTAAAAGGGTCTGTTTCCGTCGAGGTGCACGATATGCGGGGCGGCCCACCCCGTATTTTTCAAATTGCA
>JAYYJN010000145.1:0-6600 GCA_036146215.1 Planctomycetota bacterium
ATGCCTGGCGCAAAGTAAATTGCTAGCTACAAGTAATTTCATTACCTGCATCCATGGTCGAGTTTTAAAGGAAAGTTACACCGGTTTTCTTAGGTCCGATAAAAAAATTGTAATTACCTTGGCGTCAATCACTTCGTTCCACTATAACGGAATAGGTGTAGGTTTAAAGACTTACTAAGCATTGAGCGTATTGAGCAAAGGGTAATATCGATGTCTAAACGTATCGCATACACAGTCGTGTTGTCGCTCGGGGGAATTGCGACGCTGCCGGGTTGCGAGCAGGCAAAACAATCTAATCCAGAAGCACTCGATTCCGTATCAGCCACAGCGACAACCCCTGTGTCATTGCCCACATTAACTCTTGTCGTTTCGGGAATGTCCTGACAGTTCGGTTGCAAGCCTCGGGTCGAGGCCGCACTTCAAAAAACTCCTGGTGTAGATCAGGTTACGGTTGATTTCGGCAAGAAAGAGGCAACCGTGCAACTCAAACCTAGCGCCACCGATTTCGACAGCAAAACGTTGGTTGAAGCGTTAAAAGGTGCGGGGTTCGACGGGAAAATTGTTGAATAATTTGAAAACAATCCTGCAAAGAAGTTAACGCGGGCGATTCGGTCGCTTCCGTGCCTCTCTTGTTTTAGATTTTTTTTGCGCCTTCTTCTCAACCGATTCCTCTGAATTCGTTTCTGTGGTGCTCCGACGCGCGGGACGATAGCCGGTATCAGGCTTGTTTCGAGATTGACGCTTCCTTCCCTTCGATTTTCCACCATTTATTTGGTGAACATATTCCCCTTGATACAAACGACTCTCACGCCGTCGTGCGGCAATGGCTTCGCGGGGCGGGCGGTCCGGAATCAAACAATCGCATCCGCTGCCGATCTAATCCTTGCGGCCTGCCTTCTCCAGGGCCTTGCGGACCTGAAAATAATTTTCCGGCTTAAAAAACTGCATCAGGGCTCGCTGTAATTTCCGATCGCGTAGATGTCGTGCAATATGTACCTCTTTGCCAGAAAAGGGATCAATACCCGTATAGTACATTGCTGTCGCCACATCGAAGGGTGCAGGAATAAAGTCTTGAACTTGATCAGGGCGATACCCTGTCCTCTTCAAGTAGAGTGCCAAATCGATCATCGCATCCAGATCACTACCCGGATGGCTTGCGATATAGTAGGGAATTAAGTACTGCTTTTTTTTCGCACGTTTTGATTCTTGATTGAAAATCTCCGCAAACGCTTCAAAATCATCACCACTCGGTTTGCGCATTTTGTCGAGTACGTCTGGATCGGTATGCTCGGGTGCCACTTTGAGATGGCCACCCACGTGATGCTTTGTTAAATCACGCATATATTCTGGTGAGCGACGTGCCAGATCCATGCGAATCCCACTGGCAACCAGCGCTTTTTTGATCCCCGGCGTCTCTCGCACATCCTTCATCAACTGCACCAATGGTCCGTGGTCGGTGCCCAGTAATTTGCAAATCGTTGGATGCACACAAGACTGTCGACGACAAACCGCTTCGACCTCGGGTTTGAGACATCGCATTTGATACATATTGGCGGTGGGTCCCCCGATATCGCTAACGACTCCCTTGAAATCTTTATCATCGGCCATCTCTCGTACTTCACGCTTTACCGAGTCTCTCGAGCGAGATTGAATGATTCTTCCCTGATGGGTCGTTATTGAGCAGAACGTGCAGCCTCCAAAACACCCGCGCATGATCGTCACCGAGTCTTTAATCATTTCAAAAGCGGGTATTGACTCTGTGTAGGAGGGATGTGGTTTGCGTGTATAAGGAAGTTCATACACTGTGTCCATCGAGCCTTCGGAAATCGGTAACATCGGGGCATTCGTCACGACGGCCTGCCGGTCGTGCCACTGAATAAGGCGCCGCGCGTTGTAAGGATTCGTTTCGTTATGAATCATTTTAGTAGCCTGAGCAAAACAACGTTTGTCCTGGACCACTTCTTCATAACTTGGCAACGTGAGCGCATCGGTGGGTGGTGTTTCTGAAGCACCCATGGCATATGCTACACCCCGCATATCGCGTAAGTCTCGAACCCCTTCCCCTGCATCAAGTCTCCGGGCAATTTCTAAAATGAGTTCCTCGCCCATGCCAAAGGCCAGAAGATCCGCTTTACAGTCAAGCAGGATTGATCGGCGAACTTTGTCGCTCCAATAGTCGTAGTGTGCCAACCGTCGTAGTGAAGCTTCCACACCGCCAGCAACTACCGGAACTCCCTTGAACGCCTCTCGCGCCCGTTGGCAATACGCCAGTGTTGCCCGATCGGGCCGCATGCCAATCCGGCCACCTGGAGAATACGCATCATCATTCCGGACCTTACGGTTGGCCGTATAATGATTGATCATCGAATCCATATTGCCGGCACTTACGGCAAAAAATAGCCTGGGACGGCCGAAAGTCTTCCAGGGATCACAACTTCGCCAGTCAGGTTGCGGCAAAATGCCCACCCTAAAACCAGCAGCCTCCAAAACGCGACTTAAAATAGCAGCAGCGAAACTGGGATGGTCGACATACGCATCTCCGGTAACAAACACGACGTCCACTGAATCCCAGCCACGGTCTAGCATTTCGTCGCGCGAAATGGGCAGAGGCTTGGCCTGCGCATCGGCATCGAGCCGCTCCAAGACAGTACCTGTCTTGCCGGCAAGCTGAAGGATAGGAAGTTGATCCTGTGGTGGCAGCATGGATGAATCCTCAGGGAAGACGCCTCCATTCAGTTTAGCCTTATTTCCATCAGGAAACCGCCCTCGGAACGCGATTACTCGCTTAAAAATATTATACCAGAGAGCACCTGTGAAGGATTGCCGATGTTGCGGAAAATCGGGGTACGATATACTCATAAAAACAACGCTCGGTCCCCCGTTGCGGCCGAACTTCCTACCAGACCGTCTTGCTGACCGGAATCGAACACGCCCATGCTCCCCTCGCAGCGCGTTAATTTCCAATGCTGGCTATATATTTTTCTGTTCATCAATCTTGCATCGGCAGCGGAACAAAGCGGCCCGATCCTCGATTGGAAATTACGGCGACCGTCAGAGCCTGCCGATTCAAAAGAGGAGATACTAGCTGTACTAACTGCTGCTGGTGATTTCTCCTTTAAAAATCGGGATCCGCTCCAATTCTCAGCCGATCAACCTCATGCGCTCTGCTTACTCGAAAAGCAAAAACCGCTTCAATTGGAACTCGATAAGAAGCAATCAGACGCCTTGCCAACAAAAGACTTTTCGCTGCAACTCTGGGTACGTCCCGAGAAACAGCAAACCGAATTTGGCCTCGTCTCTTTAGAGCAAGCCGGTCGTACCCTCTGGTTGATTGGGGGTAATGCGGATCATTTTTATTTCACACTTGGAAGCAAAAATAAGCCCCAGCCAACACGACTCTTTGCACGAACTTTTTACCAGCATGCCCAATGGTATCAAATTACGGCAACATACGATGGGCAACAGCAAAAAATCTATGTCGATGGCAAGTTAGCCGGCGAAGCTTTTGAGCAGCGGGGACCGCTTTTGTCAGCTGATTCGCCTGTGATGCAAATCGGCACACTTCCCTCTAAAAGTGATGATCCAACTGATTCAACCGATTTTGCTGGACAAATCGCTGGCATTCGCGTGTGGGATAGAGTCCTGACTGAAGGGGAGATTAAATCGCAGTTTGCGACCGAGCAATCGATGTTTCCCGGTGCTCTCGCCGCACACGACCTCTCGCGTGATTGGCCGACTTTCGGGCACGACAATCACCGAAGCCGTCGTGCTGGCAGCCAACCGGCACTTCCCTTGCACTTGGCTTGGCACCGCAGAATTCGTCCTGGTCCCCTGCCCGCCTGGCCACCGCCGGCACAGCAAGACTTCTGGAACCGCAAACAAAATCTCAAGCCACGGGTTGCCTTTGACCGGTGCTTTGAACCAGTCGTTTCGGACGGGAAAGTTTACTTGGGTTCCTCGAGCGAGGATCAACTTTACTGTTTTGATTTAGCAAACGGCGAGAAACTCTGGCATTTCTTTGCCGAAGCCCCCATCCGACTTGCACCCACGGTGGTCGACGACAAGGTACTCTTTGGCTCCGACGATGGGGGCGTGTACTGTTTGGATGCCAGAAGCGGAGATGAAATCTGGCGCTATAAACCCCAGGCCGACTATTTTCCGGGCAACGGTCGATTGGTCCATCCGCAATTAGTCCGCAGTGGCATTTTCGTTGAACAGGGAAAAGTGTGGTTCACTGCAGGGCTTTTTCCCCGACAGGGGGTGTACCTGGTCACGCTTGATTTAACCGATGGGGCAGTCTTGAAGAAGACCAAACTGTCTCGTTCCCCTCAAGGTTATCTCGGGCGTATCAGTGGTCGCCTCTATGCGCCGACGGGACGAAACCTCCGAGGCGCGATCCTCGAGTCACTTGAGAGCAAGGACAAAGATCCCGTGGTTGAGCGACCTCAATTGCTTGCACCCCTGGATCGCACGGCAATCGAAGCGGGTCAGTTGATCTTTGCAGGTGGGTCGGGCACCGTAGCTGCCTTATCAGGCGATAAACATAAAATATTGTGGGAAGCAGAGATTGAAGGCACCGCTGGAAGCCTGGTCCTCGCCGACGATCATCTTCTTGTCAGCACAGAGGAGGGCGATCTTTATTGTTTTACTCCACAGGAGCACGAGGCCAAAAAATATTCGAGTGAAAAGATTGGTGGTCAGAAGCACGCCGCGGATGACCGAACGGCCAAAACCATTCTCATGACGATCGGGCTCGACCAAGGTTACGCCCTATTGATCGGCGATGATTTGGCCGACCTTGCCATCCAAATTGGGCTGCAAACCGAGATGCAGGTGATCCTCGTTATGCAAGACGCTGAAAAAATCAGGCAAGTCCGAAACACACTAAATGATTTGAAGCTGTGTGGACAGGTGACTGTCCACGACCTGGCCGGGAAAACAAGCTTACCCTACGGCAGTTGGCTTTTTAATCTCGTCGTTTTGGAGGATGTAAAAAAAGAAACGCTTCAGTTTGATCGCGAGCAAGTCTGGCGTGTGGTTCGACCGTCAGGCGGGTGTCTTTGGGACCTGAGCCGTATGCAACCTAATTACCGAAAATCTTTGCAAGGAGCCGGGCAATGGACACACCTCTACGGCAACGCCGGCAATACGGCATGTAGCGGCGACCAACTCGTGCATGGACCACTTGTGCCACAATGGTTTGGCGTGCCTGGGCCGCAGGGTATGATTGACCGCCATCATCGAACCGCGGCACCCCTTTATTGTGACGGGACACTCTATGTGCCGGGGAATGAAAAGATCTATGGTGTCGATGCATATAACGGAACCGTGCGTTTTGAAACCGATGTTCTCGGATCGCGTCGGATTGGAGTCTTACGAGATTGCGGGCCAATGTGTGCGACCGACGACGGACTATTCATCGCAGTCGGGCAACAGTGTGTTTTGCTATCGGCCAAGGATGGAAGTCAACAAAAGCGATTTGAAGTGCCTCGAGCCGAGGGTAAGCAAGCAAGCGACTGGGGCCTTGTCGCTTGTGAAGACAACTTGCTTTTCGGCAGCAGCGTGCCGCAGGGTGGCATTCGCCGAGGACACAGTCGCGCATCGATTATAGAAGGGACGCATTGGGATTTTCGACCCATTGTGACCAGTGACTCGATATTCGCCTTTGCGCAAGAATCCCAAACATTAACGTGGCGATATGCACCGTCAAACCGTTTGATTCTCAATCCTACCATCGCGCTCGGTGGCGGTAGAATGTATTTTGTAGAAATAGATCAGTCAGGAGCGCAAAAAATACCAGGGCGTGTGCGTATTGATCAGGCGCTCGATAGCGGCGCTCGTGTCGTGGCACTCGATCAGCTGACGGGAGCCGTTGCGTGGAAGCAAGATGTGGATTATGCGGCAATCGAACATCATCTTTATGGATTCTATGCAGATCAATCGTATATTACCGTTGGCTCACGCAACCAGGCAGGAGATAACGGCAAGCAGACCGTCTGGTACGACATTCATGTACGCGACGCGTCCAGTGGGCAGATCCGATGGCAAGCCAGTCAGGATAATCAGACGGCGGCTGGGGGCGATCATGGCGAACAGGATCATCATCCGGTGATTGTCAAAGATCGGCTCTACGTGGAACCATTTGCTTATGATTTAAACACGGGTCAGCGCGATTATGACTGGGGGTGGAAACGGGGACATCGTGGTGGTTGCGGAACCATTTCCGCATCAAATCAGGCATTCTTTTTCCGTGATCGAAATGCAGCCATGTTCGATCTGAAACTGAAGACGCACATGCCAGTCACCCAAGTCAGTCGCCCCGGATGCTGGATCAACATGATTCCCGCCGGTGGTCTGCTATTGATCCCAGAAGCCAGCTCCGGTTGTACTTGCCATTACGCGGTGCAGGCATCGCTGGCCATGCGACCCGATATTGAGGAAGAGGACAAGACAAAAAATAAGCCTTGAATGCGGATACGACAGGCTATCAGATGAGTTTAGTGATTCCGGGAACGGCATAGGAAGCGATTGGCAACGACGCATCCAAGCTGAGTTTTTCCGGAAAAAGATCCAGCATCGATTGCTGTGTAACAAACTCCC
>JAYYJN010000146.1:0-6076 GCA_036146215.1 Planctomycetota bacterium
GGTCGAACAGCTGATCAGTGCTGCGGCAAATTATCAACGTGAAACTCGCTCTTGCTCACTTCAGGGTTTCCTCGATGCAACACTGCTCGATCAGCGCGATCAGTCAGAAGAGGAAGAGCGGAATGCTGTTTTTCTGATGACCTTGCACGCCGCGAAGGGGCTGGAATTCCCCCATGTTTATCTCGCAGGGATGGAAGAAGGTTTACTGCCCCACCACCGAGCGGTTGCCGACGAGAGTGGCCAGGCCATAGATGAAGAGAGAAGGCTCTGCTACGTCGGAGTCACACGTGCCCAGGATCGCTTGACCTTGAGTCTCTGCCTGGGGCGACAAAAATGGGGCAAACAGCGGGACACTATCCCAAGTCGATTTCTTTATGAAATGACCGGTAAAGAAAATCATCCCAATGCTGGCAATGCCCGCGCGAGCAAGCCCTCCGGTAAACGTCGCCGCACCGCAGGTCGTCGCTAATGCTTGCTTCCAAGTCGTTTTCAATAGCTCAAAATCTCGACAAATCGGGCCCTTCGGATCACCTGCTAGCAATGCGGCCAAAGTGTTTGCTGATAAACCCTGCGGGTCAGTGAATTTGGCAAAAGTTAGCATTCGCATTAGACGATAATGGCGAAGTCGAATGCCATGGAAAAGGTATATCTCACAAGCACTGCTTGCGAGAGCCTGGGCGTCCGAACGGGGGAAATACGATCGTGGCTTGGAAAGCAACTCGCTTCGATCGTGTTGTGTAGACGTTTTTTTCGTCCTGAATATTCCCTCGTTGATGCGGCACTCGATGAATTCTCACCTCCAAAAGATCGCCTACACGCTTTCGCTTGCGATCGCAATCGGCACGGGCTGTCACCCGACACAGCCCTTTTACTTTGCCGAGGACGGAGATCTCTCGCATTACGTGGGTCAGGCTACGAATATTGACTATCCCGTAGAAACCCAACCACCGCTCTCCGATGCACGGGAGACCGCAGCGCCGCTCACCTTAGATAACGCATCATTCGATGATTTCTGGGAGGTAAGCCTGGCAGATGCCGTAAAAATCACACTGGCCAACAGCAAGGTCCTTCGAAGCCTTGGAGGCCGGATCGATACGCTATCCGGCATCTCGCAGCCTTCCGAAGCATTACTCGCGAATCCCGATATTCTGCAAACGATCTACAATCCCGCCATTCAGGAATCGGCCCCCGGATATATCAATGGGCTGATGACCGGTCCCGAGGCAGCACTCGCCGCGTTCGATACCACCTTCAGCAGCGGATTCTTCTGGGAAAAGTTCGAAAATCCTGAAAATATCAACCCGGCAGAGTTACAAGTTCTGGAGTTGGCCGCGGTCAATGTTCAAAGCATTTTGACCCTGCAAGCACAATTGCAGAAAACGAATGCGACAGGTGGTACCACCACCGTGCGGACCGAAACCACATACGACGATAATAATAACCCCCGGGTGTTGTACCCGAACTCCTACCGTACGAACATCGTGGGCGAATTCCGTCAACCGTTACTGCAGGGCATGGGCTTGGAATACAACCGGATCGCCGGTCCGTTCAGCAATCTTGCAGGCATCGGTACGCGGATGTTTGATGGTGTGCTGATCGCCCGCATCCAAACCGATCGGGCTCTGGCCGATTTCGAAGGCGGTGTGCGGAACCTTGTGGCAGATGTAGAAAATAATTATTGGGAACTTTACTACGCTTACCGTAACCTGGAGGCGCGCAAAGTCGGTTTGGCCAGTTCCCTGCGAACTTGGCAGACCGTGCAGGCAATCACGCTCGAGGGTGCCATGGGGGGCGGCAAAGAGCGTGAAGCGCTTGCACGCGAACAGTATTTTTCGTTCCGAGCACAAACCGAGCAGGCAAAGAGCGATGTATTTGCCGCTGAGAATCGTTTGCGTTTTCTGATGGGGATTGCAGCAACCGACGGTCGGTTGATTCGCCCCTCGGACGATCCGACACTTGCCAAGGTCACTTTTGACTGGCAGGACATTCTCACCGAGGCGCTCGAGCGAAATGTCGAACTGAGAAAACAAAAATGGCGAATCAAACAACGAGAACTTGAGGTGATTGCTGCTAAGAATCACTTGCTGCCGCGTTTGGATATGGTTGGTAACTACACCTGGCTCGGATTCGGCAAGGATCTGCTGGGGGCGGGACCGCAACCGTATCCCTCGGCCTGGAAGGTCCTGTTTGAGGGCGACTTTACCCAATCGCAACTGGGTGTTGAAATGTCGATGAATCTCGGATTCCGCGCTGAACTGGCAGCTGTCCGCAATGCACAATTGCTCGCCACACGGGCAAAGGCTGTGCTGAATGAGCAGGAACTGGAACTCTCACATCTGATCTCCGATTCGGTACGCAACCTTGATCGGAACTACCAATTGATCGAGACCAACTTTAATCGTCGCGTGGCCGCGCAAGCCCAGGTTGACACTTTTCAGACCAAAATCGACGTAGGAGTCGGCCGCAACATTGAACAATTAGACCTGCTACTCGAAGCGCAGCGACGATTGGCACAAGCCGAAGCCGATTATTACCGGTCACTTGTCGATTACAACCGAGCCATTATTCAAATTCAATTCCACAAAGGGTCGTTGCTGGAGGACAATAACATTTTCCTCACCGAAGGCCCCTGGCCGAGCAAAGCATACTTCGACGCAATCCGTACCGCACGGCAACTTGACGCGAGCATCTTCCTCGCCGATGAACCGAGCCATCCATCTGCAATCAGTGCAGGTCCATACCAACAATTTCGTGATCAGAATCCGCAAGAGCTGATGGCAGAGCCGATTCCGGTCGGTCCCGCGGTTCCCGAGGCGGAACCGATGATCGAACCAAATTTGCAATTGCCGCTGCCACCGTCGGAACCTGGCCAGCCTGCTGCCGAGCCACCGCAATTGACCGGCTCCCGATCGATTCTTCAAACAAGACAGGACGGACAGGTGTCTTTGAATTCGCGATCTGAAGTATCATCCGCTGCGAGTGGAGTTGTGGGTGGAGCGTCTGAAATTCGGCCAACGAGTGGCACGAGGGACATGCTCTCTGAGAAAATTGCCTTTGCTCTCTCGCAGCAGAGTGCATCCAGCGAGTCGCCTTTGGCAGCAGTTCCAGCAGAGAGAGTAAAACGAGGGGTTTCTACAAACATGGCCTCCGGCGGTCGGCAAGCGGCGGCCAGTTCCAAACCCGCTGTTCGGTTTTCCACTCCAAGTGCTCCAGCACCAGCGGGCAGGATAAACGCCACCGGTTCTCGTCTTAAATCGACCATGCAGCCATCCTCTTCGCCGGTTCGATCGTCGGCCCCCACTGCGGCACCACCTGACGCCCGGCCATCGCAGGCGTTCCGTCGCTAAAAATACCCCCCGATCTTGTGCCGCGTCATTTCTGGTATAGTGTCGTCTCACGACATGCCGCTAGCCGGTTTTCTATCCCCTTCCGCACATCGGTGCTCAGAACAAATGTTTCTTTCGCTCGACGGGATTGATGGAGTCGGTAAGTCGACTCAGTTGAAGTTACTCGTGCGAAGATTGCAGAATCAGGGCCGGGATGTGATCACCTGTCGCGAACCGGGCGGAACGCCCCTCGGCGAAGCGGTCCGCGAGCTACTGCTCAACGATTGGAATACGCCGATGACCATCGTCAGTGAGATGCTACTTTACATGGCGTCGCGTGCGCAACTTGTGCAGGAGGTGATTCGACCAGCACTTGAAGACGGTAAAACAGTAATCGCCGATCGTTACCTTTTGGCCAGCGTGGTCTACCAGGGGTATGGCGGGGGAATCGATATCGAGTCGATCTGGAACGTGGGCCGCGTGGCAACCGGCGATCTGCTGCCAGACCGAACCATCGTTCTTGATTTGCCACTTGCGGAGGCGGCAACACGGTTGGGAGAGCCGGACCGCATCGAGGCTCGCGGCCCGGCGTACCGCGAAGCTTTGCGGGCAGGTTTCCTGGCAGAGGCAAAACGTTGTCCCGATCGGATCGCATTGATCGACGCGCAGGGCACCGAAGAGGAGGTGGCGACGCGGATTTGGGATGTGGTCAAAAACCTGTCCGAGAGTACCGCGTCATGAGCTGGGAAGGTCTGCTAGGACATGAATCGGTCGTCGAAGCATTTCGCCGCGCTCTGATCCGGGGGCGGCTGGCGAGCAGTTATCTTTTTGTGGGTCCGGAAGGTGTCGGCAAACGAACGTTCGCTCTGAAACTGGCACAAATACTTCTTTGCGAACAGAATACTCCTACAGCCATGGCACCCTGTGGCGCATGTCCAGCGTGTCAACAGGTCCTCGCAGGTACCCACCCGGACATCGAAGTTGTCTCGCTGCCGGAGGACAAAAAAGAGATTCCTATCCGACTGCTGATCGGGGATGCGACGCGGGGTCGCCGTAACAAGGAGGGTTTCTGCTTCAATCTGTCTCGGAAACCGAGTCGAGGCGGAAGAAAAATCGGCATCATTGATGATGCAGACCGTTTGAATGAAGAGGGGGCCAATTGCCTGCTGAAGACCCTGGAAGAACCGCCTCCCCGTTCGCTGCTGATTCTTCTCAGCAGCAATGCATCGAGTCAATTACCGACGATTCGCTCCCGGTGTCAATGCATGCGATTTCATCCGCTGTCAGAGACAAACTTACGTGAACTGATTCAGAAAACCGCAGATATTGAAAATCCGCAGCGGGCCGAAATGCTTGCCGGAATCGCAGGTGTCGGCCTCGCGGAATCCCTGCTATGGGCTGAAGATGCCTTTTGGAATTTTCGCGGTGAACTGCTGAACGCTCTTTCGCGAGTACCGCACGCAGTCGACGCGTTGACAAATGTTGTCCAAATGTTTGTAGACCAGGAGAAAACACCGATCGAACGGCGCAAGCGGATGGTGCTGACCTTCCGCTTAGCAGCCTATTTTCACCTCACGCTTTTGCGATGGGCCGTTCATGACCAATCAGAATTTGCCCAGAACCTCGGGCTCGGGTCGGACGAGAAGCTTTCTCTCGCCATATCGAATGCCAGTCAATCGCTTTTGCAAGGGGACGGCAACACCATTGATACGCTTACCCGGATGGTTTCTCGGTCACTCGCCGCCGAACAACAGACTGAACAAAACGCCAACCCGTCAACAGTGATCGGTTGCTGGGCCGACGATCTCAATGCCTGCCTGGCGGTCATCACGTAGCGTCGCGTTGAGACTCGGGTAGTCTGGGAATCAGACACGCGATTATTCACGTCGCCCTTGAAGTGTGAGCACTAGCGTGCGCGGTCCTCCCGCATTTCGGTGCTCACAGAGATAGATTCCCTGCCAGGTGCCAAGCAAAAGACGACCTTCACGAATCGGCACGCTCAGCGAACTGCCTAACAGAGAGGACTTCACGTGGGCTGGCATATCGTCAGGACCCTCACATGTGTGCTTGTAGGGAAAGTCTTCCGGAGCGATCGCAGCGAACGAGGACTCCAGGTCCACGGTCACGTCAGGATCCGCATTTTCATTGATCGTTAACGATGCCGAAGTGTGCTGCAGAAATAGATTCAGCAAACCGACATGCACCTCTTTCATGCTCGGGATAGCATCGATCACCACGGGTGTTATCAGGTGAAACCCGCGCCCACGCGGCGGCAAATCAATGGCAGTCTGATCCCAAAGGTATTGCATTCCTAAAGCCCATGTGCGGTGAGGCGACTTCTACGCCGATCCGCATCGTACCAAAAAATCGGCTTTTTTTCGTGAATTTGCTTGACATGGAGTTCAAGCCTGAAATAATGATGTAACGTTTTGGTTGCAGATTAACCCACCTAGTCGGCCCCACGTCAACCCACCTGGCCGGCGATTTGGACGTCGTCTGCGTCGTTCGAGGATGCCTTTTCACCCCGCTTTAAAGGTGTGGAGTCTAGGCGTTTAGACCCATTTTTGCGAGAAAGTAACCGATGCGGAACGTATTTCAAGCGATTGACAAGTTTGGGCACGATGAAGATTTTGCCCCCATGGAAACCAACGATTTTGAGTGCACAGAAGCGCCTGCAGGTTCTGATGAAAAGCTGCGTGTTTTGGCCGCTCGGATCGAAGCAGGACTCCCGCTTTGGCACCATGATGACC
>JAYYJN010000147.1:0-3161 GCA_036146215.1 Planctomycetota bacterium
TCTTTACAACGATTTTGAAAATGTAAAACGTCAACTCTCTGGAAGTAATTTGAGGCTGGTTGTCTCAATTGCAAAGAAATATCGCAACCGTGGCCTGAGCTTCCTGGATCTTATCCAAGAGGGGAATACCGGGTTAATGCGGGCAGTCGATAAATATGAATATCGCCGAGGCTACAAATTCTCGACTTATGCCACTTGGTGGATCCGGCAAGCAATCACCCGGGCGATCGCCGATCAGGGACGTACGATCCGGATCCCAGTACATATGATCGACGTACTCACAAAACTTCGGCGGGTATCAAAGTCGTTGGAGCAGGAGACGGGTCGAAAACCGACTCCCGAAGAAACAGCGTTGGCAGCCGGAGTAAGCCTGGAAGAGACGCGGCGCGTCCTCGATATTGGACGTCACCCGGTGAGCCTTGACCGTCCGGTCGGTGAAAGCGAAGATAATAGCTTCGGAGAGTTGGTCGAGGATAATACGTTTGATAACCCATTGCGGCTTGCAAATCATGGTTTATTGCGTACGAAGATTGATGAACTGCTTAAAACACTTACCTATCGAGAACGCGAGATTGTTCGACTCCGATACGGTCTCGACGACGGGTATACATACACACTCGAGGAAGTCGGCCGTATTTTTCGCGTCACACGCGAGCGAGTTCGGCAAATCGAAGCAAAGGCACTCCGGAAATTGCAAAATCCGGTTCGCTGCAACCGTCTGGAGGGCTTCCTCGCAGAAGCCGCTTAACCAGGCAATACACCTGGCCTACCGAGCCGCTGGTTTAAAACCCAGCGGCTTTTTTTTGCGATTGTTAAAATTCTTCCACTATTCATCTTCGCGGACATAATGACATGAGTACAGCAACTACCGACATCATGGCATCCCTGCATCAAATCCTGAAATCGATATCGAGTCGACAGGATAAACTAGAGCGCGGCCCCATACGAATTGCTGCGCATCAGTCGAACGTGAACGACGCCGAATCGAAGCTCGAATCCACACGCGATCAACTCAAAGCAGCACGAATGGCCGTAGACGCCAAACAATTGCAACTGAAAACGTCGGAGGCAAAAATATCGGATCTACAAACCAAGTTGAACACCTGCGCGAATAACCGCGAGTATCAAGCACTACTTGAGCAGATTGCGGCAGACCAGATGGCCGAAAGTGTTCTCGAAGATGAGATTCTTGAATCGATGGAAACAGTGGATGCCTTAGGAACGAGTGTAACGACCGCGACCGGGGATGTGGATGCGGCGAAAAAACTGATGCAGGAAGAGTCAAGTCGAGTAAATGCTGAAGCCGATGTGCTTCAGACGGAAATTGCTCAACTAACCCGGGAATTAAACGACACGCAGGCTGGTTTACCCGAGGAAATAAGAACAGATTACTTACGTATCGTTAAGACGCGTAAAGAAGACTCCTTGGCGTCGGTCCGGGAGTCCATCTGCGAAGGATGTTTTACACGGATTACACCGAACATGGTCGCACAACTCGCCCTCAAGGAATCGGTCCTCTGCAAATCATGTGGACGATTACTCTACCCATCTGATGATTCCTAAGCGCATAGCCCGTAAAAATCATCGCAATCGATTGTTTGAATCGTGCACGTTCGGATCGGAAGGACACACTTCATGAAACTTAGACGCGTTCATCAGAACCTCATCTCCAAGCCGCTCAACGATATTGTCAGCGAGGTTCGCACTCAGCTTGACACGCTCGATCTGGAGGTGCCTCAGGGCGACGTTGCCATTACCGCCGGTAGTCGAGGCATTGCCAACATCGCAAAGATCACAAAAGTCGCTGGAGAATGGCTTCGAGATCACGGCGCAAACCCGTTTATTATTCCCGCCATGGGCTCCCACAATGGAGCAACGGCGGAGGGTCAACAGCGGATGGTTGAATCGCTGGGCATTACCGAAGAAGCGATGGGCATGCCAATCCGCGCTAGCATGGAGTGTGTGAAACTGGGATCGGTCGCCACCGGCGATGTATGGATGGATCGCCACGCGTATGATTCGGCGGGAGTGCTGGTTCTTAATCGCATCAAACTGCACACTTGCTTCTCCGGTAGCATCCAGAGTGGATTGGTAAAAATGATGGTGGTGGGTATGGGGAAGATACGCTCCGCCGAAACGTTTCACGCAGCACCCACCGATAAAATGCGTGACATGCTCTTGGAAATGGGACCCGTATTACTAAATTCCGGTAAAGTCTGGGCAGGCCTTGCCCTACTCGAGGATGGATTCGATCAAACCGCTGAAATACACGCCTTGCCCGCAGATCAGATTCTGGCAACAGAACCGAAATTGGTTGAAAAACATCGATCTTATTTTCCGGGTTTACCTGTCGACGACCTGAATGTACTAGTCGTTGATGAAATCGGAAAGACCTTCAGTGGCACTGGAATGGACACTAATGTCATTGGATATCGCGGTGTCAAAGGGCATGAAGATCTAAAAAAACCAAATATACGAATTATTGCGGCCCTGAATCTCACTGCCAAATCTGAAGGCAATGCCCTCGGCATTGGACTCGCAGATTTTTGCACACAGCGACTACGAGACTCCATCAATGAAGAAAAAACATTTATAAATTGCTTCACGACTGGTGACATGCAGCGGATGCGGATTCCCGCAACGTTGGCAGACGATGAAGAGGTCGTTGCCAAAATTGTGGAACGCTACGGCGAGCAACGCTGGATGTTCATTCCCAACACGCTACACCTGGGAAATATATACGTCAGCGAGGACCTTGTTCCGGAGGTCGATTCTAATCCAATTTGCGAAGTGGAGGATCAACCTCTAGAACTGACCTTTCAGGGTGGTCGTCATCAACTGACCTTTTAAAACCCTGTATCGAGTTGTGCCGAGAAAGCAATTGCTACCACCTTCTCTCAGATCGAATTCAAAACGCAAACTTCTTTGTCGCTGCGGAAAATGTGTGATGCGCTTTATTGTCGATTAGACCCCAACTGTGGAGCAAGTGCTCTGATCCCGTAATGATCATCTGGATGGCGATACAAATTAAAAGAAATCCCATGATCCGTGTGATCGCATTCATCCCGTTCACGCCGAGCACGCGTAGCAGTAAACCCGAATGGCGCAGACAAAGCCAGGTTACCACACTGACGGCTGCAATGCTGAGCGAGATGGCAACG
>JAYYJN010000148.1:0-5906 GCA_036146215.1 Planctomycetota bacterium
ACAGTGGCTCCGAGGCTGTCGGAGCAAGTGAAATTGACCAGGCCATTTCGCCGCACGCTCCAGCTCCAGAGGCGGCAGCCGATCCATTGACTGAATCAGCCAACCGGGAGCACACGCCGATTCCTGCGATTCAAGTGATGGGCCGCTACCTGATCGCGGAAAGCGACAATACCGTGATCGTGATGGACCAACATGCGCTGCACGAGAGCATTCTGTATGAAAATCTGAGAAAAAAAGTGCTCTCCGGGCCGCTTGAGCGACAACCCCTCTTGGTCCCTGAACCGGTGGATCTGGCAGCGGAGGAAGCGGCGACCCTCCTGAATGAGCGGGAGACACTCGCCAACCTCGGCATCGAAATTGAACCGTTTGGAGGCGAGACGGTACTGCTGACCGGCCTTCCATCGCTCCTGGAGAAACAGAATAGAGCCCAACTCTTGCAGTCGCTAGCACATCAACTGGCAAACCCCGATGGGACGGCCGAGCGGCGTGATTTAGTTGATGAGCTACTACACATGTTTGCCTGTAAAGCCGCCATCAAAGCAGGCGACATACTGGCGGACGCAGAAATCCAGGACTTGATCGCTCAGCGCACCGAATCAACGACGTCGCACCATTGCCCACATGGCCGACCGACAACACTCGTGCTAACGCGTGAAGATTTAGACCGGCAGTTTCTGAGAACATAACACCACTCAAACCACTCGGACTTTAGCAGCATGATCTGCGTTTCGATCGGACGAAGTCGACATCGCCACATGATTGCCGAGCATCGGCATATGGTCTCGCAGGGGGCAGAGCTCGTCGAATTGAGGCTCGATTATCTCAGCGGCGATGTGCGATTTCGCGAATTACTTGACAACCGTCCGGGCCCGGTTCTGGTGACCTGCCGTCGCGAAAGAGACGGGGGCAAATATAACGGTAGTGAAGAGTCTCGCCTGTCGATGCTGCGGATGGCGATTGCCGAGGGTGTGGAATACGTCGACATCGAAGAGGATGTGGCTGATCAAATTGCACGATATGGCAAAACAAAACGAGTGATCAGTCATCACGATTTTCAGCGGACACCAACCGATCTGTCGGCGATCCATGCGAGGATGAGTATGCTGGATCCAGACATCGTAAAAATCGCGACGCTTGCCAATACACCCTCCGACAACATTCAAATGCGAGATTTGATGCAATCGACCGAGATACCGACTATCGGAATTTGCATGGGCGAGATCGGCACACCCTCACGCGTCCTGGCAGGCAAATTCGGCGCGCCGTTCACCTATGCGACCTTCCACGCCGAAAGGTCACTAGCGCCCGGACAACTCAGTTTTTCAGAGATGCGCGAGATCTACCATTACGACCAAATCAAGGCCGACACTGCCGTGTATGCCGTCATTGGCGACCCAATTGCACACAGCCACAGTCCGTTAATCCATAACGCCGCATTTCATGCAATTGGAATGAATGCGGTCTATCTACCGATGCGTATACGCAGCGAGCATCTGGAAGCATTTCTGCAAGATGCGCCTCGCATGGGCATCTGCGGAATCAGCATCACTATTCCTCATAAGGAGGCCGTGGCAAAACTACTAAAACAAGTTGATCGGGTCATTGTAGGCACAGGTGCTGCAAACACATTACTCTTTTCCCCGACCGGCATGGTCGGTTACAACACCGACAGTCGTGCAGCGATTGACAGCTTGGCGATGCGTTTTCCAGACGGAGAGGAATCACTAGAAGGCAAGACAGTCCTAATTCTCGGGGCGGGCGGAGCAGCTAAAGCGGTTGCATTTTCACTACGAAACCGCGGCGCGGAAGTCGTCATCAGTAGTCGCACCCAAGAGCGGGCACAAAAATTGACCGAGCAGATTGAGTGTCGTGCCGTGTCCTGGAAATCGCGCCATGGAATCGATTGTTCGATCCTCATTAATTGCACTCCGGTCGGCATGCACCCCAACGTCGACTCGACGCCCTTCGATCGCCACTATCTGAAACCATCCATGACGGTTCTCGATACGGTATACAATCCTGAAAACACACTATTGATCAAAGATGCTCGGTCACAAGGCTGCGTAACTGTCACCGGCACAGAAATGTTTGTCCGTCAGGCGGCACTGCAATTCCGACTGTTTTCAGGCGTTGAACCGCCAGAGGAACTGATGCGAGAAACATTGAGGCGGTCAGTCGGTGCAGTCAATGTGTAAACAATCTATTCTTCAAGGACCGTGAACGAAACGCCTTATGGCCCCATCAAAACTGCTTCCGCGGTTGCTGCTGATCGGATATCGCGGCACTGGAAAAACCACAGTCGCCACGCATCTGGCAAAAAAGACTGCGAGCCAGTGGATCGACACCGATAACGAAATCGTTCGTCGCGCTGCGTGCTCGATCGAAACTATCTTCGAACGCGAGGGTGAGATCGGGTTCCGGGATCGCGAGACCTTCGCGCTTCGCAGTGTGCTCGAGCAATCAGTTCCGATCATCGCATGCGGTGGTGGCATCGTGCTGCGGAAGGAAAATCGCCAACTGTTGCAGTCGGCCGGAACCACCGTACTACTGGAGGCCTCTCCGAAAACGATTGCCGCTCGCCTGGATCACGACCACCAAACTGTTGTGCAAAGGCCTCCACTGACAAACCTGTCTCCTCAAGAGGAAATTACAACCATTCTTGCCGATCGAATGGCACGCTATCGGCAGTGTGCCAATATAATTGTCGATACCGAAACGAAGACTGCAGAGCAGGTTGCGGAAGAAATTATTGCGCATTGGCACCCATAAACCCGCAAACCTGCGAGCTGTTATGCTGGAAGTTGGAGAAAGCGACGACTGCCGACCACGTAACCTTCAGGAAAACCTCGTTTGACGAAAACGGTAATGATCGATTGGCCCCTGGAAATCCGTCTGTTGCTCTGTTTCGGGGCGGCGCTTTTTGTGGCAGGTTTTTTAAATCTTGCAATCTATCGTCTCGCCTGGAACAAGCGAAACGTCAGCCCCTGGAGCGTACCGCCCGCCGGATTTCTGCCACGAACGATTTCGGATCGGATCCCAGTGCTGGGCTGGTTGCGATTACGGAGAGAAACGGAAGCCTGGGGGCCAAGATTCTGGGTGCGACCGATGCTACTGGAACTCTGCTTCGGGATCGGTGTTACTGCCCTCTACTGGCACGCGATGGATGCAGCTGGTCTATATGCCATCGATCAAGATGAAGTTATCACTGTCGGTACCCCATTTATTTTGAGTCGTTTACTGCCGCATTTACTCTTTATCTGTCTCCTGGTGATTGTCACGTTCATTGACATTGATGAGAAAACGATCCCCGATAACGTCACACTGCCCGGTACGCTACTCGGCTTATTGCTGGTGACCCTGAATCCGTGGATTTTTCCAACCAGTGCAATTCGAATGGAGGACCAGACATATTTTACCTGGACTCACGTCGCCTCGCCCGGTGCCTATCCCTCGGGAATGCCGACTGCGACTTCATTCATTTGGGCACTGGGCTGCCTTTGGCTTTGGATCTTTGCGCTGCTACCACGATTTTGGCACGGACGATATGGAATCAAGCGTGCCTGCAAATATTTTTGGGCCTCGCTTTTTTGCGGTCGTTATCGCCGCCAAACCTTTGGACTGTTAAGCGTTGGGATTGTGCTTACCTTCGGCATCTGGCTTGTCGCCTCTCAGGGCGGCCGAGCCTGGTTGGCTTTGGATAGTGCACTCTCAGGTATGGCTTGTGGCACCGTGCTGATCTGGTCCGTTCGACTAGTCGGACAGGCAACCTTAAAGCGCGAGGCGATGGGGTTTGGGGACGTGACGCTCATGGCAATGATTGGAAGCTTTATGGGTTGGCAAGCGACACTGGTTATTTTTTTTCTCGCACCGGTTGCAGGACTGGCAATCGGATTGATCCTGCTGATCATGCACCGGGATGATGAGGTTCCCTATGGGCCCTTCTTGTGTGCTGCCGCACTTGTCACCTTGCTGCTATGGCCACCCTTGTGGGCATACTTGGGGCCCATCTTCGCAACGCTCGGAACTCTCATGCCGGTGCTGCTATTGACTTGCCTCGGCCTGATGGCATTACTGCTAGCAGCCTGGGCGCAGGTCAAAAAACGGTTGATCGCATCGAGCCCCCAAGCCTGAAATGGCCTTGTTGCGGCACGTGCCCGCTGCTATCATCCGCGCAAATTCAATGATCAACAGGGCTCATTGCCCCCAACCGAACGAGAATTCAATGCGCCTCGGATTACGATTTCTCCATTCCCCGCTGATACCCCTTGTTGTTCTATTTTGTATCGTTGCTTCGCCCGGCTGCAGCATGTTGGCCACGGGCTTATGGATCATCGACCCGAATGATCGGGCGGCCCTGTACGGCGGCCTCAAAAAAAGTCGAGTGGCTGTCGTCTGTCGGCCACATTCCGCGTTGGCACTGCAATATTTTGGCGCAGACCGCGATTTAGCAGCCGCTGTGACGCGCAAACTTAGAACACACGTCAAGGATATTGAATGTGTAGACGCAGAAGAAATTCTAGACTGGAAGGATGCGAATCAACTCGAGTCGCGTGCTGAATTCGGTAAGGCTATGCAGGCCGATACGGTGCTGGTGATCGACCTGGAAGACTTCAAGCTTTATCAGGGAAAAAGCATGCTGCAGGGAAATGCGTCTGCTGAAGTCACGGTATTTGATGTATCGAAAGATAACCCGGTCTTTTCAACCGAACCACTCGAGGTGGTTTATCCGCCCGAAAATGGCGTCCCCTTTGATCTGGCAAACCAAAAAAGTGCAGAAAATCGCTTCCGCAAGAAATTCATCAATGTGCTGGCCGATCAAATCAGTCGCAACTTCTACGCGTACGATTCGCGGGAAGCGGTGAAAATTGATCGCTTCTATACGGAATAGCAATCTAGCGGCGTTCATCACACTCAGCCAACTCGGCAGTCAAAGTCGCGGTGGCGGCCGCGACTGTTTTCGTTCGATCATTCGAACCGTATCGTCCGGGCGACTCCGTGGATTGTTGTTCGGAGCCTCTCGTGGTCTCGGTGGCGGAGAGACATTGGTGAACGTTTCCGTCCACTCCCAACCCAAAGGTGTTTCGAGTTCGCGTTTCGCCAGCAGGCACCACGGCGTATCCGGGTGCTGGACGATTACACGCTGCAAATATTCTCGGGCTTTCACGGCTTGCTTGGCGATGGCACTACCAGACCGGATCACATCGCTGGGTTGAATGACCCAAGTATCGTTTTTGGGATTCTGAAATTGCATGCCCCGTCTGGCCTGCGCGAGCATCAGATTATAGCCCTGCGCTCGAACGACCGCTGCCAGCGCCCTACCCATCGCAAGATCAAATCCCGCCTGCCAACGCGGTCGTCGTATTTGATCGCGGTCTTCCTCGCCTCGCTGTAGTTCAAATAACATCATTTGCAGTGTCCCCGCGAGGACTTTTGCAGAATTCTGCTGAGCCTCGCTAAGACTCGCCACCAGTTCTGACTCGCTTTTCTTAGGGAAGGTCGTACGGGGAGCTTTCATCGGTCTGGTCCACGACAACGCGGCAGCGCGGACTAAAGAAGCTTTCGCTGCATTCTCTCGAAGCATGCGATGGTATGCCTCAGCAGAAACATAATCAGGGCGATACCGTCGCATTGTTTCTGCCGGGAAAAAATATTTGATATAGCTTGATAGATGCGATAATTCGTTCCGCCTAACAAGCTGGACACCGGGAAAATCCAGCTGTCGATTGGGGTGGATCGAGAAATAGATACCTCCCGTCTCCACCGCAAGTCGCGTGAGCGCAAAGGGACCAAAACCCGAGTCAAGTGGCTCTTCACGACGACGTTGTCCAGGGAACGCCAGCTTTAATCGCTCTGGCAAAAAAGATTCTGCGCCCTGACGCACCATCGTCCACTGCGGTGTTTGATCA
>JAYYJN010000149.1:0-8390 GCA_036146215.1 Planctomycetota bacterium
GGCAGAGGTTGGATGCCAGCGACTCAGAGTCGTTATCAATGGTTGTACTGTTGAATGGGAACTACGGTAGCTCTAGAGTGTGATTGAAGGATTGTTTGGCCTAAAAAAAACGAGGAGTTGCCATGGTTGGTCCGAAAATCGAGTTTCGCCCGGGGTCAGCGGGTGATTTGAAAGATATCATTCGGCTGCTATCCGATGATCCGCTCACCGGAGAGTTAGAAGGTGCTCAGGAAATCGCGATGGACTCAATTCCTTCCGTTTACCGCCGCGCATGGGATGCGATAGAGGCATCGCAGGACAACATGCTTCTCGTTGCTGTTGTTGATAAGGAGGTGATTGCCGTTCTACAGCTTACCTTGATTCCCTCGCTCACGCTTCGCGGCAGCCCACGAGCCCAGGTCGAGGGCGTGCGCGTAGCATCCGCCTATCGCGGCCAAGGGGTGGGAACGCGATTACTCAAACGATCGATTGAGTTAGCCAGAGAAAAAAACTGCCGGTTGTTGCAACTGACGATGGACCGCCGTCGGGAGCGGGCCGGCAATTTTTACCGGCAACTGGGATTTGTCGCCACCCACGAAGGTTTCAAAATGGAACTCGATCCAAAGAATGAAATCGTAAACGATCAAAAGACATAATGATGGAAAAGGATCGTCGATTTGATTCTAATAGCGACTTGCGGGATAAGATTAACTGGAACGAGGAAAGAGAGGAGTATCAACTATGGGAATGATGAAAGAATTCAAAGAGTTTGCCATGCAGGGTAATGTGGTCGACATGGCGGTCGGTATTGTGATCGGTGCGTCATTTGGCAAGATTGTGACATCACTTGTCAACGATGTGATCATGCCCCCGATTGGTTTGCTTCTCGATAACGTCAACTTTTCCTCATTAACCTGGGTGCTCAAAGAGCCCACTGCCGACACTGAGGCTGTTGCGATTCAATACGGACTATTCATAAACAACGTGCTCGATTTTCTAATTGTGGCCTTTTGCATTTTCGTGGTGATCAAGGCAATGAACACCGTGCGTCGCAAAGAAGTAGCGAAACTCGAGGCACCGGCCGAAAAGTAGTGCCTCGGAATTCTGCAATCAAATTGTCGGTCACACATTGAGCTGTCCGCATCGTGTATCAAGCTGGGGCACCATCCACCTGCAGATCTTTGCCAGTCGTTTTGCCAGGAAAGGAAGCCTTCTCTGGAAAATTTTTCCGAATTTTCGGAACTCTTCACCGTCGATGGTGTTTGAATCGTTGAGGCATATATTACGGAAGGGCCGTCGGGCGATCGGCTTGCGAGGGTGGTAACGTTGCAGGAGGACAGTTTGATGAATTGGGCACTTGCGATTTGTACAGTGATGTTCGGTACGATGGAAATGGGTTGGGCCGAGGAAGAGCAGTCGTCCAGCGCAGAATCAAAGCGGGCATGGTTGCTTGAGAAATTCGATGCCAATGGAGACGGCCAACTTGACCGTGAAGAAAGAAATACGGCGCGGAAGGCGCGAATACTTAAAAAGTTTGATGCTGACGGCGATGGAAAGTTGGACAATACGGAAAAGGATAGGGCCCGTGCAGCTCGCGAAAAGTTTCAGCAGCAGCACGGAGGTAATCAGGTTAAACGAAAAGAAATGCTCGAGCGGTTTGATGCCGATGGAGACGGCAAGCTGAGTAACGAAGAGCGTAAAAAGGCGCATAAAACGAGGATTTTGAAAAAGTATGATTCCGATGGTGACGGGACGCTTAATCCGGTGGAACGCAACAAAGCAAAAGAAGCAAAAGAGGCAAAAAAGGATCGTAGGCTGCGGAATAAGAACTCACAGGAACCGCGAGACCTGAATCGTAAAACGAAGCCGCAGGGCCAAAGAGGCCCAAAGCCAAAATTCAATGGGCAGGGTAACGGCAGAGCCCCATCGACGGGGCCGAATCGCAGGCCGGGCGGTAGTGGATCTCCGAGTGGAGGCAGTCAGCGTCCCTAGGCATACACGCCAACACGTGGTTTCAATACGCAGGCAAAAACAGGTGCCAAGTTTTTGCGGAAAACCAGTTTTTTCTGTGCGGACTTCATTCTGAATGGCTTGCCCAGCGAAGATGTTGGGGGACGATCCGCTCGATTTTCAACGTTCGCTTATCATCCTCGCTTGGATGGGCCCAGGCAACGGCACCACCGGGAAGAGTCTTGAAGTCGCTGCGAGGCGAGGCGGTTACGGGAAGCGTCTCGATAGCGCCCTCTCTTTGCCCCTGTTGGTTGTAGACCGCAAATTGACGCACAGCATTGGCCGAATCAACCCACGAGATCAGCATGCGATCTTTGCCATACCTTGCAATTTTCACATTGATCTGGTCACTTTCCGCCTCTTCCAAATATTGATGAACACGCTGTCGGTGAGGCGGATCTTTGGCAAAGTCGGCGAGCGCGACAGACCAGTGTTTACGGTCTCCTTCCTTGCTGGTGAATGCCATAAACATCCGATCGCCTAAAGCGACTACCCCGCCGATCCGTCCGCCAGTTCCGCCACTGAAATTCCCCCACGTATAAGAGATTCGCTTCGCTGTGTGATTGAAATAAAAGCCAGTTCCGGGATACGCATCGGACAGAGCAACTGGAAAAAAAGCGTCACCCGAAGGGACTAATCGCATATCAATGCTATGGCTTACTCCCCAATTCCAACCCCCTTCCTGCATTTCACCCTCGGGGCTTACAAAGCAAAGGCCATCTCCCTCGTGACCTCCGCCATGCAGGGCAAAATACGCACCGTAACTACGTCCATTCCATGCCAGACTACCCCAATGAATTTCCCTACTAGAGTTGCTGATCAGGCGTTTCTTGAAAATCGTTTCTTGATCACGAATGCGGGTCAGGTGCATACCCCCTTCTTGCAGCGTAAGGATTGCGGAGCCATCGTTGTGGGCGACCAGATCTCTTAAGATTACGCCCTCAAGCAGCATATCCGGTCCGCATCGCCGCATCCGTTGATTCAGCGGGGTCACATGAACCGTTCCATCGGCATCTGTCCAGCCAATCTTCGCACCCCCATCCGGTTGCGCTGCGAAAATAACTGGGCGCAATTCTTTTCCATCCCAAAAACTCGATGGATTATCGCGACCTTCGCCAGGGTCAATGTCGGCCGTTACTTCTACGGAAAATGTGTGCAGCCTTTTGGCAAGTTGCCCTTTGGGTGCGTACGGATGAGACGTGGAAACGGTAAGGGCGACGTTTTGCAATTTTTTTGGGGGTCTTGGTATTCGGCTTTCCTCAACCCGATCAGCAGAATTGGCATCACTATTTTTGGCCAGTGCAGAGGAGGCCGCAACAACAAACAGGCAGCAGAGAATTAGAATGGACTTCCTTTTCATCTTGCAAACTCCATTTCAAATAGGGTTCGACTTGAATCACACCGCCTTCGATGGGCGGCACGATGACGTCAAACCGGCGCTACTCTGGTAGGGCATTCGAGTCCTTTTCGGGCTTTTCAGCCCATCGAATGAAAAAGTAGCCAGTGGTGGGAAGGAAGCAGGACGTGACACAGGGTCAACCCAGCTTCCACATACTGCCCGAACCTATCAGTAACGATCGTGTTCGGCTACCACCCAAAACTGCATGGCATCAAGCCATCAACATGCATGAATCATTTATGTGGAGCCGTCTCAAGTTGAAAACCTTTGGCTACACGGAGAACAGGTTTATGTTTTGTCGCATAAAAAAACGGCCCACTCGGCATCAGGCCGAGCGAGCCGTTGTCGCTCATTATCTCTATCAATCGCCGCAAATTAGCGATTTAAGTAAGCCGAGCTATCTGCTTGCGGCATCGGCGGAGCGATGGCGCTGTCGGTGGCCGTGGCGGCACCACAGCTGGGCTCACATCCACAGGCTGCTTCGCAACCACAAGCTGGCTCACAACCGCATCCGCAATCGATCGGAGTGCAGGTGGTGTAACCGCATGGTTTGCAGGCGGCGCAAATCAGATCATCCGGGCAATGGTGGCAGGGGCAAAGCACACGGCGGTACGTGACTTTGGTGACACACATCTTGGTGGTCTTCTTGCAGCAACCGTAGCCGGTTCGGCATCGCTTAACGTGCGTGCGGCAGACCTTCTTGTAATACTTCATCTTGGGGCAGCAATCTGATTCGCAACCGCAGGTTGCTTCGCAGCCACAGGCGGGTTCACATCCGCAAGCATCAGCGACGCCGCAAGTCGGTTCGCAACCACAAGTGTCGCATGCTGTATCACAACCGCAGTTGTGACGATGTCCAAAGCCAAAGCTTTGGGTACAGAGGCCGAGCGTCAACACGATCGACCCGAGAATGATATTCCATTTCATCGTTTCCGTCTCCTTAATAGTGATTCTCTTGACCGTTCGCGAGCGACCTAATCTTATTTTTTTCAAATTGGACAACCCGCGCGTAAAGCGTTGTATTCCCTATCGGATCACTCTTTGCAGTCATTATTGAAAATTGTTTCGAGTTCAGCTTGCGCGCGTTGTTCGTTTCTACCGGTATGTGAAGAACATACCTTTCAGTCCATTTGGCAGACCGGGTTCTGCAGAAAATGCGGATCAGTCCGTGGGGTGGCGCTCGTTTTGGTGACGCGCACATCGCTTTTGCGGAGTACCCCTCATCTTGCGGCTGTAGGATATGTGACGGTTGTGCGGTTCTTCGATTTCAGTCGCTACTTGCTCAGTGCGGCAGGAGCCAGGTAGTTTGATTCGATTTGAACAAGAAAAATGGTTGAAATTCGCCACCTTTTTACACCTTGCTCCCTGAATTTAGGTAACGGCCATCGTTGCCTCGATTCCCCGGTAGGTTTAAAATGAGCCTTTCCCAACGTCCTCAGATTCCCCAGTAGACCGCCTTCCATTAAGGACATGAAAGCCTTCCCAGTTTCCTTCGCGTTGGTACTTTGCGTAGGCAATCCCGCTCGAACCGTTTGTCCGTCTTGCCCCGTCTAAACCTTTCCGGATTTGCCGACTACTCGGGCGGAGCTAAGTAAAAACCTTGGCAAACCCAAGCGCAACACATTGTGAATTCGTAGATGCCACTGATAATTGAGGACACGCCTCTCCCGCTTTTAATGCCCCTCTGTGAGAATGGGTAAGAGTGAAGACGCAGCAAACTGCAGGAGATGCAAAGAACAGATAGTTTGCGTAGCTCTGTGAGAATGCCTGGCAGAGGCTGGTGGCAAAAAGAGGAACAGAGATTTGTAGGAGTGACCTGAAGCCCCGGAGTTTGAATCAACTTTGAGTCTCGACGGATTATTCGCACCGTTCGATCCCCCTGAAACCAACCTGGTCGATCGCCTGCGTTACTGGGCGGAGCATCAGGGGGACCAATTCGGATTCGGCTTTACCAGCGATGGTGAAGACGAAATCAGAATGACATATGGTCAGCTCGAAACGCGGGCCCGGGCCATCGGTGCGTACCTCCTAAATGCGGGAATGCAGGGAGAGCGTGCGCTGCTGCTCTATCCACCAGGTCTGGATTTTGTGACCGCGTTTTTCGGCTGTTTCTTTGCGGGCATGGTGGCAGTGCCGGCCTATCCGCCTAGGCGTAATAGGAATATGGGTCGCATTCAAGCGATCAGCGACGATGCAGAGGCAAAGATTGTTCTTTCTGTGAACGAAGTCACCAATCGTGCACAGGGCCTGCTTGATGAAGCGCCGCATCTTCAAGCTTTGACTTGGTTAGCAACCGATGGAATCTCAGATACCGAAGCGACGCAGTGGCAACCATACAGCCCGGGTGAAAACGATTTAGCCGTGCTGCAGTATACTTCCGGATCAACTGGTATGCCAAAGGGCGTGATGCTGACGCACGGGAATCTTATTGAAAACTGTGAGTTGATTACTCGTGGATTTGAGACCACACGCGATGCATCGGCAGTGACTTGGTTGCCGACTTACCATGATATGGGACTGGTTGGCGGAGTACTCCAACCCCTGTTTATTGGTCGACCCAACGTTTTGATGCCCCCCATGGCGTTTTTGCAAAAACCCATTCGTTGGTTGCGGGCGATCTCCAAGTATCGAGTCACCATCGCTGGTGGTCCTAACTTCGCTTACGCCCTCTGTAATGAAAAAATTACGCCCGAGCAATGTGAGGGGCTTGATCTAAGCAGTTGGAGCGTTGCCTTCAACGGGGCAGAACCGATTCGTGCCGAGACACTCGCAGAATTTACGGAAAAATTTGCGCCTTATGGATTTCGCGCTGAAACCCACTATCCCTGCTATGGCTTGGCCGAAACCACATTGATGGTGACCGGCAGCGTCAAGGCGGATCCGCCCGTGATCGCCGCATTTGATGCCGAATCGCTTGAACGCCATGACGTGGTACCCGTGGCGAACCCTTCGGTAGACCAGAGCAACGGTGGGCAAGCACCTCTGACGCGTGAGTTGGTGAGTTGCGGCCGGCTGTTTGAGAATACGGATGTGTTTATCGTCGATGGGGAGACATGTGAAAAGTTAGGTGAAGGAAAGGTTGGCGAAATCTGGGTTTGCGGACCGTGTGTGGGGATGGGGTATTGGAAAAAACCGGAAGAAACCGAGCGGGTATTTCACGCCCGCTTAGTGGGCGATGATCGCCAATTTCTCCGTACAGGTGATTTAGGTTTTCTTCAGGATGGCCAGTTGTACGTGACGGGACGATGTAAAGATTTGATTATTGTCCGTGGCCGCAATCTCTACCCACAAGATATCGAAAAAACGGTGGAGGCCGCGCATCCATCGCTTCAAGCCGGGGCAACCGCAGCGTTTTCCATCGAAGTGGATAATGACGAGCGTCTGATAATTGTCCAAGAGATCAAGCGACAGCATCGACGGACCAATCACGAAGAAATCTTCGATGCCATCCGACAGGCAGTGACTGAAGATTACGATGTTCCGCCCCATACCATCTTGCTGCTCAAAGCAGGAAAATTACCAAAGACATCGAGTGGAAAGATACAACGCAGCGCCTGCTGTCAACAATTCGAGGCAGGCACGCTTGAAGCGGCGGGTCGCTGGTCGATGGAAACCGACTTTTCCATCCGTCGTCCCCAGCCCCCCTTACATGTAAAACCAGAATTGGCTGCCCCTTCGGTGGGTAGGACCATCAAAGCGTGGTTGGTGGAGCGGATTGCACAGCAGTTACAAAAGGATACAGAGGCGATCAGTATCAATGAACCATTTGATCGCTTTGGACTTGATTCGATTGCGTTGGTCAGTATTTCAGGCGAGTTGGAGGACTGGTTGGGACAACCGGTTTCTCCGACGCTGCTTTACAGTTATCCCACCATTTCCGCATTAGGCGATCATTTGGGAAAGGTGCTCATTCGAGGTTCCATTCAAGAACCTCAAGCACGTCTCTCTCGCCGATCGCGTGGAGAGCCGATTGCCATCGTGGGCATGGGGTGCCGCTTTCCCGGAGGTGATGCCCCAGGTCCGTTCTGGCAACTGCTCCGCGGTGGTTTTGATGCCGTCGGCGAAATTCCTGCAGATCGATGGGACATAGATCGTTTTTATGATCCCAACCCCGAAGCGTTGGGGAAAATGTATACACGGCGTGGTGGGTTTTTGCGAGGAGTCGATCTATTTGATCCGCAATTCTTCAGCATCTCGCCGCGTGAGGCGGTCGGTATCGACCCGCAACAACGACTGCTCATGGAGATTGCCTGGGAGACGCTCGAGGATGCGGGTCAGGCTCCTGAATTACTTGAGTCGGGGCGAACGGGTGTGTTTGTTGGTATTAGTACTTGCGACTACGCGAGATTGGGTGCGCGGCGGTACGACATGGGAAGCATTGATACCTATACGGCAACCGGTACCGCGACAAGTATCGCTGCTGGTCGATTGGCATACTTTTTGGGCCTTCGTGGTCCTTGCATGGCAATCGATACTGCGTGTTCTTCATCTTTAGTTGCAGTGCACCAGGCGATCGAAAGTTTACGAAAAGGTGAATGTAATTCCGCATTGGCCGGAGGAGTCAATTTGATT
This sequence comes from Planctomycetota bacterium, assembly GCA_036146215.1. GTDB lineage: Bacteria > Planctomycetota > Planctomycetia > Pirellulales > UBA7805 > UBA7805. Next base: position 7,961 of record JAYYJN010000149.1, read on the forward strand.
CTTGAACCGGCCGCAATGATCGCACTCTCGGAAGTCCGGGCACTCTCACCCGATGGCCGATGCAAAACATTTGATCAAGCAGCCGACGGTTATGCTCGTGGAGAGGGTTGCGGCATGGTGCTACTGAAGCGATTGTCTGATGCGGTCAAGGATGGTGATCGCGTTCATGCGTTGATTCGTGGTTCTGCCGTTAATCACGATGGGCACAGTAATGGTCTCACCGCACCGCATGGCCCCTCGCAAGAAGCTTTGATCCGCGAGGCGATCGCCGATGCCGGAATTGAGGCAGCCGATATTGATTATGTGGAAGCCCATGGAACGGGAACCTCTTTAGGAGATCCTATTGAGGTTCAGGCTTTGGCGGCCGTTTTAGGTGAAGGACGAAGGGCCGACAATCCGTTAGCAATCGGCTCGGTTAAAACGAACATCG
>JAYYJN010000150.1:0-11019 GCA_036146215.1 Planctomycetota bacterium
GAGCAGCAAAGATGATCAAGGCCTGGAACGACTATGCCAAAAGAACGAAGGTTTTCCCCAGTCCCTGGTGATGAGCTTTATTGAATGTTCACCGGAAGCCGATACCAGGCATTCTGAAAATAGCCTTTGTAATTCCAGGCCACCTTCTGGGGCATCCATGCACCCGAAGTATCCTCGGCCCGCAAGATAATCGATTTTATTCCAGGAAGAAGATTTAGTTGGGCGTCCCATAATTGCCAGCAATATGGATTTTGCTGTTTTCCAAGGTTTGCTTGCTCCCAAGTGCGTCCCGAATCTGTTGAGAGTAGAACTGACTTAATCTTGCAATCAGCCCTGCCACTTGGAAGAGCATAACCGCGAAGCAGTGTTTTACCGGCAGAAATTATCGCATTTTTCTCTGGCATACAGATCGCGCCGTTGATCGGATAACGATAGAGGGGTCCCGCTTCATTCCAACTGAGCGGGTCTGGTGTCTGAACTAATTTGTATGCGCTCGCAAGATAATGATTCGTTGAGGGCCGATCGCTGACCACAATTTTTCCCAACCATTTCACACTCCGCGCACCAATGTATCCGGGGATAACTGCTCGTAGTGGAAAACCATGATTTGGAGTCAGCGGCTTGTTATTCATCTGGGTCGCCAACAGGGCAGCGCCAGCGGTACGCGAATCCATTGCTTTTTCAATTGGAATGGAACCACCGAATGAAATGGTGCCCTCATCGCGCTTCACTGCATCCAGCCCCTCGAGCCAAACATGCCGGGCACCCGGTTTGACTCCGGCTACATTGAGCACATCGCTTAGACGAACGCCTCGCCAAACCGCATTGCCGATTGCAGCCGAACCCCACGGCACACCTTTAATCTCTTTGTCCTTATTGAACTCGGATCGGCGATTTCCCGCACATGTTAAGGTTGCTAATACTCCGATTTCATCAAATTTTTTTAAATCGGCGAGCGAAACAGATAACGGTCGGTCGACCATGCCTTCCACTCGAAGTCGGTATGAAGTTGCATTGATCTTCGGATTCGGTGCATGGCTACGAACGAAAAAATTTTCAGTCGGAGTAATATATGAACGTATAAGTGATGCCAGCGATGGTTCCCCGTTGACGGGATCATGCGAATGGTATTTAAACGGCGGATTTAAAGGATCCGCGAAAACTGAAATTGTTTTTACGAATGAATGGGAGATCGTCAGGCTGCTACCTGCCATGAGCAATGTTCTGCGACTCAACATAAGCAATTGCTTTCACTAAATAAAAAATTAGATGTTAGCGTCTGGCGACGCACCCTCCGGGAAGTCTGCTGATCAATTTCCTGACTTCCAGAACACTCAGTGTTGAAAGAACGCGTTGTGTAGGAAGTTCCGTTTGTTGGACAATCTGGTCGACCAGTGTCGGTTCACTCCCGATCGCCTGCAGAACGATCGTCTCATTGGAGTTGAGTTGCAGTTCGGCGGGGTGACGAATAGCTCGCCCATCCTCCCGTTTATTTTCTTCGGCGAGCGGTCCGAGGGCATCTAAAATATCATCGACTGATTCAACCAGCGCGGCTCCGTCCCGAAGCAGTGCATGGCATCCTTTGGCGTTGCGACTATCGACAGGACCTGGAACTGCAAACACGTCTCGGTTTTGCTCCATCGCTTGCCGCGCAGTGATTAGTGCACCGCTCCGCTCCGCGGCCTCAACAACCAATGTTCCGAGAGTTAGACCCGAGATGATCCGATTCCGGCGTGGAAAAGCATGCCGTGTCGCCACATAGTTTGGAGGCATCTCCGAGATCAAACATCCTTGTTCTCGGATTTCACCGGCCAATTCGGCATGTTCGGGCGGATAAATTTTCAGCACTCCACCACCCATTACTGCGAGGGTACGTCCGCCTGCGGCAAGCGCAGCACGGTGTGCCACAGCATCAATGCCTCGTGCTAGACCCGCGACCACCGTAATGCCCGCTTGAGCCAACCCTGTCGCTATCCGCTGGGCCTGATTAACCCCATAGCGGGTTGCATTTCGGGATCCCACGACCGCAATTGCGAGTCCATCGGCAGCTTTGAGCGTGCCCTGGAAAAATAGCATTCCCGGGGGATCTGGGATTTCCCGCAATAAACGCGGATATGCGTCTTCAGAGCGTGTGAGGATCTGAATGTCTGTTTGGTGACATGTTGCAAGTTCAGTCGTCGGGTCAATCTTATCTTTTGCTTCGACGATCGCTTGCGCCAAACGATGCCCCACTCCGTCGACCTGCTGTAACTGCGACGCGGTGGCTGCGAGCACTGCACCTGGCGTCTCAAAGCGATCAATTAATTCGGTAAGAATCCGCGGGCCTACGCCCGAAACTAAACATAGCCGAAGCCAGTCTTCCGTTTGTGGGTCAGACGGTTGCGTGGTGTTTTGTTGCACAAAACCACTCCCGAGTTTATCCCCTAACCAACAAGTGCCCCCAGAGCGTCTTGAGGGTCAATATGCTCAACTAACTCTACCTTGCCAATACGGCTTGGAAGTATGAATCGCAAATTGTTTTCCTCACTCTTTTTGTCACTTTGAAAAGCTCTCAATACACTTTCATGATCTACCGGCGGTACGGTAACGGGCAGCCCCAAATTTTGAAGCAGCGTGGCTTGTCGTTCTGTATTCTGACGCTCAAACCTTCCCAGTCGCTCGGCCAAACGCGATGCGCAGAGCATTCCTATCGATACCGCCTCCCCATGAAGCAATTCCCCGTAACCGGTAACACTCTCAAAAGCGTGCGCAAACGTATGTCCATAATTGAGCACGGCCCGCAAACCAGTCTCTTCCCTTTCATCCTCGGATACGATCTTCGCTTTGAGCTGACAACTTCTCTCAATGATGTCGATCAACACGGACGGTTTCCGCTGATTAATTTCACTCTGAGAACGCTCCAAGTATTCGAAAAATTCTTCGTCAAGAATGACACCGTATTTCACTACCTCGGCAAGTCCAGCGCGATATTCGCGCGTTGGAAGCGTATCAAGAGTTGCCGTATCAATGAGGACAGCAGAAGGTTGCCAGAATGCACCCACCATATTTTTTGCCTCAGGGAGATTGATCCCAACTTTTCCTCCCACAGAACTGTCGACTTGGGCAAGCAATGTCGTGGGAATTTGGAAAAATCGAATTCCGCGAGCATAGGTTGCGGCAATAAAACCGGCAAGATCGCCGATCACACCACCGCCGACAGCTACAATGATACTTTTCCGGTTAACGCCTACCTCAAGACATTTTTTCCAGAGTTGCTCAGCGACTTCAATCGATTTGGTTGATTCTCCACTCGGTAAAACGACCAAGTCTGTCCGAACTTGTGAATTTTGCAAGCTTTTTGCAACTGCCATGGCGTGGGGTTGCTCCACGTTTTCATCCGTGACCACGACAGCGTGTGGAGTGGAGCAGCATGCAGTGACAACCGCACCTACCTCGTCGAGAATCCCTGCTCCGATCGAAATCTGATAACTTCGCGGTCCCAGGTGCACATCAACGGCATGCGTCGAATTAATCAAGAGTCGGAAATTCCTTCAACCGGGTTGTCCCGGGAGGACACCCCTCAAGAGCGGCTCACCTCGAGTCGCTGCAAATCATCTTCGGTCACAGTTATCACACGGCAGAAACCAGTGTGAGTCCGCTGGTATTCTAACTCGCACGCATCCTCTGCGGCAGTATGAAGTTTCGCGGCTATTTCCTCCTGTTCGCTCGCATCAAACGAATCGCTTAACGGCCCCCAAATCGTGACCTGTTCCATTACGAGGGCTTCACGGTAGGGATCAAACGCGTTGGCCATAGTGTGTTTGCCGCCATTCTTAAAAAGGGAATGGGTTCAATTCAAGGTGCATGGTTGCACGGTGCATGGTTCGTTCTGCCGTTGCACAAGAAAGTCAGTATAATCCTCTTGAGTGCGAGCACCTAGAGGGTCGTGTGCTTCGCTGGACAAGTCAACTTGAACAGAGATTGCTAGTATGATGCGGGGAAAACTATTTATTGTTCTGATTTTTTCATTGGCCTTTCTGCTTGCCGCATTCGGACTGATTTACCGTTATACACAAACGCACGAAGTGATGGATTTCTGGGGACCCGAAGGCTCCCAAAGCATTTCCAGTCCCGATCAGGTGGAACTTTGTGAATTGACACGCTTGGGGGACCATCTGATCCACGACCAGGACGCCGCTAAAATTTCCATCGAGGACCAACAATACGTGATCATGACCCGAAAGGATGTGACGAAAGCGCCGGGTTTCATCAATGCCAGTGGTGCTCTTATCTTGAATCGAAATTACGATTGGCATCCACGGGCGGAGAATCCTGACTGCAGTCCGAATTGGCAATATGCTCTGATCTATCGCCGTGGAAAAAATACGACGATCGTGGCGGTTAGCATCCCTTGCGGTTGGGTCTACTCGCAAGCGACCCACCGCTTAGCGGGTTTAAATAAATCAGTGACCGAGGGGCTTGCCAGACTATTTCAGGAGCAGTTAGGTTCTTAGGCACGCTTCAAGCGTTTTTTGTCTAGGCATTTCGATATTACACTTATTTTCACACAAGTTTTCACACAAGGGATGTACATTTTATGGCTAGCGATGCAAAGGTTGGGATCGTCATGGGAAGTGATAGCGATTGGCCGAAGATCAAGGCAGTGAAAGCCGCTTTGGACGAGTTTGATGTAGCGTGTGAAGTTCACGTTATGAGCGCGCATCGAACCCCCGGAATCGTTACGGAGTATGCATCGACGGCGCGAGAAAGGGGGTTGGGGGTTGTTATTGCCGCAGCAGGAGGTGCTGCTCACCTTGCAGGGGTGGTCGCAGCGCACACGACTTTACCCGTGATCGGTTTACCGGTCCCTACGCCCGATTTGGGCGGACTTGATTCGTTACTCTCCACCGTGCAGATGCCGGGTGATGTCCCAGTCGCCAGCATGGCAGTTGGGATGGGAGGTCCGCGGAATGCTGGCCTCTTTGCGGTACAGATTCTTGCCACCGCTGATCCCGATCTTCAAGCAAAACTTGCCGCATTTAAGGAAAAATTGGTCGGCAAAATCAAGGCAAAAGACGAGGCGCTTCAAGAAAATCTCGGCTGATATCCCGGGTCATATATCTTGGGAACTAATCGTGGTAGAGACACTTCGTTGGGTGGGTGAATCAGATACCGGGTCGTTGTGGCTGATTGACCAAACGCGACTACCGACTGAAAAGGTTGAGATTGAACTCACATCAGTTGATGCAGTTTGGGAAGCGATTCAGTCGCTTCGCATCCGAGGTGCGCCCGCTATTGGGATTGCTGCCGCGTATGGCACAGTGCTTGGAATGCAGACGGTCTCCGCAGAGCATCCGGATGCTTGGCACGCGCAGCTTGCAAAAGTGATTGATTATCTTGCCGGCAGTCGTCCAACGGCAGTAAACCTGTTCTGGGCACTGGATCGTCAGAAAGCTTGTGCCGCACGTGCCCGTGAACATGGTGAGCCTGCCAAAGCGATCCTCGGAGATTTACTTACCGAGGCAAAGCAGATCCATCAGGAGGATCGGCAAATGTGTCGAGCCATCGGACGCAATGGATCCAGTCTGCTACGGGCCAACATGGGCGTGCTGACGCATTGCAATGCTGGCGGTTTAGCAACCTCTGATTATGGCACCGCATTGGCAGTAATCTATGCGGCAGAGGAAGCGGGAAAACGGTTAGCGGTCTATGCCGATGAGACCCGACCATTGCTTCAGGGGGCCCGTTTAACCGCTTGGGAGCTACAACAACGGGGCATCGATGTAACGGTTATTTGTGATTCAATGGCAGCACAAGTCATGCGAGAGAAAAAAATTCAGGCGGTGATTACCGGCGCGGATCGTATTGCGGCCAACGGAGATGTCGCTAATAAGATCGGCACTTATCAAGTGGCCTTGGTCGCCGCGGCCCATGCTATTCCCTTTTATGTTGCCGCTCCAAGCAATACGTTTGACCTTACCCTCGCCACCGGCGAGCAGATTCCGATTGAACAACGCGATCGGACTGAAATCACACACGGGTTTGGTTGTCAAACCGCGCCGGACGGGGTCCAAGTTTATAACCCGGCTTTTGACGTCACTCCCGCAGATTTGGTAACTGCCATCATTTGTGAGCGTGGAATCATCCGACCGGTAAATCGCTTGCAAATCGAAAAAACCCTTGCGGATATTTCATGAGATGGGGAACCCGTCCGATTTCAAAAAGACGCAATTGCGAACGCAGATGCGAACGCTTCGCGACAGCGTGGACCCGCGAATACGATCGATGAACTCCAGCCAGATTTCGTTAAAATTACTGGCTCAAGAGGCCGTACTCCATGCGGACCGGATTTTTGTCTACGTTTCTTTCCGGAGTGAAGTAGATACCCATAGCTTGATCGAAAAACTCGTTCAGGAGGGTAAAAATGTCTTTATTCCTGTGATTCGCTCGAAGGAGCAAATGCAGATGGCCCGCTTTGCGGGATGGGAAAATATGCAACAGGATTCGTTCGGGGTCCTCGTGCCCGATCGTCCGATCATCGACCAGGGACCTATCGATACGGCCATCGTGCCTGGACTTGCATTCTCCCCAAACGGTGCACGGATCGGTTACGGCAAGGGTTACTACGATCGATTTTTTGTCCACCATTCAGTTGAGACCAAGATTGGTATCGCCTTTGATTGCCAGATTATCGAACAAATTCCAACCAATGCTTTGGATTACCCGATGGACTGGGTGATCACCGAATCGCGGAAGTTGATTGCCGATGATTAAATATCGTAGTACATGCAGAATTCAAATGGATGAGGTCTCAATCGCAAGGCATCGACCTCATTCTCCATTTTGTAGTTGATCCAAGTTTCGATTACATCCTCCGTAAAAACATTCCCACGCAACAGAAATTCGTGATCTTGTTTCAGAGATTCCAGGGCATCACACAGAGACGAAGGGGTCGTTGTTATGGAACTGCCCTCTTCGGACATTTCATAAATGTCCTCATCGAGCGGTTTGCCGGGATCGATTTGATTTTCAATTCCATCAAGCATCGCCATCAGGATTGCTGAGAAGGCTAAATACGGATTACAACTCGGATCCGGGCAGCGAAATTCTACCCGTTTGGATCGAGGACTCGCACTGTACATGGGGATCCGACAGGCAGCACTGCGATTGCGCTGAGAGTAGGCAAGTTTGACTGGGGCCTCGTAACCGGGGACCAACCGTTTATAGCTGTTGGTGGTCGGGTTTGTGAATGCAAGCACACTCGCCGCGTGGCGCAGAAGTCCCCCAATTGCCCAAAGGGCAATCTCGCTCAGCCCAGCATAGTTGCTACCGGCAAACAGGGGCTCCTGATTTTTCCACAGGGAAATATGCGTATGCATACCTGATCCATTATCGCCGAAGATAGGTTTTGGCATGAAGGTTACCGTTTTCCCATATTTAGCTGCCGTGTTTTTGACGGCATACTTATAGACCATCATGTTGTCTGCCATCTTAACCAGCGTATCGTAGTGCAGATCAATTTCTGCTTGTCCTGCCGTACCGACCTCATGATGCTGACATTCCACATCGAGGCCCATGCGGATCATGGTCTGCATCATCTCGTTCCGGATATCCATCATTTGGTCAGCAGGCGGCACCGGAAAGTAACCTTCTTTGTGACGTAGCTTGTAGCCCAGATTGGGGCCGTCACCAGTGGCACGAGTATCGCGACCACGATTCCATTCACCCTCAATGCTATCGATAAAATAATGTCCGGCATTGGGTGTTTGGTCGAAGTGAACGTCATCAAAAATAAAAAATTCTGCTTCTGGGCCAATAAAGCAAGTATCTGCAATGCCGGTTTTCTGAAGGTAATGAATTGACTTTTTTGCCACGTTGCGTGGATCGCGACTGTAATCTTCGCGTGTGATCGGATCCTGGATGTTGCAAATGATGGCGATGGTCGGGATGGCAGTGAATGGATCGATAAACGCACTATCTGCCTCGGGAACAACCAGCATGTCGCTTTCGTTAATCGCTTGCCATCCGCGGATGCTCGAACCGTCGAATCCCAGGCCTTCTTCAAATACCGATTCGTCGAGTTTATCGACCGGGATCGTGAAGTGCTGCCATAACCCCGGAAAATCCATAAATCGAAGGTCGACCGCTTTCACGTCCTTCTCGCGACAGAGAGCCATCACTTCACTTGGTGTTTTTGCCATAAAATCATCCCATGATGAATGTGCAACAGAGACACGGTGCTTTGCCCCATCGTAGCGCATTAGGGTGCAATTTCAACCGTCGAGCGATCCCGCTGTACGTCAGGTCCGACGGACGACGCGGGTAGGTACAGCGTGAATGTCTCAGCGGGCGGCGACTTTCTGCCTAGCAGCATCAATGCCGGCCCGTAGGATCGGGTCTTGTTCAGGGAGTGGTTTGGTGCCGATGGTCATCATTACCGGTTTTTTCGTCTGGTGCACGACAATATCTGGCTTCACGCCTACTTTGCTGATCGGCTGACCGTTAGGCGAATAGAACTTTGCGGTCGTAAGACGTAACCCTGCACCACAGCGGGCAAGAGGAAAAATACCTTGCACCGACCCTTTGCCATAGCTTTTTCGACCGACGAGAGTGGCTCGTTGATGATCGTGCACGGCTGCAGCAAAAATTTCACTGGCGCTGGCGCTGTTCTCATCGACCAAAACTACCAACGGCAGTTCCCATGTGCTTGAGCGGCGTGCCGGATAGTCAAAGTCTTCTTGCGGGCTGCGTCCTCTGGTTGAAACAATCGTGCCTTGGGGCACGAATTTATCCGCAATGTCGACTGACGCACTCAGTAAACCACCCGGATTGCTTCTAACGTCAATCACAAGACTTTTCATACCCTGGTGGTAAAGTTTCCAAAGCGCCTCATCGAGTTCACGACTTGTGCTGCGTTGAAAGCTGATCAATCGCAAATATCCAATCTTCTGATCTTCGTCAATCAGACAAACACCATCTACACTGGGCACTTCTACATGTTGTCGGACCAGCGATACATCTCGCGGTTGCTGTTGAGGTGAGTGAATTGACATTTCCAAGCGACTGTTCTTAGGGCCTTGCAGTAGACCAGCGGCTGCGTCGGTTGAAAGGTTGTGCGTCGAGGTGCCATCGACAGACAGAATGCGGTCCCCGGCTCGGATGCCAGCCTTGGCAGCCGGACTACCTGGAATCACAGAGACGATCAATAGGGTTTGATTCTCTGCTTTTAGTTCAATCCCGATCCCGACAAAGTTACCATCGATTTGCGAATAAACATCTTTCAGTTGATTTCCCGTCAGATAGCAAGAGTAATTATCAAGTCCTCCTGAGGCTCCCGCAACGTACTCGAGCAAAACAGCACTTTGCGATAATCCGAGTTCTGTTGCGGCGAAGACTGCGGTGGCAGCGACAACCGCGATTGCTTCCTCGCGATTTGACACGGGTCGTTGCTGTATAAATTGCTTGAGTTGAGTGAGTGTCTGTTCAAATGCAGTGGTTGCGGTAACAGATTGTGTCGAGCTCGTGAGAACACCTTTTCGCAAAGCAATTTCCAAACAGCGGGTTCCTCGATTCACCAGCTTTTGCCAATCCATGGGATTCACAAAATAGGTTTCCATCTTGGCAAGCACCTCTCCGTACAGTTCCCCTGCCTGCTGTGCGGAGAGAGACTTTATGGTGGCGCGATAACTGCTGTCGTCATATCGACGATCTAGGTCATAATGAATTCGAGCAAGATCTTGATGTCCGCGTAGTGTTTTGTCATTAGGAAATCGCTTGATTGCATTTTCATAATGCGATAGGGCCTCAGCCCATTTTTCTTGCTTTTCGAGATTGGCTCCGTGTTGCAATACGGTCGCTAGGCTGTTTTCTGAATCGACGAACCTGAGCTCGGATTCCGCTGCAGCGACATGGTAGTCTGACGTATTGCGTGCAGCAAAAAGGATCGTGGCGATCGCCACGAAAATCCAGGCGCGACGAACGCGGATCGCTGCAGTAATAGATTTAATTTGAGAAAATCGAGAGAACTGCATACCGATAGACCCGCAGGAATGAGACAATGCTGGTGGGATATTTTGCGACCGACAAGGCGGGTCTACCTCCGGCCACCAGAAGTCTACGCCACGTTTTGGCTTGCGTCAAAAATACAAACCAAAAATCTATTTGTCCCTAACCCATGCAATCCCGATATTCGTCATCAGGCCAACGATTGAGCGATGTATTTGTCTTATCAGAGTGAATAGATGAGTTGGAATGATTAATCCGCAGGTGTCCATCACAACTAACTTAAGGGTAGTACGTGTGTGGGCATCAACCGGTTGACACATTGTTGCGCTTCGCGGGAAGAAATCAAATTTTTAATTCCGCCCTTTGCAATTCGTTGAGCAACACAATTTGTCGATACACTTGCCCTCTTTCCAATCGTTAAAATCATTACAAACTGAAGAATGAGTACGTCCCCACCCGATAAAGGCAATATCGGTGGTTTGTTTACCATTTTGATCAGCATAGTGATTTCAACTATTCCCGATCGCGGATCACCTTCGTAACTTGTTACCTTCGCGGTAGATAGAAACTTACAGGGCGAACAAAAACAATGAGTGCTGGCACAGGCAAGCTGACGTGGACCCAAGATTTGGCAGCAGAGCTGCAAGCGGCCAGCCAGCGTTTGGAAACCGCATCGCCAGAGGAGATCATTGCCTGGGCAGTAGAGCGTTTTTTTCCAGAGTTGACGATGGCTACCGCTTTCGGCCCTGAGGGATGCGTCATTCTAGCAATGCTCGCAAAGATTGAACCGCGGACACACGTTTTCAATCTAGATACGGGCTATCAATTTAAAGAGACACTCGAACTGCGCGATCGAATCGCAGAAAAGTATGGCATTGCGGTAGAACTTAGGAAACCAGATCTCTCTGTTGAAGAATATGAAAAATTGCATGGGGGCCCTTTGCATCAGCTCAAACCCGATCAGTGTTGCATGGACCGCAAAATAAAGATTCTGCATGAAGCGGTTGTGGACAAGCACGCATGGATGAGTGGAAT
>JAYYJN010000151.1:0-4943 GCA_036146215.1 Planctomycetota bacterium
AATATTATCCAAACGAATAGCATCGAAAATCCACCTGATATCGTCGAGATTCGAGTGGCTGGTGTGGTTGAAACGTCTGATACAAACGGGGTGTTGCGCGATCATAAGGAGTTTATTCACCCTCTGTCTTATTTGCAAAAAACTCACGCAACACGTGCAGATCGAGCAATTACTGAAATGACAAACGAGGTTATCAGTAACCCTGAAGATCAAATATCAATTGAAAAAATTCATGCACTTGCCAACCGTGTATCCGATGCCCTGACTTATGAAACCGCGAGTACGAGCGTGACGACCACAGCTCGGCAAGCGCTTGAGAATGGGCGTGGGGTTTGCCAGGACTATGCGCACCTGCTCATTTCCGCATGTGGAGTGGTCGGACTACCTGCACGCTATATCAGTGGGTATTTGCTGGCCAGTGATCGGCTGTCACCCGATGAGGCAAGCCACGCGTGGGCAGAAGTCTATGTCAGCGATCTCGGGTGGGTCGGTTTTGATCCGGCCAACCACTGTTGCACCAATGAAAACTATGTTCGCCTGGCCTCCGGTCTTGATGCAAACCGCGCTGCACCCATTCGGGGCATCTCTCGCGGTGTGAGTCATGAGCGACTTGAGGTGGAAGTTGCGGTTCAATCGATGCAACAATGAAGCGGCGGGCAATCAAAGCTTGACGGCACGCGGAGCGGATCCGACAATGCTTGAAGCTCTCGGCTTGGAGCTCTCGTTTTTCACGCACAGCTAACTTGCAGCACTATGATCGATCGCTCCACTCTTAGCTCTATTGGCCCCTGTGTGATCGCTTTCCTGCTGCATAATTCTTTCCTCCTGGCGGATGTACCGAATATCGTTTGGATCACATCGGAAGACAATAATGTGCAATGGGTCGGCTGCTACGGACACCCGAACGCAGAGACGCCGCGACTCGATCAACTGGCCAAGGAGGGCTTCCGTTACACGCACTGCTTTGCCACCACCCCGGTATGTGGGCCTCAGCGAAGCACCTGGATTACCGGCGTTCATGCCGTCTCCATGGGTACTCAACCGATGCGGAGCCGCTATCGGATTCCTCATGCGAAAATACCCTATTCAGCCGATTCACTTCGTCGAGCCGGCTATTATTGCATCAATCACAATAAAACGGATTACAACATTGGGGGACGTGCGGACCACGAATGCTGGGACAGTACACCGCTGGATGATCGTGGCGTTATCGACTATCAAACACTCGCGAATCGCCAACCGTTCTTTGCGATCGTAAACGTAACCGATTCCCACGAGAGCAGCGCGCATGGGAATGTCGAGGGAACAACCCATAAACCAGAAAACGTAAAGCTCGCGCCCTACCACCCTGATTTGCCCGTGATCCGAAAAAATTATGCAAAGTACCAAGATGCGATCCAAAGGATGGATACGCAGATTGGGAAAAACCTCGACGCACTATGCGCTGCCGGCCTCCGTGAAAATACAATCGTGATCTACAACTCGGACCACGGAGGCGTACTTCCCCGAAGTAAGCGATTTTTGCTTGACTCGGGCATTCATTGCCCCTTGATCATTCGCATCCCACGACGTTTTGAGAGGCTCTATCCGGCTGAACGTCCGGGCGATTCGGTTGAAAGAATTGTAAGCTTTGTCGACTTACCCAAGACTTGGCTTGCGCTGGCCGATGCTGAGATTCCAGATGTCATGCAAGGTCGCATTTTTCTCGGGCCGCGCCAGGATCCGCCTCGAGACTTTGCCGTTGCTTACAGGGGTAGAATGGACGAGCGATACGATGCAGCCCGTGCAATACGTGACAAGCGTTACCTCTATATACGGCACATGATGCCGTATGTGCCGCGTGGGCAGTATCTGGCATATCTTTGGCGGGCACCTGCCGCCAGCGCTTGGCAAGCGTATCATGAGCAAGGAAAGACAAATCATACCACGGGCCGTTTCTTCCAGCCGAAGCCGGTCGAAGAATTGTACGATACCTGGAACGATTCATATTCAATTCGCAACTTGGCTGCAGATCCAGAATATCAACATATTCTCACCGACATGCGTCGCAAGCTGCGGGCATGGCAAGTGCAACATTTTGATGCAGGCCTGTTACCCGAAAGCGAAATGGTTCATCGAGCCGCGGAAAATGGAATGACCATTTATGAGATGATTCGCGATCCGAATATCTATCCGCTTGAGCAGTTATTGGACGCCTGCAACACGGCTCTCCATGACGGAAAAGAAGTGGACTTGGATCGATTGGTTACCATGGCGCACGACCCCGATAGTGGCATTCGTTATTGGGGATGCGTAGGACTTTTTCGACTCGGCATGGGGGCTCGGGGACAAAAAGATCTGATCCGCAAACTTTTAAACGACCCTTGTGATGAGGTTGTAGCAATGGCCGCCTGGACACTCTACAACCTGGACGATCGGGAAGTTGCCCGTGAGCACTTGCGTCGCCTGCTTGAATTAAATAGCCGCGCGGCACTCAAAGTTGCCAACATTATTGATTGGATGGGCGATGATCCCGCGTTTTATGAGGATGCACTCCTTGCCTGCCAACCACCCCTGCATGCTTCGTTTTTGGGACGAATTAAAGAGCAGTCTCGACAGCGATCCAACAGGAAGTAAGATGCGACAGTTAGCCAAACCTTGAATCTCGGAGGTGCCTGATGCGGGTCTTATGCTTCTCGTTGGGAATCATTGTTACGCTGCTGCTCTGCCAAACACTAAGAGCGGTGGAAAAAAAGACTTCGAAAATCCTCTATTTCACACACGAGCCGGGAACCTATCATCGCTACACCCCACAATTGGCCATTTTTCGTCAGCTCGCCAAACGTGCAGGGTGGGAATTGACGGTCATGACCGGAGACCACGAAGCGCAAATTAAAAAATTGCATACGCCTGACTTCGGCAAACCGTTTGATGCAATTGTTTATAATTTCTGTTTTGCGGGATCGCGCGATACTGACGCAGCGGCCAACTTGATCGCTCAGACTCGAGAGCACGGCGTGCCGGCCCTGCTGATTCACTGTGCAATGCATAGTTGGTGGCCCACCTTCAAAAGCGGAGAGCCAGGAAGTCTGGGACCGGATTATCACGGAAAAGCGAACGCCGATGCGCAACTAGTGACCGAGTGGCGATTAACTCAGGGTTCGCGACCTTTCCCTGCTTGGGGTGATTTTACGGGGGTGGCCAGTACCACCCACGGGCCAAGCCAGCCAATAACGATGCATCGCGTGGGAGAGCATGCGGCCACAAAGCGCTTTCCAAAAACATTTTTAACCGGCAACACAGAACTATACAACAATCTTTACATTTTAAAGGAAGTGGTGCCTTTGATCCGAGGTGTCCAAGGTGACGAAGAAGCGGTGGTGATGTGGGCGTGCCCTCAAGGCAAAGCCGAGGTAATCGGCCTCACGGTCGGACACGACGTGAATGATTGGGCACGAAAACCGTATCAAGATCTGTTGGTCGATTCGGTGAACTACTTAGCCAGCAAATATAGTTGCCAGCCGACCAAGGAAGGAGCGGGCAGCGGCGATCCCTAAAGTGGGTCTTGGAAAACGGATGTATTCAATCTAAAAGTTTGCTTTTTCCAGTTGCGCAATGGTCTTTTCGTGGCGCCCGGACCGTCGCGTAAAATACCACCAAGGAATCCGGAAGGGCCAGAATGACAGAGATCGGATGTATGCGGATTGTTCTAGCATGGCCTCCGAAAAATACTCTTCAAACGATTGGTCGCCCGCAACAGGCACCCCTTTTTTCAACCTTTCCAACGTCTGTAATCCCTCCCTGTGTCGACGATAAAGGACTGGAATAGTTGCGGTAAAACTCTGCATGTAACTTCCGGGAGCATAAGGCAGCAATTGGCTATCTTTCGATTTTCCGGTTGTAAGCATGCCTGACCCGAGGATCGTAACGATGTCAAAAATCACTTGAGCGTTAACGAGCAAATAAGCACAGACATATGTCTGCTGGTTCTCCAACTTCCATACCACCATCCCGTTAACACCACTCATTCGCTCGACCCGGTAAGCGTCTACGGGTTGAAAACCGACTGACGACAACCACTGTGCATCGATTTCACCAGAGGAAATCACCTGGTTCAGTAACTCTGCGGTTTCCTTTTCGGAACACGTTGAGAGAGCCACTCGCTGCATGGCTAAAACCGGTCCGCTCCCAACTGCGGAGATCAAGATCCACAGTCCTATCAGAAGACTGAACAACGTAACAATCAACGTAATCAATCATCTGTTCCTTATACGGCTTTCGTTGCATTGGATCACGACTTTCACTGCAGTGACTGCTGAACGAACGCACGCGATGATAGCGGGCCCTATTGCGCTATTTTTTTCAACTGCTGCAATACCTTCGGCAGGGCCGGATGGATATTATCTTTTACTCCTCGCCCCTCATCCAACCGATCCTCCACGTCCCATCCAATCTCCTCTGCATCAATCTCCCAATACTTCTGTATCTCATCGCCTGTGGGCGGTGTTAGTGGGCGAACAAGACGAAATCCAATCCCACGCGCCGGATCTGTGGTTAGCCACCATGGACTCTTCGGCAAGTTCGGGTCTTCTTCCTTCCACGATTCATCGTCCGATGCCAATCGTGCTGCACTTCGACACGACTCCGCCGGGCTTTCCCATGAACCACCTCGAATGACTCGGGGAAAAACTTCCGTGGACCAGCGGATTTTGCCACCGGGCGCAAATCCTTCGGAATCGTAGCCATCGAGCACCCACTCAGCCACATTTCCATACATGTCATACAGGCCCCAACGATTCGGATTTTTTGTACCGACCTGATGTAATTGGGAGTCTGCATTTTCGGCATACCATGCATAGTCACCTAGTTGGTTTGAATCATCACCGAAATAATATGCGGTTTTGGAACCGGCTCGCGCTGCGTATTCCCATTCCGCCTCACTCGGCAGGGAGTAAAACATCCCG
>JAYYJN010000152.1:0-9667 GCA_036146215.1 Planctomycetota bacterium
AACCAGATGCAGCTTGCGAGTAAACTTCGAGCCACTTTGCCAATGGTCGGATCATATCCTTGCATGCGATTTTTTCCCAGGTAAATCAACTGCTATTTTATTATAGGCCCGCTGAGGAAAAGGGTCTAGGTATTTTGTCACTTCAGTCAGGATGCCAAGGGAGGATAAATTTGATACAGCATCAAATAAACAACGACCCCAGTCACTGAGACATACAGCCAAATAGGAAACGTGATTTTCGCCCATCTTCGGTGCTTTGCTCGATACGATCCAGACTCTGGGGATTCAGTTTGCGAACGCAGACCGTGATAAATGGTGACCACGGCACCAACCGGAACATACATCGCCAGCACAACGTGTGTGAGCAGAATCACGTAATAGAGATAGCGAACCCAAGTGGGTGGGTAACTGGGAAAACGTGTGCTCCCTGCCAGATAGTGATAAGTCAGGTAACAAAGCAAAAAGATCACTGACACTAGAAAACAGGAAAGCATGGTCCACTTATGTGCTTTTTCTTTCCGTTGCTTGATCAACACAAACCCTAGCACCAACAGAATGGTGGCCAGAAAATTAAGGGTTGCGTTAACAAGCGGAAAGATTCCTGCATCCAGATTCATGTTGTTGAGCCCCCATTGCTATCCGTCTCTTTCGTCTTCTCGGAGGGCGTCGTCTTGGATGCACTCGGTTCAGCCGATGGTTTTTTTTCGATCGGCTCAGCCAGAACTTCAGGGAGTTCGGCCTTCAGTCGAGCGATGTCTGCCGCGTCGTTATAACGAAATTGTCCTCGGGGCTTTCCCTGCTTATCGACAAGCACCAGACTGCGAGTGTGCGTTTTAAAGGCAGCCGGAACGTCAATGGCCCGGCCAAACCGCTGTACCTGAGGCAAGTCACTGGTCAGAAAAAACCATTTGTCGGGGTCGGCATCAAACAATGCAGAATATTCTGCAAGTGTCTGCGGACTGTCGACATCCGGATCGACCGAAACGGAGACAAACTGTACATCCTTGAAATCGGGATCGCGATTCAGCGCACTGATCGTTTGATTAAGACTTTTGCACTCGTGTGGGCAGGAAGAGAAAAAAAGACTTGCAATCCAGACTTTCCCTTTAAGTTCATCAAACGCAAAGGGCTCCGCAGACTGGGAGGTCATTTGAAACGCGTCAAGATCTATTGGATCGGCTGGAGCTGTTTTATTATCGGCGTCCTCCGCTGTATTGCCCAACTGACTGGAAATCTTGACCATCGAATAGAGCGTATAGGCCGCGAGTGAAAGCAGCAGTAGGGACATCCAAATTTTTACAGATTTACTCATGAGAGAAGATCACCTTCCGTTGTGTGACGCGCTGACCACGCGGCAATGGTGAGGCAGAGAACCGCAAAGCCAATCGTAACCAGCAAACAAACTGCCGCGCTCGGCAAATCCGGAAACGCAAAGCCAAACAGTAATCTACGAAGACCCGCGACCGCATAGGTCAACGGATTGACAGTTAGGACATAGGCGAGCACGTTATCGCTCGCCGGAAAAAAAGCGCCTGAAAGCAACCACATCGGCAGCAGGAAAACGCTCATGATGGCGTGAAATCCCTGAGTTGAGTCAAGTCTCCAGGCCAAAATAAAACCTAATGCGGTCAGACCAATCGCGATCACAAACAGGTAGGCCACAATCATCAGGCATTGCAGGGGCGAGAAGGAGATGCCGATGGTGAGACCCAAAAACAGAAATAGCACGCCTTGGGCCAGGGCGATCAAACTTCCCCCGAGCACCTTCCCCAGAACCAGGGCAAAGCGGGAGACGGGAGCCACCAGCACCGCCTGCAGAAAACCTTCGCGACGGTCTTCAATGATTGAGATCGTCGCAAAAATTGAGGTAAATAAAATGATCAGCACCAACGTGCCCGGAAAATAATACTGAAAATAGTCGACCGAATCTCCACCCTCGGCCGGCATGCGAAATGAAGACCCGAATCCTGAACCAAAAAGGAGCCAGAACAACACGGGTTGACCGAGCGCACCGATCACGCGATTCCGCTGCCGAAAAAAACGGACCAGTTCACGCTCGCATAGCGTCCAGACCGCCAACCAGGATCCGCCTGACATCGATTTTGCTAAACCACCAGTGGTGACAGATGAACTCAACGTATCGTTACCTGATAATTGGTGCATGTTTTCTGTTAGCGGCTTGTCTCTTGCGCGAGTTGGTCTTGCCGGTAGCGATGACCCGTGCGATCGATAAACACATCCTCAAGTGAAGGTCGAGCAAAGGTAATTGCCTCGATGCATCCGGGAAAAGCCTCGACGATCTTGGCGATTAAACGGTGCCCATCCGGTTGTTCAAAGCGAACCTGATCATCCAGAACTTCGCACGAAAAACCGAACTTGTGCCCGATATCTTCTGCCAGTCTTTCGCTTGCTTTGCTTTGGATCGTGATGGCATCCCCACCGACCGTTGCCCGTAAGGCATCCGGTGAATCGAGCGCGACCAGTTTTCCCTCGTTCAAAATAGCAACCCGATCAGCCCTTTCAGCCTCCTCCAAAAGATGTGTCGTCAGCACAACCGTTACGTGTTGCTCTACTTGCAGTTGATGCAGATAGTTCCACAGGTCACTGCGTGCGGCAGGGTCGAGTCCCGTGCTTGGCTCATCGAGTAACAACAATCGAGGTTGATGCAGCATCCCTTTCGCCAACTCGACGCGTCGTCGCAATCCTCCTGAAAGTTTCTCGACCAACTCGCCCCGACGATCGGTCAATCCGACTTGCGAGAGCAGGGCATCACAACGGGAGGCGAATTGGCTTCCTCGAAGACCATACAAATGCCCCTGATGCCGCAAATTTTCATCCACTGTCAGTTTCTTGTCTAAACTCGGCGCCTGGAATACGACCCCACTCTCGCGACGGATCGGACCGACCGCGGTCTTCACATCGTTGCCCAAGATTTGCGCCGCTCCCTGCTGCATCGGCATCAAGGTCGAGAGAATCCGGAAGAGTGTTGTCTTGCCTCCTCCGTTAGGACCAACGAAGGCAAAGATTTCAGCCGGACGCACCTCGAATGTCAGCGCATCGAGTGCACAACGATCACCATAGCGATGCTGCAAATCGGATACTGAAATGGACGGTGGCACTGCATTCATCGATAACTTTCGTATAGACCGCCGGCAACATGCCGGATCGGCACATACCCACTCAGGGATGCGAGTGTGTCGCGTCCGTCATTTCGCCCGAAGTGTTTTCCGCAGCAGGCACATCACGCACCGGTTCCAGTGCCATGTGTCGCCGGCGCTCCTCTGAGACCCGGTTCATCCGCATTCCGACATCCGGCACTAGCATCAGGACGAGAAAAATTGACATAAAAACCATCGGGATGGTGAGTACATATTTCCAGTTCGCTTCATAGAGCAGATGCATGAAAAACAAGACCACCAACAGGGCCTTGGTACAGGAGACCGCCATCATAAAAGCCCAACCGGCCTCCGCTGAAAAATGTTCTCGCCAGAATTCACTATATGTAAAAAACGATGCGGTGGTCAGCAGACAAAGTGCAAAAAAGACAATGACATATGTCTTAATGCTCCCGCCGTGATGTGCCTCGTGGTCCGCCGCATGGTCACTCGACAAATTCGATTCAGTTTCTGGTTGCCCGGACATCGGTGCCCCTTAAAAGAGATAAAGAAGTGGAAAAAGAAAGATCCAGACCAAATCAACAAAGTGCCAGTAGAGTCCGATATTTTCGATGTGCGGTGCCCGTTCTCTGTCGAGTCGAATGAACAGATATAATGCGAACACGATCAGCCCGACGACCACGTGTAACGCGTGAAATCCGGTCAACAAAAAATATGTGCTTGCCCACATGTTGCCGCCCGGAATCACCATCGGCAGATGCAACCAATGATATTTTTCGTTCAGGCCATCTTCCGCACCCTGCAAGATCGTAATGGCATTTAAACGACCCTCTACCTCGGTTGCCTCACCACCGACGGTGGCAACCTCTTGATTGACCTCCTTTAATTGCTCCGCAACTGCAGCGTTATCCTCTTGCTGACTTTTTAATTCTTTTTGCCTCGCCCGCAGGGGATCCAACTTTGCACTCAGTTCGTCCCGCTGCTTTTCCAGTCTTTGTTGCTCTTGCTTGAGCAATTTTTGCTGAACTTCCTTCTGGTCGCCGTGAGGCATGATGGCCGCCGCCAATTGATTCAAGATAATTTGTCCCCTCTGATCTCCCGCTTGCGCGGCAGTTAACTCGGCGGGCCGCGCGAAATAACGAAGTAAGGTCCCCGAAATTGCAAGTTGATCGAGTTCCTCGGTAGAGGGTTCTTCAATCCTTGCAAGTCGTACCTGATGGCCCTCGAGCGTCTGCCGTACCATCGAGGCATAGGGCAGATCGGGTTTCTCATAGATCAAGCTGTGCGGCTTCTGGGGATAAATACCATGCGAAAATTTTGCTTTGTACTCATAGCCTTTGATACCGAGAAAGATGCAGCCCAAGACGAGCGTCGTTGCGATCCATGCCTTTGCCTGTCGCACGCGATCAAGTCGGGCGGCTTCCAGAGCGAGGACCACTGACACACTCGAGCAAATAAGCACAAACGTATTAAACGCACCAATCGGCTCACTGAGATGCACGTCGTGAGGAAGCGGCCACGCCGGGGCACCGAATCGAAGGACAATGTACGTTCCGATTAGGCCCGCAAAAAACATAATTTCTGTCGATAAAAACAACCACATGCACGTCTTGCCATTCGACATTGGCATGCCGGGATGATATCGAAGTTTAATATGACCGTGATGCTCTTCCGACATTACAAAAAAACTTTCTCTTCAATCGAAACCAGTTATAACCAGGGAAAAATAAAGGGGCTCAGCCAAAGCATTCCGAACACTGCCGGCAAAAAGATTAATGACATCCAAAGCATCCTGCGGGCGGACCGATCTGTGGGTCGAAACAAAAAATCAATCGCAGTCGCCAATTGAAGCAAGGAAAGCGTCATGGCCAACACAAGGTAGAACGGGCCGGCCTTCATCATCACCGCCGGAAGTACACTGAGCGGCAAGAGCATCGCCGCAGAGGTAACCGCCTGCAATCCAGCTACGCGACCGGTTGGCTCGGTCACCGTGAGCATCTTGAATCCCGCCCGCCGATAATCATCCCTATATATCCAGGCAATCGCCATAAAGTGTGGAAACTGCCAGAAAAACACAATACCGAATAAAATCAGCGACAGCAGCAATCCACCTCGAGTCCCACCATCGGATAGAACTGCCGATGCACCCATCAAAACAGGTAAAGCACCTGCAACGGCACCCACCACGGTATTCGCACTGGTCCGTTTTTTAAGCGGCGTATACACGCAAACATAAAGCGCCCAGGTCACTAGTCCCAGGATCGCTGTGGCCCAATGTACCAGCACCGCCAGATAGATGGTTCCAACAGCGAAACTCACCAAGCCCAGCAGTAAAGCTTCTCGGTCCGAGACCTCACCAGAGGGAAGCGGGCGGTTCGCCGTTCGCTCCATCTGGGCATCCGCACTCCGCTCCAACCATTGATTTAGCGTGCTTGCACTCGCAGCGACCAAAGCCGTGCCGATCAAAGCATTTACAATAAGCATCCAGTTGCTTGGAATGCCCGAACACGCGACGCAAGCGGCGACCCACACCGTCAATAGTTCGAGCAGGGCAATCCTTGGTTTCGTGAGTTCCAGCAATGCTGCAGCGTGCGGCAGCAACCTACTTCGATCTTGGCCTAAAGCAAGCGATGACAAATTCATCCGGTTACCCCCAGCGCAGAAACCGCTCTGTCGTCTTCTGTTTTTCGCCCATGCCGGACGCGTTTCTTAGCGACACGGCAGAAAAGCACAGCCGCCCAAACACTGGATCCTAAAATGAGCGATCCTGTGGCAACGTGTGCGGTCACCACAAATGCCTGTAGCGGACCTCCCGCCGTATTCGTCCAACCGGCAAGTCCCGAAGTCTCGCTGAAGAGCCCGCCGGGCCATGCATATTTTAGCACCCAGGTGCCACACCCTAAAAGCACCTGCACGGTCAAAAGTCCCAACAGCAATCGCGTCGGTCGCAGTAGCACCGAATGACCCTTGCAGTGACGCTCCGATTGCCACCAAAACAAAATCACCTCGCAAAGTAAGACGACGGCAAGGAACAAGTGGAAAAAAATGGCCGCTTGAAAGGTGCCTCCCGTCGACATCACAGAGACGTGCCGTAACTGAGCGCCAAGCACGAGCTGGGCATAAGCCATCACCACGGTAAACAGAGCGAGCCGACGAAGACGTCGCTCCGCCGAGATGGTTCCGTTGCTTCGCGCTTGCCAGCCCCGAGCAGTGACAACTGCAATTGCCACCACCAGCCCCAGAAACAGAGGGGCCACACAACCGTGAATCTTTGCAATTCGCACATCATCCCATCGGACCCGAAGCCCGCCTAAAATACCTTGAAAAATCACAAGGCCCAAAGCGGAGATCGTGAGCCACCGGACCCAACGCCGCGAATCGTGTCTCCAAGTGACCACGCACAATGCGATGGCAATCAGACCCACTGTCGCACCGAAAAGGCGGTGCCCGTGTTCAATAAACTTATCTTTTGCGGCCCCAAAAATGGGATAGAGAAACATGTTTTGGCCATCGGAAGTAGGCCAATCCTCAAACGCCATACCGGCACCACTGGTCGTCACGAGGCCTCCGGCACAAATTTGCAACCACGTGGCAATCAGCAGCGTGAGGGCAATGCGATTGGGCCAGCGTGACAATCTGACATGCTCCGCTCCCCGTTGCAGGTCACCGGCACGGCGCGATTCACCCGCTCTGTGAACCGCTTTCTGCTGCTGGTCAATTTTTTGAAGCATAAGTCCCCACCGCCGAAACTGGTCGTCGGACCATCCGGTCGTTAGTTCGAAACCACCGGCACCGCCTCCGGGGTATCTGCCGGTATCTCTTTCTCAGGGGGCGGTTGCGTCTGTGGGTAAAAGTCCGTGTCGACTTCCGGCGAGGCATACTCGTATGGGCCCCGATAGACGATCGGCTGAAAATCAAAATTGCCATGCCCCGGGGGACTCGGAGCTGCCCATTCGAGGCCATTCGCACCCCATGGATTCCTGCCCACCTTCTTGCCCAGGAAAATACTGTAAAAGAAATTAACGAAGAACACAGCCTGTGCTGCAACCATACCAATTGCACACCATGTAATGAATTCATTCATGGGCTTCAAATTGTGAAACACCTCGTATTGATAAGCATCTGCCAAACGACGGGGAAAACCAACTACACCTAGAATGTGCATCGGAAAAAATGTGCCGTTCAGAAAGATAAATGTGAGAATGAAATGGACCTTTCCCCAACCCTCGTTCATCATCCGCCCGAACATTTTGGGGAACCAGAAATAGATTGAAGCAAACACACCCATCGCGGTGCCAGCGAACAACACATAGTGAAAGTGTGCCACAATGAAATAGGTGTCGTGAATAAAGATGTCGACCGGCGTGGCGGCCATAAAGATACCAGACAGTCCTCCAATGATAAACATCGAAACAAACGAGAGGGCAAACAGCATCGGTGTCGTAAACAGCAGTTTGCCGCTCCAGATCGTGCCCAACCAGTTGAAGACTTTAATTGCACTCGGTAGTGCAATCATGATCGTGGCCACCATAAATGTCATGCCGAGAAATGGATTCATTCCGGAGACAAACATGTGATGCCCCCAGACGACGAACCCCAGACCGGCGATTCCTGCAATCGAGTAGACCATCGGCTTATAACCGAAAATCGGCTTTCGGGCGAAGCAGCTAATAATATCCGAAACCATTCCCATCGCCGGAAGAATCATAATATAGACGGCCGGGTGCGAATAAAACCAGAATAGATGCTGCCAGAGCAGCGGTTGGCCGCCACCAGTGGCAATCGGCATATTGTTCGCCGTGGCACCGTCGGGCAAAAAGAAACCTGTGCCGATTAAACGATCAGTCAACTGCATCACACCCGCCGCCGTCAACACCGGCAAGGCAAAAGCTTGAAGTATTGCAGTGATAAACATGCTCCAAATCGTGAGCGGCAGGCGAAACATTGTCATGCCGGGAGCACGCATCTGAAGGATCGTGGTCAGATAATTAACTGAACCCATCATTGAAGAAATTCCGACCAGCGTGACACCAACTAGCCAACATGTCTGCCCCGCACCACTTCCGGGGGCAGCTTCGGTCAACACCGAGAGCGGGGGGTACGAAGTCCAACCCGCTGCCGGACCACCGCCTTCTACAAAAAAAGCAGCGGTCATGACGATAAAAGCTGGCCACATGAACCAATAGCTGAGCATATTCAATGTCGGAAACGCCATGTCGTCGGCACCGATCATCAACGGGATCAGATAGTTGCCAAAGGCACCGGCCAGAACAGGAATGATCACAAAAAATATCATCACTGTTGCATGCATTGTGAACAGCATGGTGTAGAATTCCGGAGAAATCTGACCGCCTTGCTCAGCGAAAAACAAATTTCCTAGAATCGGCATCCCCTGAATTCCGAACGGAGCACCCTCACCCCAGGGCCAGGCAATCTGCCAACGCATCGCCAGGGCCAATAGCCCGCCGATCAAAAACCAGATCAGCGTCGAGAAGAGAAACTGCAAACCGATAATCTTGTGATCTTTCGAGAACACATACGTCCAGATGAAGTGGCTGAAGCCACCGGGCGCATTTTCGCCGGATGTATGGTGGTGAGAATCGGTTGTGGATGCAGTGCTCATGATTCGTCATCTCCCTCAGCCAACGATGTGAGATGCTGCTTTTCTCTCAAATCGTCTAAATAGGCATTAAAGTCATCGCGGCTTTGTACGCGCAAAAGCCCCTTCATTTTGTAGTGTCCCCAACCACATAGCTCCGCACAGACCAAATCAAACACGCCTTCTTCCGTAGCGCGGAACCACACCGGTATCTTCATGCCGGGCACAGCGTCCTGTTTGACCCGCAGATTGGGTAGAAAAAAGTCATGCAGCACATCGGCACTCTTGAGCTGCACCAAGATATCCTCGTTCACTGGTACGTGAAGTTCGTTGACCGAAAATAAGTCGTCCGGCGTGTCAAAGCTCCCGTCGGGCCCGGGATAACGCAAACGCCACTCAAACTGCCGGCCTGTCACCTCAACGGTCATGCCCGGTTGCTCAGGAACCCGCACCTTCGTGTCGGCCCATGCGTTCAATTGATAAATCGCAATAAATAGCAGCGTCGCTGCCGGGATTATAGTCCAGACCACCTCCAAGTTGTGACTTCCATGGGTGAACTTGGCCGGTTCGTTCCGCACGCTGGCTTCGTATTTCCACATGAACCAGACTAAGGTCAACTCGGTGCCGATGAAGACGATCCCAGTTAGCCAGAGAATCACCATGAACAGCCCATCAATGACATGGCCATACTCGGAAACGTCTTTCGGGAACCAGTGATTGATCAGAGGCTGACTGTGCTCATCGTACGCGACCACAAACAGTGCCGTACCGAGTATCGGCACAAGCAAGAACAATAAACTCCAGTATCGGGCCACTTGGCACTCCAAATTCGTTGCACGCTGTTACGGATTAGACCTGCGTCCGGCCGCACAGCGCCAGGATGTCTTTCAGGATGTTTCGCTTTGCTTCACAATGACTCTCATAAACGGTTCTACTCAAAAACTCAGGCCTT
>JAYYJN010000153.1:0-5088 GCA_036146215.1 Planctomycetota bacterium
TTTCCCAGATGGAAAGACCCGATGTCGATCTGGTCGAGGGGCTCCAACCGACCATCTCGATAGACCAAGGTATATCGCTCAGGAATCCACGGAGCACGGTGGCCACACTCACTGAAACCTATGATTACTTGCGATTGCTGATGGCCCGGTTGGGCCAAGCCTTTTGCCATCAATGCGGAAACGCGATTGCGCAGCAGACTCCAAAACAAATTCTCGATTCGATCGCCCGACTTCCGGAGGGCACCAAAGCGATGATCCTGGCTCCGCTGGTTCGCGGTCGTAAAGGAAAACATCAAGAAACCTTCGAACAGATTCGCAAACTGGGATTCGTACGGGCGCGTGTCGATGGAGAGGTGATTGATGTCGAGCAGATCCCCGAACTCTCGGTTCGGAAGAACCATGACATTGAAGCGATCGTGGATCGGATTGTCATTCGTTCTGGACTTTCAAAGCGAACAGCCGAATCGATTCATACCGCGATTGAGTACGGCGAGGGAACGGTTATTCTCTGCTATCTCGAATCAGACGAACCGGCACAAGATCGTGAAACGGTAAGAAAGTCAAAACAAAAAAATTCGAAACAAAACGATGGTAGCGGTAATGGGCCCTCCTGGCGCGATTTGATTTTTAGTACTCGGTATGCATGTCCGAGATGCCAGATCAGCTACGATGAACTCGAACCTCGCACCTTCAGCTTTAACAGCCCTTACGGGGCCTGTCCACAATGCGATGGTTTAGGAGTCTGCTACGAATTCGACCCGGAAATCGTTATCCCCGACGATCAACTCTCGTTGGCCGGCGGTGCGATTTTGCCTTGGAAGGGATTTTCCAAAAAAAAACTGAACGAACAGCAGGATGCCCTGGAACCCTTCCTCAAACAAAAGAAGTGGGCCTGGGATGCACCGATCGCCAAGATGTCTGCAGCAACCCGGAGTGTTTTTCTGCGCGGTAACGATCAGTTTATCGGTTTACTGAATTTGCTCGAACAGGAACTGGCAACCACTTCCAGTAGTCGCCGCCAGGAGCTACTTGAATCCTTTCGCGGTGAGGTAACCTGCTCCGCTTGCCAGGGGTCACGCTTGTGCGACGCCGCTCGTGGAGTCCAACTTGCAGGACGCGCGATTCAGGAGATAACAGCGTGTTCGGTGACCGAGGCAATTCAATTCATATCTCAACTTCAGTTTGAACCGGACGAGCAACCCGTTGCAGAGCCGATCATACGCGAGGTCCTCCGAAGATTACAGTTTCTTGAGCAAGTGGGACTCGATTACCTGACGCTGGATCGCTCCACCGATACGCTGAGCGGGGGCGAACTACAGCGGGTTCGCCTCGCGACCGGGATAGGCTCAGGGCTCATCGGTATCTGCTATGTCCTCGACGAGCCATCGATTGGACTACATTCTCGCGACAACCAACGTTTAATTGATGCCCTGCGCAACTTGCAACAGCAGGGAAATACGGTATTGGTGGTCGAACACGACGAGGCAATGATGCGCGCTAGCGACCACTTGATCGACTTGGGTCCCACAGGCGGTCAACAGGGTGGCCATGTCGTGGCTAGCGGGAACCCGGATACAATTTGCCGAAACGCCAACTCGATCACTGGAAAATACCTATCAGGCAAAGCGTTCATCCCGTCGCCCAAAACAAGGAGAGTTCCGCAAAAAGACCGCTGGCTGGAACTACTCGGTGCGACCGCCAATAACTTGCAGCACATCGATGTCCGGTTTCCTCTTGAAACCTTTATCTGCATCACGGGTGTCAGCGGCAGTGGCAAAAGTTCCCTGATCCATGAAACTTTTGCACGCGCCGCCATTCGAAAACTTGGGGGGGTGGCTCCCAAGCCAGCGGACCACCGTGGTTTACGCGGGCTTGAGAAAATTGAAAAGTTGGTCCTTGTCGATCAAAGACCGCTCGGTCGATCTCCGCGGAGCAACCCGGCAACATTTACCGGAATATTTGACGATATTCGAAAGATATTCGCAGCCACCAAAGAAGCCCGGGCTCGGGGATTCAACGGAAGTCGTTTCAGCTTTAATAACAAGGGAGGGCGTTGCGAAGCATGTCAGGGGCACGGGGAACGGAAAATCAACATGAATTTCCTGCCTGATATGCGCGTGCCCTGCAACGAATGTCGTGGCAAACGGTTTAATCGGCAGACACTCGAGGTCCGTTATCGGGATCTTTCGATTGCCGATGTGCTCGATCTGCAAATCAGCGAGGGAAAGGATTTTTTTGAAAACTTTTCTTCGATTCACCGCATACTGGACTGCTTGGATCAGGTCGGCCTCGGCTACCTCACGCTGGGGCAACCTTCCAGCACACTCTCGGGGGGCGAAGCCCAACGTGTGAAGTTGGCAACCGAGTTGGGAAAAAACAGAAGCGGACGCTCATTTTATATCCTAGACGAACCGACCACGGGTCTTCACTTCGAGGATTTACGCCGCCTGCTAAGTGTTTTTCAACAATTGGTCGATCAGGAGAATACCGTGCTCGTGATTGAACACCATTTGGATGTGATCCAAGCAGCCGACTGGGTCATTGATCTCGGTCCCGAGGGTGGACAGAACGGGGGCAGGGTCGTGGCGAGTGGAACACCCGAAACGGTGGCTCAAACACCGGGCAGTGTGACCGGTGCATTTCTGGATCCCGTTCTCCGCCGCACGGCCCTCTAGAGCCGGTTGCGAAACTTGATCTCTCAGTGCTGAGAGTCTATTCTTTAACGTCGAGACTTTTCATTTGTGGCTCGAATATCCGGCCGAGCCACTGACCGTTTTCGTCTCCCGAGGGAAAGCCGGGAATCACACACAATTCGCAATCCGGTGCAGAGGGATCGCGTGGCCACGCAATCGAGCAAACAAACCGTTATTGATGGTGCGGAAACAATCGTACGCTGTCTGATCGATCAGGGTGTTCCCTTAGTTTTCGCCTATCCGGGCGGAGCAAGCATGCCCTTGCATCAGGCGCTACGCCGTCACCATGCCGATTTGAGGACTATCCTTCCGAGACATGAGCAAGGTGGCGGGTTTGCCGCGCAGGGTTATGCCCGTGCCACCGGAAAGACCGGTGTTTGTATTGCGACCAGCGGACCCGGGGCCACCAATCTCGTCACCGCAATTGCCGACGCCAAACTCGATAGCATTCCCATGGTGGCCATCACCGGCCAGGTCGGAACCTCGGTGATTGGAACAGACGCATTTCAAGAGACACCAATCGTTGAAGTTTGCCGCGGGATCACAAAACATCACTATCTGGTCACCCGCGTGGAGGATATTCCGCGCGTGATGCGAGAAGCGTTCCATATTGCTAATACAGGTCGACCTGGGCCAGTCCTTGTCGACGTCCCAAAAGATGTCCAACTTGCGATGGTGGAACCGGACTGGGAAGCACCGATGGATTTACCCGGCTATCGGTTCGGCAAGCCAGACAAAGCACGACCGGAACAAATCCGCCAGGTGGCGGCGGCAATCAAAATGGCCAAACGGCCGGTGCTTTATGTCGGTGGGGGCATCATTGCCTCCGAAGCAAGCGATGCGCTGCGAACGTTAATTGATAAAACAGAAATTCCGGTAACGATGACGCTCATGGGGCTTGGTGCGGTGCCAAGAGACAACCCCCTCTCGCTCGACATGCTGGGGATGCATGGCAGTGTGTATGCGAATTTAGCAGTTCATCAAGCCGATCTTATTCTTGCGGTCGGGGTGCGGTTTGACGACCGCGTTACCGGAAAACTGGCAGAGTTTGCCCCGCGGGCTAAAATCATCCACATCGACATTGATGCGGCAGAGCTGAATAAAAATAAGGTTGCGCACATTCCGATTGTCAGCGATGCGCGCTACGCACTTGAAGAACTCAACAAAATCGTCGAAAAGCCGGAAGACCACACGAAGTGGCTGAAAGAATGTCAGCGACTCAAGCGGGACGACCCGTTCCACTACGACACCGATTTTGATGGCATTCTTCAGCAGCATGCAATCTCGGAACTCTCTCGAGCAACGCAAGATCGGGAAACGATCATTACGGTGGGTGTAGGACAACATCAAATGTGGGCCGCCCAGTTCTACCATTTCTCGCATCCGAGAACCTGGCTTTCGAGTTCCGGGTTGGGCACCATGGGCTTCGGGCTTCCCTCCGCAATGGGAGCCCAAGCGGCATGCCCCGACAAATTGGTCGTCGACATTGACGGGGATGGAAGTTTTCAAATGAACATTCAGGAAATGGCGACCTGTTACTGTGAAAACCTTCCCGTGAAAGTGTTGCTACTCAATAATCAACACCTTGGAATGGTCGTGCAGTGGGAGGATCGGTTCATGGATGGAAACCGTGCTCATACCTATCTTGGTCCGATCGATCATGCCGAAGCAATTGGAGCCGGCGGTGGACCCTTTGCCGCGGAGCGGTACCCAGATTTTGTCGCGATCGCGCGGGGATATGGCTGGAACGCAGAGACGGTGTATCGGAAGACCGATCTAGAGGGTGCCATCCGTGAAATGGTCCATGCCGATGGGCCCTACCTTTTGGATGTTGCCGTTCCCTATCAGGCGCATGTGTTACCGATGATTCCCTCGGGCGGCACCGTGCATGACCTGATTAAAGAATAGGTCGACAGTCGCTATCACACGCGGCTTCTTTAAACTTCGGTGTCCCTGCGGAAGACCGCTTCATCTAAATTTCCGTCCCACTTTCCCACTGCACAAGCGACAGCTGCATCTCCCGAAATGTTGGTTACGGTCCGCATCATATCGAGCAATCGATCAAACGGGAAAATAAAAGCAATCACTAACACTGACTGCTCGGGGCCAATCCCAATCACCTCAAGGACCGTTGCGGCCAATAACAACCCGGCGGAGGGAATGCCGGCAGCCCCGATCGAAACGAGTGTCGCGGTCAGCGCGACCATAAAATAATGCATCGCTGTTAAATCGATGCCCGTTGCTTGCGCCGCGAACAGTGCGATCAAGCCCAGGTAGATAGCCGTGCCG
Source organism: Planctomycetota bacterium (assembly GCA_036146215.1). Lineage (GTDB taxonomy): Bacteria > Planctomycetota > Planctomycetia > Pirellulales > UBA7805 > UBA7805. The sequence continues at coordinate 4,983 of JAYYJN010000153.1, forward strand.
TCCATATTGATTGTCGCACCGAGTGGAAGGACCGAACCTGCAACCGATTTGTCGACTCCCAGATTATTCTCAGCACAGGAAATACTTACTGGCAAAGTCGCATTCG
>JAYYJN010000154.1:0-8712 GCA_036146215.1 Planctomycetota bacterium
AGCAAATCCAGCGCATCCTTAATCTTACCGCGACGAATCAATCCCTCTGCCCGAACCACCGCCTTATCCGCATCCGAAACATCATCACGACCCACATATTCCTGTTTGGCTCCCTCCAATCGATCCTTGTATTGAGTGTCATCCTGCGAAAGCGATGCCAGTGTCGCCAAATAGAGTGCCCGCAAGCCTTCATCGCTATCAAACGACTCACTTCCCATCACTTCTTTCAAGAGCGTCAACTTCTCCAGGGCCTCGGGCATCCGCTTCAGTGCGACCAATGCTTCTGCCTGGCCGGCCAGCGCTACTTCCGACTGTGGATCATCGGCGAGTGTTCTTGCGTAGGTATCCAGCTGTCGATCCGGTTGGCCCATCGCCTTGTAACAACGCCCAAGCAGATGGTCGAGTGAATGCGTCATCGAAGCCGGAAAGATATTCATTCGAGGGCGTAATGCCTCGAGTTTCGTGCTTGCCTCTCTCCACTGCTCATCCAAACACAACACCTTGGCCTCGGAAAACGCGATCCATTCGGGCGGATAATTTAAGGTCCTCATCCGTTCGATGGTTTTTTTGGCTTTCTCTGGCTGCTTTTGAACCAACTGTGCATTGAGGAGCAAGCTAATCAGTTGTCGATCCGTCGGGATAACTTCCAAACCAGCCTCGATGGTCGCTAATTCCGCCTCCCCATCATTCCGCGATCTCTCAATTCGAGCCATCTGCACGTAGACTCGTGGATCTTTCGGGTCGACCTGGCGAGCATGTGCCAGATATTCTTCGGCAACCTGTGTATTATCGTTCCGAATCTGTTGATCAACTAATTCAATCAACACATCCAAATTGTCTGGATCAATTGAGAGAGCTGTTTCAAGGTCAGATACAATTCCAGCTTTCCGCTCCTCCCTCTGTGCAAACGTGCCTGCTCGATTGAATTTTTTGCTGTAAATCGCCCGCTGAAAATAAGCGTCTGCCTGATTCGTGTTTCGCTCGACCATTTTATCCATCACACGGTCGGCCAATATTTCGTCATCTCGCCCCCGACCTCGCTGATGATAAATGTTCGCCAGCAGTACATGAGCATCGATCATATCGCCAGCAGTCGCTGAATCATCATTGAATTCTTTTTTTGACGGCTGATAGCCTACTAACTTCTCAAGAGCGCTGATTGATTCGCTGAATTTTTCGAGGCGATCGGCACACTGGGCATACATAAAGTCAAGCTTAGGATCTTCTTCGTCCCGACGAAGTTTCTGAACTTCTTTTTGTGCTTCTGCGAAGAATGTCCGCTCGCCATCCGAGCCACGAGCGAGGAAACCCATCGCGATAAGACCCTCGGCAAGATTACGACGGATATCACTTCGTCGTGGCGAATTACGCAGTGCACGAGCCATCAGTCTCAATGAGGGTAACGCCTGCTTGGAATTCTGAATCACTTCTTCAGTGATGCAATGACTTCCGACTTCCGCCGCCTCAACCAGTACATCCTGATCATCCCGGTGAAAACCCAAATACGCCCGGTAATTTTTAATTGCTTCGTCATAATCTGCTGCCTGCTTCGCCTCTCGCGCATCGGCTAAATACTTTGCAGATGGATCCGACCGCAGTGTCAGAACACCTGCAATCCCGCCTCCGATCACCGCCAAGGCCAACAGGAAGACAACTAAAAACTTTACATTTAATTTTCGCATCTGATCTCAATCCAATATTTTGCTTAAGTACCTATTTAATCGCTTTACTTATTGAGCCAACTTAACAGCTTTTCATATTTTCGCTTTTCCAAAGGTTCTCTGATGCTCGGTGCAAGGCCAATCATCTTTGCCGACTCTAGAGCCTCCTTTGCCGCAGCCCGGTTGTCAGTCCCCTGATAGGCAAGCGCCAGGTGGAAATGATAACGACCGGAACCTGGCTCAAATTGAGTTGCGAGATTCAAGTCCCGAATGGCATCTTCAAACTCTTTACTTTGAATGGACGCCAATGCACGTGTATCAAGAATTTCGATTCGTGGACCCAATTTTTCAAATGCGATTGCCAGATCGTCCACAATAACATCCCCGTTTTTACCCAGCTTAAGATTGAGGTAAGCTCGGTTGTTAGCGATCATACCCTGCTCAAATTCAGAGAGCTTATCCCAATCCATGGCATTCAATCGCTCTACTGCGTCCACCGTATTTCCCTGACGGTCAAGCAAAAATGCCTCCTGCATTCGTGTTTTCCAGTCATTCGGAAATTCTTCTTTAGCCATTGCAATCCAATCTTGAAGCTGCTGCAGATCGGAAGATCGAATCTCCTGCGTGCTCGTGGAGATGGCGTTAAACAGCAGTGTGCAAATATCGCTGATATTTTCTTTAGACACGATTGGAGTGCAGACTTCGATCGCTTCACTCAACTTTCCCTGGCGCCCTAGAAAGGCTGCCAAGTCGAAATTGAATTTTTCATCCTGGGTCGCAGCATCGCGATACTGAGTCTCCGCTGCCTCGTACAGTTCGGCTGCTTCAAAAACTTTCCCCATTCGTACCCGCTGCCAACCAGCCGGCCGCTGCCTCCCGCTGGAGAGCGAATTGAGCATTGATTTTTCAAATTCAGATAGCGCGAATTTGCCTTGCATTTTTGCATCTCTGGCTTTCAGCTTCAGCGCGGGCAGGCTATCCGGGGCAACCTGTTCCAACCTGCGGAGCCAACGTTCAGCCTGCGTATCTTCCCCTTTTTCAAACAGCATTTCACAGTAACGACTTAATAAATCGATGTCTTTCGGATGCTGCACGTTTAAACGTTCCATCAGTGCCTTACACTCCCGCCACCGATCACTCAGAAAATAGAGTTCCGCCAAGGCGAGACTTTCGCGACGCTTTAAGGATCGCTCCGGAATCGTTTCCAACAATCGGATTCCATGTTGACGGTAAAAAGGCTCGTCACGCTGTGCTAGTAAAAATCCTTTGAGTCGTCGATCGTATTGAGATAACTGTCCGCCGACACGATTTGCTTCAAGCAAGCCGAGCGCCTGCTGAAACGCCTGATGGTCTGGTTGTGACGAGAGGATCCTGGCCAGGGTCTGCCTTGCCCACACCGCAACCGGCTCATTCTGTTTCTCCGGTTCCATATGATCCTCTAAGATGCCGTCGAGATGGGCGATCGCTGACCCGAGACGCTTACTGTCGATACAAAAATCAACATACTTTGTTTGAATCGCAACATTGGTCGGATCCGCCGCAACCGCACGCCATAAATAGTGTTCGATAAAAATCGGGTCCGTGTATCGCGAGAATCTATCGTAAATATCGGCGAGCAATGATTGCATTTGCGATGATTCTGTGAGGCGATTTTCGGCCCCTTGTATGCAACGGAAGGTATACGCTGCGGAACGGTGCTCAGCAGCAAAATCAATCAAGGCACGAGTCGCATTCAAATCATTGTTGTCGAGAGCGACCGCACGAAGCACGGCGTCTTCGGCATCACGCTCCTCACCGAGAAGTTTCAGAATGCGACCTCGCCAGATCCAGTTTGGAACTTCCGTTACCTGGTCCCAATTAATTCTTTGGATGATTTGCAGTGCTTTTTCTTTCTCTCCGGCCAGTGCGTGCAAAAGTGCTTGCGTTGTAATCATGCTGGCCGGAACAACCTCCAAACGATCGATTACATTCTGAGTTTCTGAGATACGACCTTCATTGACCAACAGTTCGATGAGCTTTTTAGCAACTTGCAAATCCATCGGACCGAATTCAAGCGAGCGCTGATAATTATCAATTGCAACTTCCAACTCTCTTTTTTCTTCCGCAATCAGTCCCTTAAGCTGCAATAATCGGTGCCAACGCGGTCGGATCCGTTCGATTTTTTCTACCAATGGTTCAATTTCTTCAAGCCATTCACTCCCTTCAGAGTCCTCGTTGGAAGTTCCCGCCCAGATCAAATATCGGGCCCGTTGAAAATTCCACAAATCGCTCTGGCGACCGAATATTTCTTCCGTATGCGCAAGAGCAGCGAGCATCGCTTTTTCACTATTTTTCAACAGCGCCGTCTCAAAACTCAACTCGGCTAGTTCACGACTCGCCGGATTCAGTGCCATTGCTTTTTGCAGGCAATGATCGACTTCCGTTAACGCGTGGGCAATGGAAAAATGGGCTCGCGATAAACTGAGCCACAGCGATATCTGTTTGTCCTGATCATATTGCTCTATTTCACCCTCCAGCGCCTTAAGCTTACTTGCTGCTTCTATACCACCGATCGCTGCAATCAACTCCATTTTTGCCGAAAGAAGATTTGGTCGCTTTTCCCAAGGGTTTTTCTGGCGTGTGATGGCTTCCTCTAGAAATGCGAGCGCTTCCTCGGGTCCCGAAAGACTGGTCTGAATCGCCAAATAAAGCTCCTGCAGGTCATGATTTTCTGGAAACTGCGCCAGAGCAACTTTAACCTCATCTAATGCCTCTAGCTCTTTACCGGACTCTACCAAGGATCGGGCCTTGATCATCACTTTATCCACTGACTCCACATTCTCCGATTCATAGATCCCGGCTTGAATCCGTCGCAGTTCTTGCTGATAGCGTGGAAGTTCCTTACCCAATTCCGAAAGCAGTTGCATGTAGACGTCTCGCGTTGATGCGTCCTCAAAAAAATCAGCATCGCCCATTTGTCGCCGCAAGCGACCGAATACTTTGTAGGCTTCTGGATAATTTTCCATGGACATCAAGGATTGCGCCTCTGCCTGCAGACCAGCGGGAGAACGCGGAAGGGCGCCTAACAATCTACGCGACGTCGAGAGTTGCTGATCCCACTGTCCAAGATTCTGATAACAGCGAGCCATCAGAGCATCGATTTCAGCGACCGACGAGTCTGAAACTGCTAGCATGCGTGGCCTCAAGTCAACGAAGCGATTCAAAGCCAGACTCCACTGCCCCTCAAACATCAACAGCCTCGCCTCGGCCAGATCGATAAACTCCGGTGCCATACCAGTCTCTTGCATCGTCTGCAGAACACCGCGTGCTTCCTCTAACTGATCTGATGCTAGATGTGCATTTAGCAATTCGATGGTCAGCTTTTTATTTTTCGGCAAAGCCTCAAGACCTTTTTTGACATAGGCAACGCACGCTTCAGAATCATTATTCTGCCGACTCGTAATCGCTTGATCGATATAGATCTGTTCATCCTCCGGCGCAATTTTTTGCGCTTTTTCAAGATATTCGAGGGCCAACGCGTAGTTTTTCTCACGTCTTGCAAACTCAGCATTCCCCATAAGGACCTCAACGTCGCTCGGGTCCAGCGTGAGCGCCTTTTCAAGGCTTTCCTTCGCTCGTCGAAGCCGCTCCCGTCGAGTGTCTGTTGAACCGGAAGTATTCGTCTCAAGAAGGTACGTTCCGCGAATCAAAAACGCTTGGGCTGAATTCGGATTAAGCTTCACCATTTGCTCAATCGCAGCGTCAGCAAGCCGCTCATCTTCTCGACTTTCGCCTCGCTCGCGGTGCACGGTGGCAAATAGAAAATAGGCTTTTAGCATTTCTGGAGCGTTTGCCCGTCGACGATCGAACTGCGGATCTTGTTGCGCGTCGAAGCCGATCAAATCACTGCAGTTACCGATTGCTTCGTCATATTCTCCAAGCGCTCCATTGCTGTTGGCATAAATAAAATCGAGTTCAGTATTAACGAAATCTCGCTCCGCGAGCTCATCGACCTGTTTTTTTACATCGGCATATGCGCCTTGGGCGAGCAAGACATCGACCAGGCTTCGTCTCAAGTCATTCCGATCCGGTTGACTCCGTAACAAGCGCGTAATGCGTCGGAATGCCCGACGTCTCTCGATATAGGTAGAGTCCTCGCGTTGCGCGATTTTGACAGCCAGTAATGCAACGTGCTCTTTCGTTTCCTGGTCCGTCGGTCGGAACGCCAGATACCGAAGGTAGGAGTCGATCGCTTCCCGTAAGTTGCCCTCATCTTCTGCCGTTTGTGCCCGTTCGAGGAATACGCCCGACGCACGGTCGGAATTGGAATACCAGATCACCCCACCGACACCGAGAAGGAGAAAAACGACGGTTGTCAGAATCAGTAGCACCTTGATATTAATCCGCCGCATCCGTTTTCCTTCCGCTCAGAATGAACTGCTCCATGAAATGACGAAACCCGGAAACAAACCAATGAACAACAATAGCCTACCGGGTAGGGCTGCGATGCCAGCAACGCTTGCTATTCTTTTTAATCGGCTTTGCCATCACCTCAAAGAGTGTCTTCACGCTACGAATTTCAAACCGATGCGGTGCACGGTGCACCACCCCAAGAGGACCGGTCCACCACAGATATATGGCATCCTTTTTTTGTCCCAAATCCGGATCGCCAGGGTGAAACATTGAAACCCCAGAGATCTATAAAATGGGACAAAAACCCGATTTTTTCAATGTTAACCACCGTCCTCCCGGTGTCAATTATTCGGTCGGTCGCCTCAATTATCGATCTGTACTGCAAGCCAACAAAGCATTGCAAGCATAAGAATCGTAGATAAAAAAACATCAACCCTATTACGTGACAAGATTCTGGAAAGTTCTGCCGATAATAGGTGTTGTAACGATCGTGACGAATGCCGCGAATTCTTGGGGGGATCGCGGACCAAGTGTTCTTTTTGCAATACCACAAGTGAATCCCCCTGATGTGTAACTCCATTTTCAAAAAGAAGTTACAAGCCTTGATCCCATGCCGCACGAATCGCCATCGGCGATGGCCAAATCGCCTCGTGCCAGGGACTGCTCGGGCCACCCTTGGCAGGTTTCTGCTAGCCATGGTTTCCACTTTTGCCTCGATGGTTCCGGTAGCGCAAACGGAAGCTGGGTTTCCCTATAAACGCGTAGGGGCCAAGTCCAGGATCGAGGGCCCGGTCGTGCCGGCGCCAAAAAACTGGGGCTATCGTCCGACACGCTGGGTTCGCTGGGAGACCGATATCATTCATCCCGCGTTGGGGCCAGTCGCCCCGGATGCAAAAAAAGAAGTCAAAATGCCCGATGGCGGTCAACCGGATGAGACCGAGACGAACGGAACATCCGACACACCTAATTCAAAAACCACAGAAAACGTCCCGCCAAGCTCGTCGGGTTCGGAAATGCTACCGCCCTTGCCAACCGACGATGGTCCTCCTGCTTCACCGCCTAACCTTGATGAAGATCTTCCACCACTACCGGGTGAAGATTTCAATCCTCCGGGAACCACTTCAAACAATCCAGCACCATCGTTCGAGCCGCCAAAACCCGAATCGATTGACCCCTCGAAATTACCCTCCATCCGCGATCCGGACGAAATCTTTGACAAATCGGATGAACAGAAGCGACCCGACACACGTGACGCTGAGGCAAATGTTTTGCCTCCACTTCCAGGTGGCGATTCGCCGGTGAAAGAAACCCCGTCGACACCCCAACCGCGCCAGCCCGAACCTGCTGAATCGCAGCCAGCATTACCTGATCCACCTTCTGTTGCACCACCGTCTGCACCACAAGCACCACAGGCACCGCACAATAATCCGTCTGTTCCAACCGAAACACCGCTCCCACCACGCGCCGAGCCTGCCGAGTCAGAGCCGTCGCAGTGGGAAAAGAGAACGCGTGAAAAACCGGTGACTCCCAAAGACATCCAAAAGGAAGCTCCGGAAAAGAAACCCGGGGAACCTTTTTACGACCCCGACTCCATTTTCGATGAGCGAGCCGCTCGGAAGATAGAGCCTGCCACCATCGAGTGGCAAAAAGCAGGCACCGCTGAGCAACGATCAGCAGCGAAGGAGAATGGGACGGACTTATCCAATACGCTCCCCAGCCAAAGCCAATCGCGTGTTTTCATCCCACGAAAACGTGTAAAACATCGGTCGATCAGTCAAATGGTTTCGCAAGCATCGCCCTCCGCAGGGGCAGCAGTCAACGTGCCTGCAATCTTTGATGCCGAGCGGTCTCAAGCGTTGCGTCGCCCACAGGCGACTTGGAAAGCGACAAAGCAACCTGTGCAACCCATGCACAACGAGCAACTCGAATCGGCGACCGTGACACCACAGTTACCGCGGGCACCACAGGCAAGACAGGCACCACAGGCGATACGGCAAGATCATCATGTTCGACCCATAAGCTATGAGGAACCGATCTTGCCAGCGGAAATATCGCACACAACGACTGGAGCCGATGTGGCTATCAATCCGCATCAAGTTGGAAGCGGAACAGTGATGCCAACGATTCAGGTACAGAACGGCCGGCTATCGGCAATAGCCCCAACAGCTCCGCGCTCGGTGCCCCTGACAGTGAACACGCCGAATCGGCCACAGGCGGTTAAGATGATCGGTGTCGATCCTCGGGCAACACAACCGGTTACGCAACAAACACAACAAACACAACAAACACAACAAACACAACAAACGCAACAACGTGACCAAGAAGTGGCCAAGAGCGTCACAATCGAGACAAAAAATATCCCGACCACCCAGTTCAAATCACTGCGCAACCCGATGCGATCTCTGGAGGTACAGCACGATGCGGTCTCAGAAGATAATCCGCTGCGGGAACGCAAATCATCTGTCCGAGCCGATCGGGCCAGTGGGCAAAGTAATCTTTCCAATCCCCTCCGCTAAGGCAAACTTTCGAGCAGCATCGTAGCATTGTTGCTCCCCCCTCTTTGCGCACCGGCACCTTATTGGTGTACTAGCTCCATGTTTGTGGATCTGGAACATGACGCGGACGAGCAGGAATCGTATCGACAGTCTATGCGATTGGC
>JAYYJN010000155.1:0-6011 GCA_036146215.1 Planctomycetota bacterium
ATGGTGAGAAGCAAAACGTGATCGTTGTGCAACGGAGTGTTCGCGACAGTGATAACAAATTGCGGTTGGTACGCTCGTTTGTTGATTTAAAAACGGATGACCGTATTTTTAACTTGGCAGGAGATCCCGTTGCGCTGTCGGCCATCACCGAACTTGTTCCCTCCGGCAGGGATTTTCATCCCGCGGTCAAACTTAACGCAGTTCTCATCTTGGGTGATTTGAATGACAAACAGCCAAAAAGAAACCGGCCGGAGACGGCCGAACCCCGTCTAATTTCCCAGATGGATCTGATTGCCTATTTGGAATCACCAGATCAATTATCGGACGTTTTATTGGTCGGGGCACTAACGGGCATGCAGCGCCATGCGCGGGAGTCACTTGATTCTCAGACAAAAAAACGAATCGCAAAAGTGTTGCTGAGCATCGTTAATGCTCCGGACGATTCCACGCGGGATCCATCTGCCAGACTTTGGTCTCGACGTCAGGCCATAGATATTCTTGGGCAATTAGATTTGCCGAAGACAGAAAAATTTCTCTTAAAAATCATTGAAGATGCAAATGAATCGACCAGCTTGAGAATGGCGGCGGTTGAAGCGGTGCAAAATTTAACGCTTGCCAATCTCACTCCGAGCGCTGTGAGTCGTGTTGCGATAGGGATGGCGCAGCTTGCCGTTAGCGTCTGCGAGGATGAACTCGCAGCGGCACTGAAACCTCGTTCCTTATTTTCTCCGGATCGACTTCGGATGCGACTTGCCGCCATACAGAACGTGCTTTTGCGAACCGGCGAAGAAGCCAGTGACGGGTTGCTGGCGATCGTGCCGGAAGAAGAAGGAAAGTCCCTCGATCAGCTGCTCAATACGCTGAAAGAGGTTGACGCGAAGATTCAAACACTCACCGCAACAAGCGATCGTGAACAAGTGGTTAGCGTGCTGCAGAAAAATATCGATGATCTTCGAGTTCTGGCCGCAGCAGACGCGCAAAAGCAGCCATCTGCACCTCAAACTGCGGAAAACCGTTAATAATCTCCTCTGCGGTCAACTTCATTTCGTTTTCAGAACGCAGCTAGCTGGTGTCGATGTCTGTCTCGACCTTGCGGCGTCGCTCTCTGTGCGATCAGCCTTCCAGGCCCTCAGCCGAGAGCGTCTGATTCGCGCGATCAGCCGAAGCGATCAACGCATAACTCAGCAGGCCTATTCCCACAAACAAAAGATCGCCCAAGAGCGTGTAGTGATAGAACGGAATTGCTTGTGTAAAACAGGTCACCAGCCCCGCCCAGGTCGAGGGGTAGAGTCCCCCTCCGTACCAGACGGCAAAGTTTGTGACGATGAAAAAAAAGATGGATGGCAGCACACCACAAGCAACCATGCCCATCGGTCGAAGGCTACGGCGATTGCCGGTCGTTCGACTCAGCAAGCGACTCAAGGCGACGGGAAACAGCAAGGCCGCATAGACAACCGCAAGCATTGCCCAGTTACCATAAGATTGGATGCCAACGTTGCTCACGACCATCACCGCCAGCGGCACCAGGAAGGCCATTATCGGAGACCGAAAATAAAGCCCGGCGAAGACGGCTACGCCAGCGGTCGGGGTGAAATTCGGGATGTCTCGAAACAACCAGCGTCCGGCAGCACCGAGGCCAACTAAAACGAAAAACATGAACCAATCGCGAACCGTTGACGACTTCAACTGCATGCTCCTCTCCGCTAAAAATCACCGGCGTCTTGCAGACGATTATTGTTCTGCAGTTTGCGGAGATAATCCTCAATTTCAAAGCGACTCAGTGCAGAGCATCTTATCGCAGGGGACCCTCTAGCTTCAAGCGGTCTTCAGATGCCGGAGAAGGCATGCAAGTTTATTTCGGGCAGCATGCAATCGACTTTTAACGGTTCCCAACGGTAAACCTTCTTTTTTACTGATCTGAATGAGGGAATAATGGTGAAAATAAAAATACCGGAGGATCTGTCGATGTGGCAGTGAAAGAGAGTCGAGAGCAGCGTGGACAGCTTCACATCGTTCTCTCTCGATGAGATGGTCTAGTGGGGATCTGATTCTTCCCACGGGATTGGCGAGGCTGATGTGCGGATCAATAAGCTGGGGCCCGGCATGTTGTAACACTCGCTGAACTGCCAGTCTCCATGCGATCGTGCGCAACCAGGCCCCGATGCACTCGGGGTTGCGAAGAGATCCGAGCGTCCTGGATGCCTGCAGCAAAACCTCCTGTCCAATTTCCTGGACATCGCTTTCGTTGAGCAATTGACCGCGAATCACCCGGTGGATCGCGACTTGAAAGTGTTGATGGAGCTCGCCAAGACTTTGCCGGTCTCCTTGTTGCGCGGCGAGAACCAGCCGCGTTAAAGACGACTCCTGTTTCGTTTCAGTGGTGGCAACCAATTTGTTTTTGCTCTCCGTTCAGGTTGGCCTTTCTGGGTTTGACGTTGGTAGCAAAAAAAGGTTCCCCATTTTCTAAAAAATATTTTTGCTCTAAGCCATTTGTGGCACTTTGCGGCATGGATCCGCCGCGCGCCTGCTGGAAGGTGTGGTTCCGGACGGGTATAAGAGATATTCGGCGGAAAAATCAGGTGAACCTAAGGGAACGCGTTATCATGATTGGGCTACGATCAGCGACACTTCTTCCATTATTCATCCTCGTTCCAGGAAGCTTTCTCTTTGCGGGAGATTGGCAACCGGGCGAAGGCAAATTGATGACCCGCTGGGCGAGCGATGTGTCTCCCGCTAGTTCCCATCCGGAATATCCGCGGCCGCAGTTTGTACGCCCCGAATGGCTCAACCTGAACGGTCTTTGGCAATACGCAATTCGGCCCACCAGTGAAACGGGCATGCCCAGCGATTTCGAGGGCGAAATCCTAGTCCCGTTTCCGGTCGAGTCGGCGCTCTCTGGCGTGATGCGGGAGGTGGGACCCGAAAATCGACTCTGGTATCGACGTAGTTTTTCGCTCCCTGCCGATTGGAGCAACCGAAACATTATGCTGCACTTTGGGGCTGTCGATTGGGAGACCATCGTTTGGGTCAATGGTCGCAGGGTGGGCGAGCACCGGGGAGGATACGATCCTTTTCGTTTTGATATCACGTCAGCCCTCAATGACTCTGGGCCTCAGCAGATCACGGTGGCAGTCTGGGATCCAACCGATGCGGGTACCCAGGCGCGTGGCAAGCAGATCCGCAAGCCGCAATCAATCTGGTATACGCCCGTCACGGGCATCTGGCAGACGGTTTGGCTTGAACCGCTCCCTGAAACCGCAATGAATGGCGTGAAGATCGTACCGGATGCGAAGAATGGCAAAGTGAAATTTATCGTCTCTGCCTCGGGTGCCGACCAACCCGAAGCAAATATCACGGTCGTTTCACGATCCCTTGGCGACAAAAATGAACCGATTGATGTCATTCAGGGAAAAGCAAAGGCTGGAAGCCCGATCACACTTGAAATTCCGGATGCTCGGCGATGGTCTCCGACAACTCCCTGGCTTTATCACTACGAAGTGCAGCTTGATGGCGGAGATCAAGCGACCGGTTATTTCGGTTTACGTGATGTGGCGCTCGGTAAAGACAGCACCGGAAATCAGCGTTTACTTCTCAATGGTGAACCTCTTTTTCATTATGGTCCGCTTGATCAGGGTTGGTGGCCGGATGGACTTTATACGGCACCCACCGATGAAGCTCTTCTCTATGACCTGCTGGTGACCAAAGAGATGGGGTTCAATATGGTTCGCAAGCACGTAAAGGTGGAGCCTGCCACCTGGTATGCACACTGCGATCGACTCGGTTTGCTCGTCTGGCAGGATATGCCGAATGGCGATCTGCACATTCGTCCAGAAGAGCAGGACATTGAGCGGTCAGCCCAATCGCGACATCAGTATGAGGCGGAATGGAGTGCGATCGTCGATGCACTGCACGATGCGCCGAGCATTGTGATGTGGGTGCCATTCAATGAGGGCTGGGGGCAATTTGATACGCGGCGAATTGTGAAGTGGACTCGCGAACTGGACCCGACGCGACTGGTCGATAATGCCAGTGGGTGGAGTGATCGGGACTGTGGTGATGTGCTGGATATCCATGCGTATCCGGGACCGGCCATGCCCCCGCTTGAGCAAGACCGTGCGGTTGTGCTCGGTGAATATGGTGGACTCGGATTACCCATAGAGGGGCATACCTGGACCGACAAAAATAACTGGGGTTACCGCGGTTATAAAACAGAAAAAGAACTAAATACGGCCTACCATGACCTGCTTGAAAAACTTCGACCGTTGATTGACAGTGGCCTGGCGGCCGGGGTCTATACTCAGACCACGGATGTGGAAACTGAAGTCAATGGTTTGATGACCTATGATCGCGCGGTCAATAAATTTGACGTACCGCGTGCCGCCGCCGCGCACGCGCGCCTCTATCAACCCCCCAGTCGTCTGGTGACCGTGATGCCCACGTCCATCAAGGGTAATCAGCAGCAGTGGCGGTACACTAAAACACGTCCTGAAGACGACTGGTTTGCAGTCGATTTCGATGATTCAGCCTGGAGCACTGGAGCAGGCGGATTCGGCTCGGCTAGCTCTCCGGCGGCCATCGTCGGGACCGAGTGGACCGAACCTGATATCTGGTTGCGGCGGTCGCTCATGATTCAGGGTAATCCGCCACAAGGGGGATACTGGCGGATCCACCACGACGAAGATGCTGAAGTTTATGTCAACGGTAAGCTGGTACAGACCTTTCCGGGATACACCCAAAGCGCCACGCTTGTACCGCTCTCTGAGGAAGCCATCAGAGCGTTCAAGCAGGGTCGCAATGAGATTGCTGTTCATTGCCGTCAAACCGACGGCGGACAATACATCGACCTGGGAATACTGGAAGCAGCCGAGCAGTAATCCGACCCTACTCGATTGCGATTACGATGTTGACGCTGGCCCGGATTTCCTGCGATCCGGCCGCGATTGGTACAGACCCTGCTTCCATATCCATAGCCATCGCACGCTTCATCATCCTTGGTTGCGGGGCGTAACCACCTCCCTCGCGTATCGTTTGAATTGCACCGAGTTGAACGTCGGCGGCCTGTGCCAGTAGATCGGCTTTCCGCAGTGCGTCGGTGACCGCCTGCTTACGGGCCTTATCGAGCAGGGGCCGGGGTTCGTTAATGAAGAAAGACGGACCGCTCACCGAGTTTGCGCCCAGCGTGATCACTTTATCGAGGATAGTACCAACTTGTGTTAAGTCACGGATAATGCCTGTTGCGGTGTTCGATACGCGGTAGCCAATGATTTTTGGATCCTCGTTAGGCATATTCGGCCGCCGCGGCGGACGCGAATAAATCGGATTTACCGAGAACTGTGATGTTTGCAAATCGTCCTCTGCAATTCCCGCGTCGCGCATTCCCCCCATGACTTCTTTCATTTGATCAGTGTTCTTGTTCAGGGCCTCGCGGGCCGTTGGCGCCTCAGTTACTACGCCTGCTGTAATGGACGCAGTGTCCGGTTTTGTTTTTACTTTTCCCTCACCGGAGACAGTAATCGTCCTCACTGGCCTGTCATCGGCCTGATGATCGTCGGCTTCGCTTGTTGTCGCATTGCAACACAGCAAGATGAATGCCAGGAATGATGTGGAACGGTAGCGCGGCATGGCGAAGTTTCCCGATTTTTTTTATAACAGAATGTCACAGCAGCTTCGATTCTATGAGAGAATCGACAGCTGTCTATCCCAGGGGAGAGATGGCGGCCGCATCTGAACCGGCGCGCCTGTTCTTTTTGCATCTTTTTGAACAGAATCGGACTTCGGTCCAGCAGCGCGACCACTTTTTTCGCCACGTGAATGGCTTTCCACAAGTTGCGCAGACTTTTTCTGGTTTTTGCGATTTTCGCATAAAATGTAAAATCGATTTTGAAAAGGTTCAATCAAAGATCGAAAGTCATCTGATTGTCGTTTTTCTTGTGCTGTGCTTGACGCTTGGTTTTTTTGTGAACTGTACGTTTGCGACTTCCGTGCCGTTGAAGGATTTGCCCTGCCTCGTC
>JAYYJN010000156.1:0-5288 GCA_036146215.1 Planctomycetota bacterium
ATCACCCACCGCAATTGCAGCCTACCTGACGTTGTTTCTTGTGGTAGGCGCTGTTTTTCTTTTCGTTAACTTGTTTGTCGGTTGGCTCGTGCGTCCGAATGACCCGCATGCGGAGAAGAAAGAAATCTACGAATGCGGTGAGCCCGCGATCGGTTCGAGTTTCGTGCAGTTCGACTTGCGATTTTACGTGGTCGCATTGGTGTTTATTGTCTTTGACGCGGAGGTGGCTTTTCTCTTTCCCGCGGCAACTGTTTTCGGAAAGCAAACGCAGCTTGCCGATGCCCGGATGCCGCTGTTCGCTGAGGTGGAATCCAATGACGGTACTGAAACGAGCGGACCACGGACTGCTGTATTGTCGCCAGCCGCAGAGGGAGTTTTTGCAGAACTAGGGTTACCGACACCCATGGCATCGGTTGCCGCAGATTCAAGTTCTGCTGCGGGATCAACGGCGGATGCCGACATGAGATTGCGGGATTCTATCGATCGCTTCACCCTGTACGTTTATTGTGCCACGCTGTTTTTCTTTCTTGTGCTGTTCGTTGGTTTCGCTTACGAGTGGAAAACGGGTGCATTTGACTGGGTGCGTGCCGTTACCCGTCCCCGTACCTTGGAATAGCAGTAGCAGTAGCAGTTGGAGACGAGCGAATGGGTGAACAGAATCTGGTAGGTCGGTTGCAGGAAAAGTTTGGTTCCCAAATTCTTGATGTGCAACTTGATGCGATTGACCCGTGGGTCCAAGTTTCGGCGGAAGTGCTGCCAGAGGTTTGTCTCTACCTCCGCGATGAGCCAGACCTGAGATTTGATTACCTCTCTTGCATTAGCGGCGTCGACTACTACGAACCGGACCCCAAAAAGGCGGCAAAACTTATCGGAAAACCGCGTTTGGAGGTGGTCTATCACCTTTGGAGCGTGACGCACAAATCGAGCCTTGTGCTCAAAGTGATACTGCCTCGGTGGAAAGACGATCAAGAAGGTTCGCTGCCCGAAGTTCCTTCGGTTGCCCATATCTGGCGGACGGCCGATTGGCATGAGCGAGAGGTATATGATCTTTCGGGTGTAAACTTCACGGGACATCCGGATCTGCGTCGCATTCTTTGTCCCGAGGATTGGGAGGGGTATCCCTTGCGACGCGACTATCAGATGCCACTGGAGTATCACGGAATTCGATGTCGTTGAGAATTATCAATCTTGATTGAAAAATGATCTGAGTTGCCATGTCCACTATGCCAGAAAGTATGCCCGAAAGCACAGCAAACACAGAAGTTATTGAGTTTGACGTCCGCACTGACGAGATGCTTGTCAATATGGGGCCACAGCACCCCAGTACGCACGGGGTGTTGCGGTTAGTTCTCAGAACCGATGGCGAAGTGGTCTCCGAGGTAACTCCGCATCTGGGTTATCTCCATCGTTGCGCAGAGAAGATTGGAGAGAATCTTACCCCCAGACAGTGGATTCCCTACACGGATCGCATGGATTATTTGGCCGCGATGAGTATGAATCTCGGTTGGGCGCTCTGCACTGAGAAATTGATGAATTTACAGGTGCCGGAAAAGGCACGCCATCTGCGGGTGATCATTGCTGAAATGCAGCGAATTGCCAGCCATTTGGTTGGTATGGGCGCGTACGGATTGGATCTAGGTAGTTTCAGTCCTTTTCTGTACGCATTCCGTGAACGGGAAAAGATTCTGGATTTGTTCGAAGAGGCATGCGGCGCAAGACTAACCTACAGTTACCTCACGGTGGGGGGTGCAACCGCCGATTTGCCGCCTGGTTGGCTGCAGAAATGCGAGGCTTTTCTGGATCAGTTTCTCCCTGTGATCGATGAATATCACGCACTGCTTACCACGAATTCGATATTCATAAAACGCTGTGCCAATATCGGGGTTATGCCCGCGGAAATGGCAATCAGTTACGGATGCAGTGGCGCAGTATTGCGGGGGAGTGGGGTCGATCTGGATCTCCGACGCGATGGTGAAGAGTGGTACACGAACATGTATGACGGGTATGCCTTCGAAGTGATCGTGGAAAAAGAGGGCCATTATCCGAACGATCATGTCTACCCCGCAGTCCCACCCGAGGCCGTTCTGGGTGATTGTTGGCATCGATTTTACGTGCGTATGCTGGAAGTCCGTCAGGCGGTCGATTTGGTGCGTCAGGCAATTGATCGCTACAGTGCAGCCTCGGGTTCGTACGGGGAACCGGTGAAACTTGCCGAGAAGTTGCCTGCGGGAGAGACTTATCTTGAGACAGAGGCTCCACGCGGTCAGATGGGATTCTATATCGTCAGTGACGGGTCCCCGATACCCTGGCGAGTCCGTGCCCGCAGTAGCTGTTTCTGTAATCTATCGGTAACTTCAGAACTTTGCCGAAACACGTTGATTGCTGATATTCCGGCTGTTGTGGGATCGCTGGATATCGTAATGGGTGAAATCGATCGCTAATTAAAAAAACGGGGATTGCAAAGGCCTCAAACGACGGATCCCGTCTCACTGCAAGCCTTTGGGGGCTTGTCGTTCACCGGCTTTTTGTGCCATATTTCACGAGCTTAAGGCTTGCCGTCCGGGATCCTTCGGCGGAACCGCAGCGGAACAACGGGCTAATGATTACGGTGGTGGCGTTGGGCCGTGTAAACGCTCTCTGCTCGTTAGAGAATTTTTAAAAAGACGCGTAGGTTGCAAGGTATTGTGTCGCAATTTTTGATCAATCAACTGGGATTGTATCCGCCTCTTGTTCAAGTCCTGATGGCCATGCTTGCTGCCTCGTTAATTCTGGGTGTCATAGCAGGTGGTTCGGTCGTTTTCATTTGGATGGAGCGGAAGGTCGCTGGACGAATTCAGGATCGTTTAGGCCCGACCCGCGTGGGCGGTAAATTCGGCTGGTTGCAGACACTTGCCGATGGCATCAAGCTCCTGGCAAAAGAAGATTTGCGACCGGAGGGTGCAGATGCTTTTTTATTCCGTATCGCCCCCTATGTGGCTTTCTGTGCTTCCTACGGATCATTTATCGCATTGCCTTTTGCAACCGGCTGGGTTGGTCTCGACATCAATGTGGCCGTCTTTTTTGTGGTGGCCGTCTTAGGACTTGAGGTTTTTGGTGTGATTCTGGCCGGTTACGCGTCAGCCTCCAAATGGTCTCTTTTCGGTGCAATGCGCGAAGCGGCCCAGGTGATCAGCTATGAAGTTCCGCTCGGACTTTGCATTGTGATTCCTGTGATGATTGCTGGAACGATGGATCTGACAAAGATCGGAAACCTGCAGGCAGGTTGGTTTACCAATTGGTATCTTTTCCATGACCCGTTCACCTTTATCGCATTTTTCGTCTATTACACGTGCGCTCTGGCCAGTGTGAATCGTGCTCCTTTCGATCTTGCAGAGGCTGAAAGTGAATTGGTGGCCGGCTTTCATACGGAATATTCCGGGCTTCGTTGGAGTTTCTTCTTCATGGCCGAGTATGGTTCGATGTTTCTCGTCTCAGCGCTCGGTTCAATTTTGTTTCTCGGTGGTTGGAATGGTCCGGTTCCCATTGCCGAGTGGATCTTCGGTCAGCATGCGAGCGGCCTGAGTGGATTTGCATTCGTGGTTGCCAATCTTTTCGGTTTAGTGGTTTTTATGTCCAAGGCAGTGCTGTGTGTCACGGTGATGATGTGGATTCGCTGGACGTTCCCGCGTTTGCGAATCGATCAGGTGATCACGACCTGCTGGAAGTACTGCACTCCCATCGCAGCTGTCATGTTTGTAGGGGTTATCAGTTGGCAGCTCTTGGCATTGCCATGCGGTGGAGATCTTTTGCCGCATCATCAGCTGGGTGTCCGGCGATTGCCGGGTGCGGTACGCGAGGGTGCTTTTGGTCAAACCGAACCTTTGCTGGAAAGGGAGTCGGAAGATGAAAAGTCTGCAATGCATGAGGCAGGGTCACGCAGTCCTCGGCATCCAGTGAGTGATCGGGGGGAGAGTTAAGCGATGAGTGAAATCAATGGTCATGCGATTCTGTTCTTGTTTTTCGGTATCCTGACATGCCTCTTCTCGCTTGCTGTTGTCTTCTCTGCCAATGTCGTGCGGATGGCTTTCTATTTGATTCTGGCGCTTGCCGCGACATCAGGGTTGCACTTTCTGGCAGGAGCTGACTTTGTCGGCGCGATGCAGTTGGTGTTATACGTTGGTGGGACATTGGTTCTGCTTGTGTTCGGTGTCATGCTTACGGCGCAGAACCCTTTTATTTCTCTCCGCACAGCGGGTGGAGATTGGGTGGTGGCTGCGATGGTCGGGGGAATTCTTCTGGTGATTTTGATTCCTGTCGCGTTTCAAGTTGGGCTGCCACCGACAGAGGCATCGCAACTCGGAGGTCGGGCGGATCGCGAGGCGGTAGCTTCCACGGACCCGGTAAGTGTACCGACTGCAACACGGATTGGGTTAGGTTTGTTGGGTGTTCCGGGGGATGATGTGTCGGGTTATTTATTGCCGTTCGAGATCATTTCAATTCATCTGCTGGTGGTTCTGGTCGGGGCTGCATACCTTGCCCGTGCGAAGCGACGGGTCGTGGTGAGCGAGACTCAGGGCACAATCGAAAGTTAAGGGAGTGGGGACGAAGACATGACTGAAATCCTTACATCGCCGGTCGGATTGACGCATTACCTTGTAGTGGGTGCGGTGATGTTCGTATCCGGTGTTGTCTGTATGGCGACCAAGCGTAATGCGTTGGGTGTGCTCATGGGGATCGAGTTGGTTCTCAATGGCGCGAATCTCAATTTTGTCGCTTTCGGCAGTAATTTTCTTGATCGTAATCCGGCTTATCAGCTTGGGTTGGATGGTCAGATCATTTCGCTCTTTGTCATTGTATTGGCGGCGGCTGAAGCGGCGGTGGCGTTGGCGATTGTGTTAAATTTCTATAACAGCCACCTTACGGTGGATGTTGATCGGGCCGATGAGTTGAGGGGTTAAGGGCGTGGAATCGATTCTTTCCAATTTGTTATTGATAGCTTGGTTGTTGCCCCTGGCTTCTTTCTGCGTAATTCTTTTCTTTGGGCCGCGCTTGGGTGTGGCTGGCCGGGGCGCGGCTTACGTTGCCACCGGGGCGATTGGTGGTGGATTTGTTCTTTCCCTGATCGCGCTGTTGACGTGGATCGGCAGTCATGGGGTCGCCGGAGAGCATCACCCGGATGCAGCTGAGGCGTCCCACGCAAGTCTATCGCAGCATTCCCAGCAAGAGTTGATTCATTTGGTCTCCGCAAGCAAAGATTCGCACGGGCACCACGATCATGATGATCCGCATCATGATCATGGACATGGCCA
>JAYYJN010000157.1:0-16821 GCA_036146215.1 Planctomycetota bacterium
GTCAACGTATAGCAGCTTGTCCAAGGCATCCTCTCCTGAACAGCTTTCGTAGATGCCAATTACATCTTGGTAAGGATTAATATCCTTCACGCGGTTGCAAAAATCGGGGCTGAACAATGCTCCGTGAATCCTTGCAGGAAAAATGGCATGAAAGTTGTCAAAAATTATCTCTTCCGGGCGCATGGAATGGTTAAAAAATGTGTGGGACATTTTTTTCTTTATCGACAACGGAAGTGGCCATTTCCAAAGCAATGAACGGATCGCCTTTTCCCGTACCCATCGCGGGACAAAACGTTCATAATATTGACCCCAGTGTAAATTAAAGAGTATCGCCCAGTAGCGATGGTATCCTGCAAATAATTCGTCACTGCCTTCTCCTGTGAGCACCACCTTGACGTGCTCTCTGGCGAGTTCAGCAACATGATAAAGTGCAACGCTCGAGGGATTACGGATAGGTTTATCCTCGTGCCACACCAATTTTGGAATAGAGGCAATCAGGCGATCCGCACCTAACACAACCTCATGATGTTCTGCACCGATAGAATCAGCCACCTCGCGGGCGTACGAAAACTCACTGAAATATCGGGAATCGAAACCTACTGAAAATGTCTTAAGCGGGTCCCTCATCTGGTTGGCCATGGTCGCTGCAATCGCACTCGAATCGATACCCCCACTGAGAAACACACCCAGGGGAACATCACTCATGAGGCGCAAGCGGACCGTCTCTTCAAAGAGTTCGGTGAACTGTCCGACCCAATCTGCCTCACTGGTTGCAGGGAACTCCTGTGGAACTTCGGGAATATCCCAGTATTGCTCTACAGCGAGCCCCTGCTTACTCCAAAGCATCCGGTGACCGGGCGGCAGCGTCTGAACGCCTTCAAAAAGGGTCTCATTCCCCGATAGATAACCAAAGGTCAGCAACTCCGGTAACCGGAAGTCATTCAGCTGCGGCGCACATAAACCTGACGCAAATAGCGACTTTATTTCCGAGGCACAAAGCAGCTGGTCGCCGCGAACCACATAGTAAAGGGGCTTAATGCCCAGCTTGTCTCTTGCTGCGAAAAGTTCCTGCTTGCCAACATCCCAAATCACAAAAGCAAACATGCCCCGAAATCGATCGACGCAATCCGGTCCCCACTCTTCGTAAGCATGGATGATAGTCTCAGTATCACTGTCGGTTCGATATTGATGCCCACGGCTAATTAACTCCCGCCGCAACTCTAAGTGATTATAAATTTCGCCATTATAAGTCACCCAAACCAACTTATCTTCATTTGGCATTGGCTGAATGCCACCAGTCAGATCAATGATACTTAACCGGCGGTGACCCAAACCGACATGCAGATCACCTTTTGAAAATATCTGGTGACCTCGGGCATCAGGACCTCGGTGCGTTTGCACATCGGTCATGTTCTGCATCGCTTCATCCAACTGAGGTGAGCCAGATGATCGAAGCAAAATCGAGGCGATCCCACACATACTTTGTCCTCAGAGTTGAATCTTTATCTTCAGCAAATCAGCAACGGCGGCCTTTTACACTGGTAACACGAGTTTCGTTCTGGAATCCCGTTTCCCAAATCAGCTGGTTTAATTTTGAATTAAATCAGCCAGCTTTATAGATAACTACCTCATCTTCTTGTACCACCATCGCCTGAAAAACAGATACCGCCACAAGATTTCCGTGCGATCACGGGTACCATTCCAGTGCTCCTCGGCCAAAGATCGAAGCTCTGGATTTGAAAAAATACCTGCTGAAGCAATCACAGGATCGGCCAAGGCTTCCTCAAGGGCCGGGCGTAATTCTTTCCGTAGCCAATGCTCCATCGGTAAGGCGAAACCCCATTTTCGCTGCGCGGTCACTTCCTTAGGCAACCGTGGTCCGAAAATATTTTTGAGCATCAACTTGGTAATGTTTGCATCGATTTTCCAGCTTGCAGGCAAACGATAGGCGAATTCCGCGATTCTATAGTCCAGAAAGGGCGCTCTGAGTTCGAGAGAATGTGCCATACTCATACGATCTACTTTCACATTGATATCGTCTGGCAGATAGTAGTGCAGGTCGAAACTTGTGTAAGGTCGAAGCGGATCTGGTTGATTGGCAGCTTGTAACCCTCGACCGATTGCATCGTAGGTCGAAAACTGACGAATCGATTCTAAAAATTCGGGAGACAAAACTTCTCTCGTCTCGAATTCATAAGGTCCTACGATGAAATGTTGGTGGTGATTGAGCCCGAGGGAACGAAAATACCGTCGCCCCGGTGCACTTCGCGGGAGCAAATGATGAAAGGCTCTGCCACCTGCGCCGAGCATCGCACGAACAGCTTTCGGCACATTGGAGCGCTGGAGAATTCTTAAGTAGCGGTCGTACCCACCAAAGCTTTCATCTCCACCGTCCCCAGCAAGGGCCACGGTAACATGCTTTCGTGTCATCTCGGAAACATACCATGTTGGAACCGCAGACGAATCTCCGAATGGTTCATCAAATGCATCAACCAAATCATCAAGCACATCCACCGCAGAGGGATTAACGACTAGCTCGTGATGCTCCGTACCGAATCGGTCTGCTACAGCACGGGCAAACTCCTTTTCGCTGTAATCAGATTCCTCAAAATCAATATGAAAGGTTTTCACCGGGTTGCTACTGTGTTCTGCCATTTGCGAGACGATAATGCTTGAATCGAGCCCGCCGCTCAAAAATGCACCCAGCGGCACGTCGCTGATCATCCGCAACTTCACCGAATCCTCAACCAGATGAAGGAGTTCCTCGCTGGCCTCTTCTTGCGATCGTTGCGAGTCGATTTCGCCCTCCAATTGCCAATAACGATCAATCGTTATCGTTTTTGAATTCCCATCAGCGATCAATCTTCCAGCGGGCGGAAGTTGACGTACTTCTTTGTAGATACTCCATGGGTGGGGAATGTATCCAAGCGTAAAGTAGTGAAAGACTGCTTCGTGGTCCAAATCGCGGGACACCGAATCGCAAATGCTGAGGCATTTTAATTCAGAACCAAAGTAAATTCCGTCTGAGGTTTTTGCATAATACAGTGGCTTTTGCCCCAGCCGATCCCGAACAATCGTGAGTTTCTTTTTTGACTCGTCCCAAACGGCGATAGCAAACATACCATTTAGTTTTTTGACAAAGTCGATCCCGTATTCCTCATACAGGTGAACAATGACTTCCGTGTCCCCTTGCGTCGAAAATGTATGCCCCCGTTCAATGAGATCGCGTCGCAGGGATTGGAAGTTGTAGATCTCGCCATTGAATACGGTGCAAATTGTCCGATCTTCGTTAAAGATTGGCTGTGATCCAGTGACCAGATCAATGATGCTCAGTCTGCGCATCCCGAGACCAGTCGATCCACAAACGTGCATTCCCTGATCATCAGGTCCTCGATGTATAATTTTCCGACACATCGAGTCGATTAATTCTGCAGGAACTGGCTCTGCGGAAAACATTCTATAGGCACCGACAATACCACACATAATCTTCTAAATTTCTCTCCCGATTTATGCCCTGCCGACAGCAAGCTCTTGCAACAGTTCTTTGTCTCCGTCCTCTGCTTGTTCCGGTGTTACTTTTGTATCGGCACAAACGCCATAATTTTCTTGGCCAAAGATTCTCGTATAACAAACGGCTAAAATAACGAGCCAAAATCCCCACTCGAGGTAGAAGAAGTCCCCAACCAAACATCCCACTAACCATGCAGCAAATCCCCCTAACAGGCAGGGGCCATAGAAAGCCGCTGGCAAATCGCCAATTTTTTTACGGAAACGCATCGTTTTAAAAACACACCACACTCCGGATAACACAAATCCGAGATGCACAATAAGCCCCTGCACACCCCAATCCAGTGCTTCATTAATGTAGCCTTGGTGTACCGAGTTATTGTAATGAAGCGCTCCCCTGCTCTGCATAATCCGCCGTGCTCTTTTCGAATCAAATGCGTCACCTCCTGACCCAAAGGGGGTTTGCTGAATCATGGTTAGACCAACGTTCCAGAAAAACTTTCGGGATTCGGACGATGTTGTATCTCGTTTTGCTTCCCGCGTACTCGTATCACTGGTGAATGTTCGCATAAAACGCGCCATGATTTCCGGATTACCAGCCAGCACAACAAAAGCAAGTATGCCTAATGCAACCCCTTGGAGCGCACGCTTCCGAGCACGGCCGGAAGCAACAAGAGGTATGGTCATTCCGGAAACAATCAGGCCAACGAATCCACCGCGACTCTGAGTCAACATCATTAAATTGATTCCTAAAAGAACTGCACCTGCTGCGATAAATTTATCGCGCCATTTCACAAAAGCCATGAGGCCAACAAATACCGGCAATAGGGATACCACGATGTTCGCTAGTTCATTTGATTTTGCGCAACCCGGTCCTCCGAAGTTCTCCAACCGCCCTTGCTGCATTGTTAAATTACCCAATATCCGCGCCTCAAAACCCCAATAAAATAACCCCAACACGAAGAACCAGTTGAAGAGGATAAAATCTTGTCGCGATTGCACGGCCTTTTGCATTACGAAATAGAGGATCACAAATTTGGCCATTTCAACATACACAGGCCAACTTTTTGCCGGTTGCGGTGCAAATGCGAAGTGTACGACCAATCCATTAATTGCCATCAGAATGGCAAATATTGAAACCCATTTAATATTCCGATCTTCGCGAAATTCTGCCTCTTGCCCGTTGAGATACACACTGCCCAACATGAGCCAGGCAGAGATAAGACTCCAACGCATGCCACCGGGCAAACTTTGCCCCCAATTCCAATACTGTGGCTGCATAAAAAAATTGAGGAGGTAATACCCAACACCCCAAATAGACCGATTCGTGGCCTTGTAAAGCAAATACCCAGAAAGGACAAAATAGAGCGCGAGTGTTATCAGCGGAATCACTGCACTTCTCTTTGTTAATTTGTGACTTTTGTCATCACATTCACCAGTCGGGAAGTGAGATTTTTGCTATCGAATGTACGGATTGCTCGATCCCAATCGCCTCGAATGGAATTATTTTTTGTCTGTGAATCAAGCTCGCGAATCGCGCTGGCAATCTTCAGCGGATCCATAGGATCAGCGATTAAACCAATGTCAAATTCTTTAATCAAATCCGCTGTTGCCCCATCTTTGGTGATCACAAGAATTGGTTTTCTGAATACCAGCATCTCATACAATTTAGCGGGAACCTGCAATGTTGACATAGGTTGAATTACAACTAAAACATCCGATTCTGACATTCGCTTGAGGGTTTCTTCGTGACTTAATCTGCCATGAAGACAAACCTCTGGTAAATCCCATTTTATCAATCGCTCTGCAAGGTCGGGTGGATGGTCGACCAAACCAATCTGATTGAATTGTATTCGTGCGCCCGATTGCTTTAGGCTCCGAATCGCCTCGATCACGGGCATCAAACTTCGGTGCCAATAAATACTCCCCGGATGACACAGTGTAAGGGGTGTATCTTCTTTGCGAGGTGGGGCAAGCGACAAGTACTCAGCAACCGGTTTAACAATATGATCATCAACCCCGTTGGGAATTGCCACGAATTTGTGCTGCCACTTTTGCGGATAAGTGTCAATAAAGTTTTGCCGTAAGCGTTCAGTGTTAAGGACTACACAAGCTGCAAACCGAACACATAATCGTTCAATTTTTTTCTGCATCCACATTCTGGCACGATAATCCTCTTTACCGAGCCATTCGTCGCTTGCCCAAGGATCCCGTAAATCCAAAATCAGCGGGACTCTCGTCAACCAATGAATAATCAATCCTGCCAAATGGGCACTGTGGGGCGGGCCAGAGGAAAGAATCACCTTCGGACGATAACGCCGCACAAGACGACAACCGGCCAATACTGCAGGGCCGACCCAATTCACACAGTTATCCGGGGTGGAAAAAAGAATGTCCCGAACGCCCCGTAGCCAATCAGTGATGGCACCCAATGTGGTGCGCTGTGTAACATGATTTTCCGCATCGCTTGCTAGGTGAGAGGTCACTGTATTTGTCGCAGGTTGATCACTCTCAGCTTGCTTGCCCAGCGTGCACCTCGCCGATCTTACGAAACCCTTAAGCCATTCGATAAAGCGATCTAAGGGTCGCCAGACACCCACGCGATTCACGATCGTGCCCGAGGGAATTCGACTGCACAATGCTTGGTCCACAGGATGGTCGATAGCAGCGTCTGGCTCCATCGCAACAACCATCCCCTCCCAGCCGAATTCGGGAAGATGATGCATAAAACGCAACGTGCGATAGATTCCGACCGCAGCAATCGGGGGAAACGTATGTGCTACAAACAGACAACGATTGACCATAGGGTCTTTTTGATCGCTTCGCGTTTCAGACATTTCAGCACGACCCAAAGACCCTGAGATTGACCACCATACATTCCTGATTGGACTTCAATAGCACCCGAGAATTTTTTTGAACTTTACACAACAACAGCCTCTGCTTGCATCAGGCCGATTCCGCTGCAGCTGACCACTCGGAGTCAAGAAATATTTTCTGCGCTTTTTTAGGATGCTTGCCTGTTCCAAATACGTCAGCAGGAATAATTTCAAAATCGACAGCCCGTTCAATGAAATCCACCGCCTTCAGGTTGTAGCCACTACGAATTTCGATAGATACCGCATAAATACCAGGGTGTAAATTCAATCGGGGTAAACGACAATCGACAACTTGCCTCTGGCCTGGAATAAGATCAAAAGTGGTATCCCCCTGATCGCTTCCATGAATAATCGTTATCAAATCACCGCGTGAATCTGAAATAATGAAGTTGACAAACGCGCTCCGTAACTCTTGTTCTGCCTGCAACACCGTATGCAAGTGGATGCCGTCGCCCATGCCAAGTTTGGCAAGAGACGTACCGGAAAGCGTTCGCAATTCAATTTGCTCAAACTTTGCCTTACCGGTACCAGCACGGGCAATCGTCGGATCCGTAAGGTCACGCTTGCCGGTGGTTGTGCCGAGTCTTGAAAGATATGTGGATACAACGTCCCGACTCGTCGAATCCATAACCAGGCGCCCATGATCAAGCAAAATGGCTCTTGGGCAGAGATTTTCAACCGCTGCCATATTGTGACTCACAAACAATACGGTTCGACCCGATTGAGCGACTTCGTCCATCTTGCCTAGGCATTTTCTCTGAAATTCAGCATCGCCGACAGCAAGCACCTCATCAATCAGCAAAATCTCCAAGTCAAGATGCGCGGCAACCGCAAACCCGAGCCGTACTTTCATTCCACTGGAATAGCGCTTCACCGGCGTTTCAATAAATTTTTCGATTCCCGCAAAGTCAACAATCTGATCAAATTGAGATTTAATCTCTGAGCGGGTCATACCGAGAATCGACCCATTGAGAAAAATATTCTCGCGACCCGTCAATTCCGGATGAAAACCGGTACCTACCTCCAACAGACTTCCAACGCGTCCACGTAAATCGGCACGTCCTTTAGTCGGAGTCGTAATCTGCGTGAGAATCTTCAACATGGTGGACTTGCCGGCACCATTTGCACCCACAATCGCCAAAGCATCTCCCTCATTCACCTCAAAGCTGACGTCGCTGAGGGACCAGAAATCCTCCACGCGACCGAGGGCAGCACCACTGCGAAGGTTACGGAGTGGCGCTTTTACAGCGTCCATCAGAACATCCCGTAGCATTCGATAACGAGGATCGTTACCACTGGCCGATTGCTGACCAATCCGGTAACACTTCGAAATGTTTTCTACTTTTATGCGAGGCGCCATAACTAGGCCAACACGTCAATGATAAAAATTGGATTAGATAATATCTGCAAATTTCGGCTCCAGCCGATAGAAGTACATGCAGCCAAAAATAAATCCGAGGATCACCATGAGCGTAGAATATCCGAGCTCTCGCCACGGTAACGCATGTCCGAGCAACGCCGCTCGAAAACTGGCAATTAGGCCATTCATCGGATTTAACTGTAATGCTTTTTTAACATAACCCCAGATTCCCAACTCTTCGTTTGAATCTGTCGTGGCATTTACTTGATTATCTGCTGTTTTATCTTGCGATTGCGCTGCTGCCTTCGCCACACTCTCATCTTGCTGCACCGCTGCAGGAGGAGAAGCATCTGCCGCTGGTTCATTGATTGACATATAGATGGCTGGAGTGGAAAACATCCAGAGTTGAACTAAAAACGGAATGGTGTGTTTGAAGTCGCGATAGGCGACATTGAGAGCGGCAAGCATCGTACCGACCCCGAGCGCCAACAAAATAGTCAGGAACAAGATCGGGAGTACCATGAACATAATGGGGCCCACGTGCACCCCTGACGTGTCAATCGTTGAGAAATTGACATAAAACACCATCACCATTAACAGCACGCTAAAAGAGACAAAAAAGTCAAATAGTGCCGAACCGACCGATGCAAAAGGAATCGTTAGCCTGGGCACATAGACTTTTGTGACCAGAGGTGATGACATCAATAGGCTATTGCCCGCCTGCGCGATTCCAACCGCATAAAAATTCCAAAGAATCAGTGCTGAAAATGAAAAGAGTGGATACGGAATCCCATCTGTCGGAACTTTTGCCATTTTCCCAAAAACGATGGTGAACACGACCATGTACAGTGTGGGCTGTATCACAGCCCAGGCAATTCCCAGCAGTGACTGTTTGTACCGAATCTTGACATCCCGCCAAGTAAGGAAAAACAGAAGTTCCCGATAGCGCCACAACTCACCGACGTTAACAAAGGCCCAGCCGGAGCGAGGTCGAATCGTGGTACCACGATCCGCCCGCGGTGGCTTTGGCAGAGCAGATTCGACCCGCGTAACATTTGTTTTCGCATCATCCATCAACGTATCGCTCATCCGCAAACACTCCCGTTTGTGCATGCGTGCCCGGCCACAACGCGATCGACTCGCCCAAATTCAAATCGGCTCAGCAGCATACGCAGCTTGGTCTCAGTGCTTTGAAGGTTCACGTAATGTCTCATTTTCGACATTACCGAAGGCCCCGACAAGCGGGGCTGTTGCGGGTCTACTTCCCATGGATGAATATAGAACATAAACGGGTGGTTTGTACGTTTATTTACCCGAGACAGGCAATAACGCGTAAATGCAAATGGATAGAGGCGGAAGTAACCTCCCCCGGATACCGGCAAATTCCACCATCCGAGTTTGAATACCGTTGGCGGAAATTCGGCCAACCGACCCGAAGCTGTCTCTTGAAAATGGATATCAGGGCATGCGCCCGCAATACCGTAACGATCGTGATAAACGGGAAAGATCGACGAATCGATCTCAAAACCTTCCTCCACCAAAATTTCGAGTGCCCAAAGTGACTTTTGCGTAATTGAAAAACTGGGAGCTCGATAGGCTCGAATCGGGATCCCGAGTAAATCCTGTAACACGTCTCTGGAACGGGTTAGGTCTTCTCGAAACTCTTCGGGTGACTGGGAATAAATCAGGCGGTGCCAATAGCTATGCGAGCCAATCTCATGACCCCTGGCATGTAACTCCCTGACCAATTCGGGAAATCTCTCTGCAACCCATCCCAAAATAAAAAAAGTGCCATGAACATTGGTTTCTTCTAAAAGATCGGCGATGCACAGAGTATTGGTTACAACACGACTTTCAAATTCAGGCCATCGTTCGCGGGCAACACTCGATTCGAATGCAGAGACCTGAAAGTAGTCTTCAACATCAACCGTAAAGGCATTAAGCATGGGGTCTGGAGACGATTCCATGAGCGATGGCCATCTCTACGAAGGAAACGATCCCGTAGATCCTGAATCCGGATCTTCCATGCTACCAAGACCGCTTGCTTCAGCCAATTGCTCAGTTTGAAGTTCCGCATCACGGTCGGTTTCGGAAACTCCTTCATGGAATGGCAATTCAACCGAGGAATCCACTTTTTGGGTTGCCGATGTACCTTGAACTAATTCATTTAAAGAAACGCTTTTTCTTTCGCGGTTTTGTGAAGACCCATCGCCTTCCTCCGCTTCTTTCGATTGAGGATGCGCATCGAGGGTATGCTTCGTGTGGAAAACGTTTTGGAGCGTCGTATGCTTCATTACCCCCAACCAATTTGCCGCATCAGAAGAACGCAAACCGACCATCTTGATCGCAGTACAAAACGCGATTTTGATATCCAAGATCAAGGTCCCACTGCGGACATACTCCAAATCTAGGTCTAGCTTCTTTTGCACACTTTCAAGGTCACTGTCTGCGGGGAGTATGATTTGCGCAAGACCCGTGATTCCAGGTTTGACGCTCAACCGACCAACATAACCGGGAATTTCCTGAGCAAGAAACTGCGTAAATTCCGGTCGCTCAGGCCTTGGTCCAATGATCGCCATCTCACCTTTAATGACATTGAATAATTGAGGCAATTCGTCGAGGTGCGATGCTCGCATAAATTTCCCCAAAGCGGTTACGCGGGGATCTGAAATGCCAGCTGTCCAAACGGGGCCACTTTTAGATTCAGCATCATTGGCCATGGTCCGAATTTTATAGACCGTGAAAACCTCTCCCTTGAGACCAACTCTTGTTTGACGATAAATACCGGGTCCTCTGGAAGTCAATTTTGTAAGAATGACCAGTGCCCCGATGAATGGTAGGGCAAAAAATAACATGAGTATGGTGGCGACCATACCGAGCCAACCGAATCGTCCAAAATAAGACGACGGCTCAGGCATAGGCGAAAGCTCGTTACTTGGTGCGGACAACGAATTCTCCGAACTCACAAAGAAGTAGTGAAAATAAGACGCGATGAGATAACGATGGGAACTCAAAATAACATTTTATCCGGCGACCAAAATAGGCCACGGCGACTGCCGTCTTTCTCGGATATCCACAGGATAGCTATCTCTGCTCAACAGTTCAAATATTTTGCATAAAAACTCTTGGAAAGCATCTGGCATAATCGGCAAAACTGGCTTAATTCCCCAACCGTGAGTGATCTGCCAGCAATCATGCACTCCGCAGTCGTCACCTGGCCCAGTTATTGAACACATGGTGGACACATGGCTTACTCGTGCGACCTTGCTCTTGGGCGGTGTAAAGGTTGCAGCCATACGAGTGTGTCAGCCCCCGAAATAAAGTGTGGCAATTTAAAAAACAGCGATTCGAAGCCGAAGCAAACTCTTCCTGGTCAGGTGATCAGCACTGTTACGAGTGAGGCCGATACGGAAATCTCAGAGTTAGCAGACACCTTGCAGAGGTGGTTCCGAAACTAGACAGAATCGCAGTTCTTTTCAGGATTCGCCTAGTTCACGTGAAATGGAGGTCAAGCTGCGGCACGTGCTCTTGAATCACCTTCGCTGCGCCCCGCCAGTAATTCATCAGCCATCTGGCGATAGTCGACCGCTCCATTGGACTCGGGAGCGTAATTGAAAATCGAACGTCCAAAACTGGGCGCCTCCGCCAACCGGATATTGCGACGGATGCGTGAGGAGAAAACTTTTGCTTCAGCCCATGGCACAGCTTGGTCTCGAGATTGCTCGAAAAATTGCTCAACGTCGCGACTCACCTCGGCAGCCAAACGAGTACCCGAATCAAACATACAGAACGCCACTCCCATCAATTTCAAATTCGGATTCAACTCCTGTGCCACCAAATGAATAGTTTGCAAAAGTTTACTAAGCCCGTGCAAAGCGAGAAAATGGGGCTGCATCGGCAAAATAACCTCGTCGACAGCGGCCAAGGCATTAATGGTCAAAACGCCAAGCGACGGAGGACAATCAATGATCACATAGTCGTATTGATCAGAAACTTCCATCAAACGATTTTTAAGAATCAAGTCCCGCCCCTCGACATGGGATAGTTCCATTTCTGCTGCGGCAAGATCAATGTGACTTCCCGCGCAGCACAGGTTAGACTCGATATTACGTGTCGCCTCTTGCAAGGGTGCTTTTCCACACAACACTTCGTAGATTGACAATTCCCCGGGCGAAAGCTCCATTCCCATGTGGAGTGTAGCGTGCGCCTGGGGATCCATATCAATCACTAGAACCCGCTGCCCGCTTTCTGCCAGCGCCGCTGCAACATTGACAGTTGTGGTGGTCTTACCGACGCCACCCTTCTGATTAATTACTGCGATCGATCGCATCAAGGCCTCCCAGAGCGGTCCACTGACTTCGATTTACTGGCTTTAAGCGGTGGGATTGTAAAGATCGGATTGGGCTAGTGATAGACCAATTGGGTATCTGAATACGACATCTTTGCAGAAAAAAGAATACCATCATGCGTGCAATGCATGCATTGGCCGCTACGAGATAAAGAACACCGAAAACGACCACATTCGGTTTTAGGAATCGAGCAATCTGCCGATGGGATTCTAATTGGCTCCCA
Organism: Planctomycetota bacterium; assembly: GCA_036146215.1. GTDB lineage: Bacteria > Planctomycetota > Planctomycetia > Pirellulales > UBA7805 > UBA7805. The sequence goes on from JAYYJN010000157.1 coordinate 12,316, forward strand.
TGCTTGTCACCTATTTGCCATATTTAAAACCCATGAAGATCGACAGCACGGTGATCAAACTGCTCCCTTTCACCGACCAGACTGGCAAAACAATTTTTTCTTATTCACCACCTTAACTAATTAAATTCTACGGAGAATATCGGCAAACTATTTTGGCGCAGTATTCACCTCATCTCTCGCATCATCCCGATCACGGCTACGCAGATAAAGCTTAATCGGCACTTCACTGCATTCAAGATTATCGCGCATGGCCCGAAGTAAATATCGGCGGTAAGGTGCTGCAAACGACTTTGGATTTTTACAAAACATGACGATCGTGGGGGGACGGACGCTCACTTGTGTCGCATAATAGATTTTTGCCTGATGATGATTATCCAAGGGCGGAGGATTGTACTCCAACGCGCTTCTTAAAATTTTATTAAGCAAAGCTGTCGGAGCACGAGACTGTGATTGCTTAAATAGCATTTGCGCGTGATTCACAAGCGCTTTCACGTTCCTACCGGTTTTCGCCGTGATAAATGCAATTGGGACATACGGCATGGTCCGAAACGTATCGTGCAAATATTGCACCCATTTATCAGTGGGCATACTGGCCGCATTAAGATCCCACTTGTTTACCACAAAAATACAAGGCTTGTATTGACTGGCAATCGTATCGCAAAGCTGCTTATCCACTTTACTTATACGTTGCCCTGCATCAAAAAACATCAACACCACATCTGAACGTCGAATGCTTCGTTGCGCTCGATGCAAACCATAAAAATCGATATCGGTTTTTACGCTTTTTCTACGACGTAAACCGGGTGTGTCTATCGCAGTAAAAACCTTCCCGTCAATTTCAAACCGCACGTCGACGCTATCTCGGGTCGTTCCGGGAATTTCGCTTACAATGACCCGATCGCTACCGGCAAGTTCATTGATAAAAGTGCTTTTCCCTACATTGCGACGACCAACAATTGCGATTTTTGCATGCGTCTCGGTGACCGATTCAGAGTTTTCCTCGACGTCAACAGTTGCGGGCAGTCGCTCCACAATCAGATCAAGAAGTGTTTGACGACCTCTATTTTGCGTCACGCTTGTTCGCACCAAGCGACCGCGCCCTAACTTGTAAAACGCATCTGCGTTGGGGTCGAGTGCTTCATTATCGGTCTTATTCGCCACACAAAGCACGGGTGTATCGACAAGATGCCTTAGTCGTTTTGCGACTTGGTCATCTAAAGGCATCGCGCCCGTTTGTGTGTCAACAACAAACAATATCACATCCGCCGAATCGATTGCCGCCTGAATCTGTTCTTCAATTTGTTCAGTCAGATTATCCACGTCGTCGCAACCGATTCCTCCTGTGTCAACCAATTCGAAGTAACGGCCATCATGGCACATAAGAAAGGAAAGACGATCTCGGGTAACTCCCGCTTGATCATCCACAATCGCCAATCGCTTTTGGGCCAGCCAATTGAACAGGCTCGATTTCCCTACATTGGGACGGCCAACGATTGCTACTTGAGGAAGTCCCATGGCAAATTGGTTTATCCTATAAACGGAATCATTGCGTTGATGCTATTGATTTACGCGCAATCGTTTTCGAATGATCCGAAACATCTCAGCACGCCCCTCGACTATCGCGAGCAAGAAAAGCCATCCAGTGGAATGAAGCGCGCGAGCAAATTTAGGCTCAAACGTTAGTGAAACAGTTCCAATCCATATTAAAGCTGTAACGCGAGTCATGATACCCTACTGAAAAAGAGAATTCCAACTGAACACTGGACGTAAGGATGAACTAACCCCTATACTTTGCCGAGTCATTAAGACAAAACCGATTAAATGGGCAATAGGTTGTCATGAGCAACTCAAAAGAACATCGACGTTGGGTGGGAAACCAATTAGAAAGCCTCTATCTTGCTGGCTTGACCCATGTGGCGACTGAGTTACCTGAAGAGAAGATGGTCGCCACCGACCATATCGCGCCGGGGAATGTGCAGCGCGATAAGGCCACACCAACTGACTTCGAGAACAATCGACCAAAAACTGATCACTCTCCCATGAAATCTGATTACCCACAGGCAACTCAGCAAACCGAATCAACACGCAATATCAAAATAGAACGCAGTTGGAAAACACGCTTAGACGGCCCATTTAACGCACCTTACATGGTTACTTTGAGCGCATTTCTACGGGCAGAAAAGGCGGATGGAAAGCGTATATATCCACCCGGAAGTCAGATTTTTCGTGCATTTGAACTCACCCCGTTTGATGCGGTAAAAGTTGTCGTCCTCGGCCAAGATCCATACCATGGTGCTGGACAAGCGCATGGACTGAGTTTTTCAGTCGCGAATGGAGTACAAACACCACCCTCATTACGTAATATCTATCGTGAATTAGAAAATGATTTAGGCATTTCACATCCAGGCCACGGAAATTTGGAACAGTGGGCCCGTCGAGGTGTGTTACTTTTAAACGCATGTTTAACAGTTGAGGAAGGGCACGCTGGATCCCATCAGGGCAAAGGTTGGGAGCTTTTTACTGACGAGGTGATTCGTTGCTTGAATAGTGAGCGAGAAAATCTTGTGTTTATTTTGTGGGGTCGTAAAGCACAAGATAAAGGCACAGAAATCGACCGCGATCGTCACCACGTGATCAGCAGTGTTCATCCCTCACCCTTGTCGGCATCTAACGGATTTTTCGGCAGCAAGCCTTTCTCTCGTGCAAATGCTTATCTGGAAGAGACAGGGCAGACACCCATTGATTGGAATCCGAACTGATCGCCTGTCGATCGAATCGTTCCTTAATGCAGGCAGTCAAAATAATCGATGCTACGCGATCGCGTGGGGCACTAACCGATCAAGCACCTCGCGAAACTTTCCTACCGTAATTGGCATCTGCAACACCACATGATGCTCTTTCCCATCGGTTCTGTGGGCCCAATCCCCGTGTTGCTTACCCAAAATGAGAATCGCGGGGATGCCCATTGTCGAAGGATTCGAAGTAAACGATTCGTAAGCCTTAACTGCCTTCTCTTCGAGTTCAACCGCACTGAAAACCAAACACTGCGCAGGTAATTCCTCTTCGTTAAACCGGGTTAGTGCCCGCCGAGGGTCCTCAGTCATTAGCACACGAAAGCCACGGCTTTTCAAATGCGATCGCATCATTTTTTGGATGTTCGGATCGGATTCGATCAACATGACCGATCGTTGCGGTTTGGTTCGCCGGGCACTTAGCGACTCCTCCTCTTCAATGACCGTATCATCATCTTGGTGCTGCCACTGGTTCGGGTCTGGTTCAATCAGCGTGCGTTGAGCAGCCTCAAGTCCTATTAAAAGTTCTTTCGGTGATTGATATCGCTTCTCGGGGTCAACCTCCATTGCTCTGGCAACTACTTCCAATACGGGACGCTGCAAATGGGGTAATACCTTGTGCAATGGTTTCACATCGACAAACCGATCTTTATTTAAACGATTCATCCGATTTTTAGTATCGGAAAGAGGCGCTTGACCCGCCAGCAGGTGATAGAGCATACAACCTGTAAAATAAATATCACTCCGCGGATCATCTCTTCGGACGCCAGTCGACCGCTCCAAGGCAGCGTAATCGATCGTGCGGGGATTTACTTGATCTGTAAGGTTGTCAACTTGATCCAAGCCGCCGGCCAAACCAAAATCTGCAAGCTTTGCAATGCCTCGTCCCGAGACCAACACATTACTCAACTTAATGTCACGATGTGTTACTCCCTTACGCTGTGCGTAATCGAGACCAGCTGCCACATCTTTGATCAAACGAATGGACTCGTCTGGTTCGCACCGCCCTCTGATTTTTATAAACTCCCGAAGGTTACGACCTTCAATGAATTCCATGACTAAAAAATGCCTATTGTCATGGCTTGCAATCTCGAAAATGGAGACGATATTCGGATGCCGCAACGTCATCCCCATCGTGCCCTCGCGTTGAAAATCTTCCACTTTTTGCGCGTCCTTGGCACAACTTCGCCGCATAATCTTCAGGGCAACTATTTCACCCGTCACATGATGAACAGCACGATAAACTCGTGCAAACGATCCACGGCCCACGAGATAAAGGATTTTATAGTCGCCAAAAAAAAATCCTTTTTTTTCGCCCCGAAGCACGCGATTCAATTGATAGCTAGTCAGGAACTCCCGTCCTAAGAGCGATTCCGAGAATTGTTCGACAGTGACGCTGCGACTACCAAGTCCTGCCCAAAGCTCTTTGAGTTGCCGATCATCAATGAGCTTGAGATCGAAAAGCGTCTGGGCAAGTTTTTCTGCGGAGTCAATCAGCATCTGCAAATCAGTAGCGGGGGTTTCAATGAAACACAACCGCGCTGCCCCCTTTGTGTGACCCCTGATACGCGGTTTCGCGGCGTTGCGTCACCACATCGAAACCGCTACGCGCTCTTACCATAGTAAACCCCCGACAATAAACAATCAATGCAAAACAGCGTGTCCATGCAAAACTGTACTAAACTACAAGCCGTGGAAAATACGTAAAAGATTA
>JAYYJN010000158.1:0-3923 GCA_036146215.1 Planctomycetota bacterium
CCAATGAGGCGGCAGAGAAGTCGACTGCGACGACGTCTCTCGCTCTCTCAGCAACAAACGGGACAGTGCGGCCAACACCGCAACCAAAATCGCAAAATGTATCTTCCGGATCGACCACTCTTTCCAGAACCCTGCGGAGAATGTTGTCGCGGTCGTGGGCAAAGGTATCGAAAATTTCCTCGTCATATTGCGGTGCAGCTTGATCCCAGAGTTTTTGTTCCATGGTCCGCCTCCGAAAGAATGGTTGTAAGCCAGTCAGCGACCAGTCTAAGCGGTCGTTAGGGAAACGAACCAGAGCAATTCCGCCGCGAGACTCAAGGACGGCGGGCGGGTGGCGGTGGACAGCAGTTCTCGGGGCAGAAATCGGCTCGCGGCCCCAAACAACCCAACGTTTCTCGCACCGCTCCTTCAGTCCGCTCGGTGATCAGCTTTCGAATCATCGAGATAAAATCGGGGTGCGTGCCCACGGTATTGGCCCGCACATACTGCACGCCTAAAGATTCACATAACTCTTTCGCTTCGGTATCCAAATCGAAGAGAACTTCCATATGATCCGAGATAAATCCGATCGGTACAATCACCACATGTTCGATTTTGTCTTTTTCATGTGCTGCCGAGATTGCATCGCAAATATCCGGTTCGAGCCAAGGTTGCTGCGGTGGGCCGCTACGACTCTGATACACCAGTGAGTAATCTTCGATTTCGACCGCCTCACTTACCAGTCGCGATGCTTCCTCTAATTGAATCACATAGTCGCAACCATCGGCCATACTGTTGGGAATGCTGTGTGCGGTGAAAAATACTTTTGTCCGTTCGAGATCGGTCGACGGAATCTTCGCAATCGCTTCACGAACATTTGCGATCATGGGGGCGATAAAGCCCGGGTGATTATAAAACGCTCGAAGTTTATGAATTACCGGTGCCGCGGGGCCAACATCACTACACGCTGCGATGATATTTTCGCGATATTGACGACAGCCTGAATAAGAACTGTAGGCGGAGGTGAAAAAAGCCAGACTTTTCTTTCGCCCGTCCTCTCGCATCTGCTCAATCGTATCGGTGAGCAGCGGGTGCCAATTCCGATTTCCCCAATAGATCGGCAAATCGGGGCCATGACTTGCCAATTCTTGCGTGAGCGCATCGATCAACGCTCGGTTTTGATCGTTGATCGGACTTTTGCCACCGAAGGCCTGATAGTGCTCACCGACCTCCAGCATTCGCTCTCTCGGTACATTTTTCCCACGGAGAACATTTTCCAGAAACGGAAGGACATCATCTGGGCCTTCCGGACCACCGAAAGAGACAACCAATAGACTGTCATAGGGTGCCTCTGGATTACTATCAATCATCCGATCACTCCGCGAAGTGCCGATAAAAGATCAGGAAATTCAAAGCTGTATCCACTTGTCACAAGCTTTTCAGCAGACACTCGTGTGCTTGAGAGTAGCAACGCATCACCCATCTCACCAAAGAGCGTTCGGGCCACAATCGCTGGCATCGGGAAGAGTGTGGGCCGACCAAGAACTTTCCCAAGCGTTTTTGTGAATTCAGCATTGGTGACCGGCGCAGGGGCTACGCTGTTCACCGGACCGGAGAGTGAATCATTGGAGACGGCATGCCGAATAACACCGACCAGATCCGGTAGTGCAATCCAACTCATATACTGTTGCCCCGAACCGACCCGACCTCCCATTCCGAGTCGAAAAGGGGTGAGCATTTTTGCCAACGCGCCACCCTGATCGCTAAGCACGACGCCAATCCGCAGGTGCACCACACGAATTCCCGCATCTCGGGCCGGATTCGCTGCCGCCTCCCATGCCGTACAAACCTCGGCTAAAAAGTCGTTCCCTGCAGGGCTACTCTCGGTCATCATTTGATCACCGGCACTTCCGTATATGCCGATTGCGGATGCACAGACAAGCGTTTTGGGTTTTTCATGAAGCCCAGCCAAACCCTCTGCGAGTCGCTGTGTGCTGTGAACACGGCTATCACGAATCCGCTGTTTCTTCGCCGCCGACCAACGGCCTTCCGCAATATTTTCTCCGGCAAGGTGCACCACGGCATCGCACCCGCTCAGATTTTCGAGTTCCCCATCGACCGATTCGGGCGAGGAAGGATCCCATAGGATGTCTGAACCTTGCGGATCTTTACGGACCAGACGCGATACGTCCGTGTTTTCGGCCTGGAGTGCCTGAGTGAGTGCGGAACCAACAAGTCCCGTAGCCCCTGAAATCGCAACGCGCATGTTTCTACCCGCATCGAGTGAACTAATGCCCCACATTTATAGCCGACTCATCGAATTTGGCTATCAGCCTTTGGCCTCGTCCAATAATTCTTGCAGCTTGTGTTTCGGCTGTACGCCAACCATCCGCCCGACGACTTCACCTCCCTTGAAAACCATCATGGTCGGGATGCTCGAAACATTGAATTGTTGGGCAGTCTGTGGATTGTCATCAATATTGATTTTTCCCACTTTCACTGACCCGGCGTTTTCCACGGCCAATTCCTCCACCATCGGAGCAATCATGCGGCAGGGACCACACCAGGGAGCCCAAAAGTCGACCAATACCGGTGCATCCGCACCGAGCACTTCGGTGTCAAATCCAGAATCCGTAAACTCTATCACATCGCTCATTTGAATCTCCCAAAAACTAAATCGTTAGGGTTGCCGGTCCCGAAGTGTATATGACCGACGATGCGAACAAGACCGGCCACCCGCGTCACGACACCGTAACATGGAAACGGCCCGGCCAAAAGGCACCCGAAAAAGGCACGCATAGGGGTCAGGGAAGCGCGTGGAATATGTCGGGATTTGCGACCATCCAGGCCGTCAGGTGCAACTCTTGCTCATTGGAGAGATTGAGCGTTTGGCGAATACGGTTTCGGTGTTTTTCGACTGTCGACAACGAAATGCCGAGCGCCTCTGCCGCCTGGGCGTTGCTTTTTCCTTGGGCAACCTGGTTGAGCACATCGCGCTCCCGTTGCGAGAGTTGGTGGATCGCTGACGGTAGACGCCGGATCGTAACCAGCACACGATCCGGATCCAGATAACGGACGTTTGCCCGCCACCGAGTACTAACCGATTCATATTCGTTACAAAATTCGCAAGTGGCGGTTGTTTTTGTGGAGAGGCACTGATCAATGGCCGCCTTCCACTCTTGCTTCCCCTCCGAAACATGCTCGACGGTATCACACCCGGTGTAGTCATCTGCGGAATGACCAGCTGCTTTATATGCAGGGGGAATATCTGACATCACCAGACAACGATACTCCCGATCCACCACCATGGAAATCATCTTCGAAGCCCTCCATTCCCGATTTCAGAGATTCATGCTCTGAAGCCGATCACCGCGGGCAGCAGTTGCACGCCCGCTGCCGAACATTTACATACAACCTACTTTCAAATAAATTTTTCGCTTCAACGTCCTGGATTACTCCGCCGAGGCATAAGGAAAGTTATGTATCGCCTGAGCGATCGCAGCTTCAGACGCTTCACAGGCGCTTCACACTGACTGTTCCATCTGCCAGACGTACGAACGCCGATTTCCAAAACACCGCAGTAATCACCGGACAATAAGTTCAACCGAAATCTTGCGGCGGCATCTGCAATTGCACCGCAAAAAATCTATGGTCAAAACAAAACGCTTACAAATTTGGAACAACATCGTCGCATAGGTCGAAGTTATGTGGTCCCGCTGCCGCCCGCAGCGGAACTGCCGAGATAGGACCATCAACTGCCGAAACACGACAAAGATATTTACGGGAGTTACAAAACCTTACGCAAATTGGGGCCCGCATGAAAATGGTGGTTACCCGTAATCCCCGACCGTTGAACAAATCTAACCCCCTAGGTGAGCTATATAAAGACTGTCTGGACCTAAAAGTTTTTTGGAATTTTTCGCTACCAATTACCCTAGCTTGGT
>JAYYJN010000159.1:0-5730 GCA_036146215.1 Planctomycetota bacterium
GGAAAACTGTTGATTTGCCCACTTTGACAAGCCTGGAACCAAGTCGAGAACAAACCCAGAGCCGGCGCAGAACAATCTCAGAAAAGGCGCAGAACACGTCGAGCACCTCGCTGCCACAGGCTGCCCGCGGCCCATCCGGTAGGAATAGGCCCCGTTCCTGCTAAGATATTTGGGTGGCCAGCTTTATTCCCTGCCCTTATGCACCGGCGCAACTTTGATGTCCATGCGACTATTAATCATTGACGATGAATTCCACGATGCTTCGGCTGCTGGCACGTCGCTGCGGGCCATTGTCGAGGCAATCGGAAAACTGGGCGTCGAAACCGTCACGGCTACCACCTATGAAGACGGATGGCAGCGATTTTTGGCCGATCCGGATATCGGGTGTGTTGTTGTCGACTGGGATCTTGCGCAGAAATGCGATGATGGTTCCCTACTTGTCACCATACTGATCGAATCGATTCGCCGACGCAATCACACCATCCCCTTATTGCTGGCCACCGATCGATTAGGAGTCGAAGGCATCCCCAGCGACATTCTGGGTTTGATCGACGGGTATATCTGGATCAGTGAGGATACACCCGATTTTATGGCCGGTCGAATTCACCAGAATATTCAGCGATACCACGATCTGCTGATGCCCCCCTTTTTCCATGCCTTAACCGAATACGCGAAGGAGTATCATTACGCCTGGCACACGCCCGGACACATGGGAGGGGTCGCGTTTTTACGCAGCCCTGCTGGAAAACGATTTTTTGATTTCTATGGCGAAAACGTATTTCGCGCTGACCTTTCAATCTCGGTCCCGGAACTCGGATCACTGAATGAACATAGCAGCGTGATCGGTGAGTCGGAACGCAATGCTGCCACTACGTTCGGTGCGGATAAAACCTATTTTGTCCTCAACGGTACATCGACCGCTAACAAGATGGTGTGGCACGGAAGAGTCTGTCCCGGCGATGTCGTGCTTGTGGATCGGAACTGCCACAAATCGCTTCAACAGGTGATCCAGATGATCGGTGCGATTCCGATTTACTTCGTTCCCACACGCAATCGACATGGCATTATCGGTCCGGTTCCTGCAGAACAGTTTACCAAGGAGTCAATCCGCGCTAAATTGAGGGCCAGTCCGTTGGTCGAGGGAGAAGGACCAGATCAGCTGGCGATGACCGTCTTGACGAACTCCACCTACGACGGCCTATGCTACGATGCGCCCTTTGTCGAAAAGGCGCTTACGGGCATCACTCAAAATCTTCATTTCGATGAGGCATGGTATGGCTATGCCAGATTCCATGAGGTCTATGCAGGTCGCTACGGTATGCATGGAGAGGGGGAAGCGGCAGATGCACCGGTTGTTTTCGCGACTCAGTCGACCCACAAATTACTGGCTGCTCTCTCGCAATGCTCAATGCTGCATGTCCGCGACCGACGGGTTGCCGATGACAGAAAGGTCGATCACGAACGATTCAATGAAGCGTTCATGATGCACACTTCCACCTCCCCACAATATGGATTAATTGCATCACTTGATGTGGCCACCCGAATGATGCAGCACGGCCAAGGCCAACCCCTATTGCAAGATGCAATCGAAGAAGCGTTCACTTTTCGTCGAAAGATGAGTGAGATTGACGCATCGAAAGCGAAACAAAAAAACGATTGGTGGTTCACCCTATTTCAGCCTCCTGGAATTGAAACGCGTGGAATGCGACATGCGACCGCTCCGCTCGCCTCCTCCACCGCGATCGAACACGGTGATGTGACGCGCGAATCATCTTTCTGGATGCTCGATCCAAAAGCGGACTGGCACGGCTACGAGGGACTGCAGGATCGGTTCGTCATGCTGGACCCCACGAAGGTGACCGTGATGACTCCCGGCCTGGATATTACTGGAGAGTGGCAGGACGAAGGCATTCCCGCCGCGATTATTAGCGCTTTTCTGCAGCAACAAGGAATCGTCGTTGAGAAAACAGGCAACTATGCATTTTTAGTCTTATTTTCGATTGGCATCAGTCGCGGAAAATCAGGCACGCTTCTTTCTGAACTCTTTCGATTCAAACGCTACTTTGATCGCAACGATGCTCTTAAGGATGTCCTTCCCGACCTCTTCCAGAAAAACCAGCACCGCTACGCAAACATGCGAATCCAAGACCTCAGTCGCGAAATGCATCATTTTTTCCGCGAGCGGGATGCGGCAGCGATCTCGGCTGATGTTTATGGCACCATTCCCGAGCAATCGGCGACACCGAGTGACGCTTTTGCAGCAATGGTCCGCGGAGATGTCGACCGCGTCGCTCTGGAAGACGTTGATGGCCGCGTGGCCGCCGTCATGGTGGTTCCCTATCCGCCGGGCATTCCCGTGATCATGCCGGGGGAGCGATTTGATTGTGAGCGAACGCCAAAATTGATTGAATTCCTCAAACTACTCGCTGATTTTGATAGTGCGTTTCCCGGTTTCGAGCACGAGGTTCATGGGGTCACCTCAGATCGGGATCCATCGACCGGGGCCGTGCATTATGCGGTGGATTGCGTGCGGTCATGAGGTGGCGATTAAGGCAAAAAATAGAAGCAAAAAAAACAGTTTGCGTTACACCCGCATGGACTACAAAGACAAGGCATTGAAATAATCAAACACCGAAGCGATCGGAAAACGTTCAGAAAGGCAAGGCACAATGGTTAAGGCAGCAACAATTTTTGGTTTTTTGTTGATTGGAAATGGGCTTTATGGCTACCTGGGTTCAGAAGCAAAGAGCGTAACGGCTTTTATCCCTGCGTTCTTCGGTGTTGCGATCCTTCTCTGCGGATTCGGCTCGGCCCTCAATGAAAAACTTCGCAAACACCTGATGCATTTTTCGGCGGTCGTTGCCCTGCTGGGTGCGCTTGCCGCAGGTGGTCGACTCATTCCCTCGCTCGGAAAGGAAGAAGCAAACGGCTTTGTGCAGGCCAATCTTGCAATCATGACAGTTCTCTGCATCGGCTATTTGATCGCGTGCATTCGATCTTTTCGGGCCGCCCGCAAGAGACGAGAAGAGACGGCGGCAACAAGCTAAGCCCATAGTTCCGCCAACACCGCGGGAGCAGTGCAGGTGATAACGAGGTGCTGCACGAAGTGCTGCAAAAGGAGAATTCTTGGGCCTAAAGCCCAATCGCGGTGCCGAAATGAGGTTTGGCATGCGTTTTAAGAGGAATTCACGCGACCTTTTTCGGGGTCCATGTTAAGATAGAACCTAGAAACTACCCCTTTCGGCACACTTCCTCGACAGGCAAAGCAAGGCAAATGCGTTCCGTCTTCCACTGCGCTTTGACGACACTTACGTTGCTTCTGAGTCTTCACCTCGTAACGCCACTTCTCGGCGAGGACTACTGGAACGACGGCTCCGGTGGTTTTAATCCGCAGCGAGTGTCAATGAACTATCAGCGATCTGCGTTCTTCATTGCAGGCGGCGACTATTGGACAACCGCCGATACGGCATTGCCCAAGCGAAATTATACAAATCTATTTTCAAAAACTCCCGATTACGTGTTTGACCCTTCAGCCCCAGGCCAGCGGGCAAGTCACCTTTACACGATCCCGACAACCGCCGCGGAGGTCGCAGCGGCGGACCCTGACTTATTCCGGATGCACAACGGTAAAGTCCAGGCCAAGATGTCAACCTTCTACAACACCGTCGACGATTTTGACAACGGGTATGCGGGCCACAACTCACAATATGACCTGCATCAAAATTACGCACTTCAACAGGCGGCTTCCAACTATACAAAAAGCACGCCGACGGGAAGGGATGCCATCAATGGCTTGGTATGGTTGACACCATATGGGCACCTTAAGTCTTATATGACCGCGGGCGGACCGGCCGATGGACAGTGGACGAGTGATGCCGCAACTCTGGAAAACTACGAACTTGGGATCGACAACTCAAGCAAGAATTTTACGAGTGGCAACAACCCCTACAACCGAGCCGCTGCTGCACTGGGCATGCTTAACGGCGCTTTCGGTAACCAACTCATTCCAAATAGTCAGTTAGGCTTCGGGAATTTTTATCGGGTCGCCGATGTCTGGATCAATGCGGAAGATATGGCCCGCACGAGCGTTCAGCCAAGTTGGAAATCAGATACGATCGTTGCGCCGGGTGGCACCTATGACACAACGCATCGGCGGCCCATGCTTACAGATTTGCAGAAACAGGACTACGGATACTGGGGCCCGGAAAGCGGACGATTGACCGATCCGGAGCAGATTGCCTGGCGATCATCGATGACACAGGGCCTGGAGCTTTACCGAAATGATGACGATAGTGGTCTGGTTCTTAGTTCGGTTCGAAGCGGGGGGTTCAAAAAGATAGTGAACCTAACCGGCCTCGATTGGCAGAGTTTTCTCGAGATACACGGATGGGCCGATCTCACTTTGCCTGCCGACCAGCTCTTGCATCTATGGTCGAGCGATAACAATTTCGGATCCGTCTCCACGGCGTTTTATGATCTTTGGTGGGAAATGAATACCATAACTGGCGGTTTCCCCTGGACAGGGCACGGCTTCACGTACGATTGGTACAACGGCTACAGCGATGCACAATACGACATGCTTTACGCCACATCCACTGGTTGGCAGACCAATTCATTTTCCGAATTCATCGTCCGTCCGGGCGCAGATTTCGAGGTGATCCAGACTCGGGAACTGGTGGAATACCTCACCGGATCGCCTGCGGTCGTTGCGCCGTCCTCAGTGAACGTCGTACCCGAGTCGAAAACCGGGCTATTGATGCTTATCGGCCTGGCGATGTTGAGCCGTCGGCTACGCACCTCGTTCGCATGGCGAGCCCGGTGAGATGAGTGGTCAGCACGACTAAACACGGTGCGTCGCCTTTGTTGTCCACACGACTCTATCGGATGTCGATAGGTACGGTACAATCGTATCTCACAATCTACTCATTTCAGACGCTCAATGCGCACGCTTTTACGTTCAATCGATTTGGAGGATTTTTGGCCATGTCTCATCGTACCCCCCCCTTTCTTTTGATGCTCGGCATGAGCCTCACCCTAATTCTCACCAGCGATGCAATGGCGCAGCGGCGCGGTGGTGGCAAGGGAGGCGGCAATCGGGGTGGCGGGGCCGGTAAAAATATCGATCGCAGTCAATTAAATCGAGATGGATTAAATCGAGATGGATTAAATCGACCGGGCGGTGCCACTGGCAAACGCGAAGGTGCGCCGACCCGTGGCGATCTGGAAAATTTTCTTAACCGCGGTGGTGAGGGCAACCGAGAAGCGTTGGGCAAGTTTATCGGGCCGCAAGCAGCACAAGGACTGGCAACCCGCGGTCCACAGCGGCTCGACGCCGCGGCGCGCGGAAATTTGAAAAACAGTGTGGCTGAGCGCGGCGACCGGGTCCGGAACCAGATTGATAAAAATTATCCACACTGGGATTTCTGGAAAGAACACCCTGACTGGGCACGCTATCGATGGAACAGACCGTACCGCTGGGCGACTTGGGGCGCGATCGGAAACTGGTTCGGTTGGAGTGCCCCTTACATGTATTACATCTATGGAGACAACCTCTACTACGATAATGGCAACGTCTACTATGACGGCACCGAAATAGCGACCGATACCGCTTATGCGCAACAAGCCGAAGAGTACGCACAAGCCGGCCAGGAGGCACTTCAGAACCAGGATAAAAACACCGAGTGGATGAGCCTGGGTGTTTTTGCGCTCGTGCACGAAAAAAATGAAGAA
>JAYYJN010000160.1:0-5761 GCA_036146215.1 Planctomycetota bacterium
CGAAGGGATCACGCCGGATACAATCGTGCAGAAGTTGATCGAAACCGTTCCTGTCAGCCACGAGGTTTCCACTGATGGTGGACACGAAGAAAAAATATTTAGATCCGCAGACGCTCTCTAAGCTAGAGGGCCTGCAGTTGCGGGCTCGAAAGATCATTGAGGGTTATGTTTCCGGTCCGCATCGCAGCCCCTACCACGGGTTTTCGATCGAGTTCACTCAGCATCGCCAATATGTGCCGGGAGACGATTTGCGTCATGTCGATTGGAAAGTCTTTGGTCGGACCGATAAAGTTTATCTCAAGCAATATGAGGAAGAGACGAACCTGGTCTCTTATCTGTTGGTCGATACAAGCGAGAGCATGTTATATCAGGGAGCGCAGAGCCCGCTCTCCAAACTGGAATATGCAAAATGCATTGCTGCATCACTCTCTTACCTCGTATTGCAGCAGCAAGATAGCGTCGGACTCGCCACGTTTGATGCGGAAATCCGTCATTACGTGCAGCCGAGTGGCCAACCGTCCCATCTGAAGCAACTGCTCCATGTGCTGGAGCAATCGCCCGGAGAAAAAAAGACATCGATCGGCCCACTCTTTCACGACCTTGCTGAAAGATTTCGGAAGCGCGGTGTCGTGATTATCTTGAGTGATCTTTTCGACGATCCTGAAAAAATCCTTGCAGGAATTAAGCACTTGCGTCATCGCCAGCATGACGTGATTGTGTTCCAGATTCTCGACGCTGATGAACGCGAATTTCCTTTTCAGCAGATGACTCGGTTCCGCGGATTAGAGCATTGGCCAGATCGAACCACCGATCCGCGTCAATTGCGTCAAATCTATTTGCGCGAAATGGAGAATTTTTTGCGTAAGATTCAAACCGGATGTCGCGGACAACAGGTCGATTACGTGCCACTTCTCACAAATCAATCGCTTGATATTGCACTCTCCAGTTACCTGGCCGGTCGCATGGTGCAGAAAACGTAGTCCCCGCGGAGCGGCCACCGGATGAGTGGTCTTGGCAATATGCCCCTCTGGTTGAATGGTCTGTTTGCATCACCTTGGATGCTGCTTTGGTTGCCGGCAGTGGTCGTTCCGCTTGTGATCCACTTGTTATATCGGCAGCGATATCGCGAAATTTCCTGGGCAGCGATGGAGTATTTACTAGCCGCAATTGAAAAGAGCGCGCGGCGGATGCGCGTTCAGCAATGGCTTTTATTGCTTCTGCGAATGCTCTTGTTATTGCTTATGCTTCTGGCGATGGCAGAGCCTCTGGTAAGCAAGCTTTCGCCTCTTCCATTATCCGCCGGTGGCACGCACCATATTTTCTTGTTAGACGCATCCTTTTCGATGGGCTACCGCGAGGCGAATGAAACCGATTTTGAGCGCGCCAAACAGCAGATCATCGATCGGATTGAGGCAGGGGAGGGGGGCGACGCTTACTCGCTGATTCTGATGGGACCGCAGGCGGAAGTAATTGTGGGCGAGCCAAGTTTTGATCGTCAGCAAGTAATTATTGCACTCGAAGCGATGACGGAGGGTCAAGCGGGGGCCGATTTGAGCGCTGCGCTAACAGCAGCCGAGCAGTTGATTCAGGCGGCAAATGGTGGAGAGACATTCGGTCAGCATGCAATCACGATTTACAGCGATCTGGGCCGTACGACATGGGGTGACGGCATAACCGGTGATACTTCCACCGTTGGCCGCGATGCACAGTTGGCCCGACTCGCGAAGATCGGAAGTATTCAAGTCGTTGCTGTCGAAAACAGAGACGCAAGTCGCCCCAACACGGCAGTCTCGGATCTGGCCGTTGCCGGGCCACTTGCCACCGTGGGCACGCCCACGCGATTTGTCGCCACATTGCGTACGCTCCGCACGGACCCGTTGCCGGGACAAAGAATTGAACTTTGGGTCGATGGTCTGCGTGTCGATCAAAAAACAATAGACTTGCCCGCTGGCACCGACACGCAGGTTGCCTTCACGCACGTCTTTTCCGAGGCGGGTCCGCATTCGGTGCGCGTGCAGACGACCGGCGATCGGCTCCCGCTCGATGACCGACGCTATCTGGCGGTCGATGTGAGAGAGAAAGTCCGTATTTTACTCGTACGGGGAAAGCCGGGTGCAACAATGCCGCTGCGGGCCGCAATGAATGCTGCGGATCAGCAAGTCAATTTGACGGACGTTGAAGTTGTCGATGAAAGTCGGCTCGCGGAACTGGAGTTGAGCGATTACGACTGCATTTTTCTCTGTAACGTTGCCCAATGGACTCGGCAGGAAGCATCCCGCCTCACTCAATACGTTGAGCGTGGCGGGGGGCTCGTTACGATCCTCGGTGATCAAGTGCTAGTCGAGCGCTACAACGCCAACGCATTCCAGCGGAGTGATGGCCCGAGCAAACCGCAAATGCCGTTCGAGCCTCGCGGGTTTCTCCCGGCCCAAATAAAGGACGTTTTTTACGATGGTGAATATCATTTCCCGGACCCCAAAACGTATGCACATCCATTCCTGGCGCCTTGGAAAGGCAATCCAAGAACTGGATTAACCGGGGTTCCGGTGCTGCAATATTTTCAGTTGGAGTTTCCCGTGGGATCAAGTGCAAGCACGATTCTATGGCTGGATACCGGGGATCCATTGCTGGTATTATCGCGGATCGGAAGTGGCTGGAGCTTGCTGGTGGCGACTGATCCGACCGAATCGAGTCGACTCGTGAACAATGTGGAGCGTCCCTGGTCTCTCATCGCCTCCTGGCTCAATGCGCAGCCTTTCTTCGAGGGACTGTGGAAGGCCGTCGTGGGTGGCCGTCTCAGTGACGCTAATACCGAGGTCGGTCAGTGGATCCAGGGAAAGTTATCCAACGTGCCCGGGATTAAGTCGGTGATGCTGGAGATTCCCGGCCAACCGACTCGGAAAGAGAAAATCGCAGTCCAGCCTGATGGTGCGTGGTCTTTTGGTCCCACCAGTAAGCATGGCATTTATCGTTTGGAACCTGAGCATGAGGTGCCCCCCGCAAAAGAGGCGCAGCCTGAATTTATTCACGACCAGTTTTATGCGGTGAATCTGGATACACGAGAAAGCGATTTGAGTAGTCTCTCATCGGCAGAGCTTCCCTCTGCCTGGCGGGCAAGTGCAGCGGACAAATCGATTGCTACACCTGGACCCGCAAAGATAAACTCGTCCGCGTTACCCGAGATGATCCTACTGGGGTTGGTGTTGCTGTTTTTATTTCTGGAAATTTTTCTGGCCTGGTGGATTGGAAATCGATTCGCATGAGAGATCTGCTCGGCAAGATTTTGTTCTGGTTGATGGGAGTCGAGCTTCCTCCGGGAGGCAACGACTTGCGATGGCAGTTGGTCGGGAATTGGGAATGGACCAGAGGCCCAGTCCTTTGGTTTATCATCTTTGTCCTGCTAAGTGGCATTTATTTCAGTAGTTTTTATTTTCGCGAGGCCAGCCGAGCCACGCCTGCGGCCCGATTATTTCTGGTCGCTGTCCGCTCGACACTGGTCATTCTGGTGATCTCTGTTTTGCTTTTTCAATTACAAATCCAATTCACACGGATGCAGCTTCCTACGTTAGCTATCCTGGTCGATCGGTCAGCGAGCATGAGTGTGATTGACGATTATCAGGATCCGGCCACCCTTCGATCGCTTCAAGCCATCGGGTTGAATCCGGAATCGACAGACGTAAGTCGATGGAATATTGCAGAGCAGCTTCTTGATCCTCAGACATTCAACCGACTTTTTGAGAACTACGACGTACGAGTTTTTTCCGTGGCGGAGTCCGCACGAGCGCTGAATCTGGCAGGTCTCGCATTGCAACCGGAATCGCAAGAATATGCAGCAGATATCAAGAAACTCCAGCCCAACGGTGAGTCGAGTCGCCTGGGCGCTTCGGTGCAGCGTGTCTTGTCGTCTCTCCGTGGACGCCGTTTGGCGGCGATGGTAATTCTTTCTGATGGAATCACGACCGAGGGAGTCGATCTGGCGGGGGCGGCAGAGACAGCTCGCGCACTGGCAGTCCCGCTTTACCTGGCCGGGATCGGTTCGGAAAAAAAAGCACGGGAGTTGTTGGTTGCCGACCTGGTAGTCGACGAAATCGTGTTTGTGAATGATTATGTCGATTTTGATTTCAAGCTCACTGTGGAGGGGCTGAAGGGAAAACCGATTGAACTTGTGCTTCGTGATGCAACCACAGGGGAAGTGATTCAGCGGCGGGCGGTTACTGGAGGAGATGATGGGATCGCAACGCGGGAGACCTTGTCGGATCGGCCCACTCGAATCGGTCAGCGGGAATACACCGTCGAGGCAACGGTAACGGGGAGCAAAGAACAAGAAATTTCATCTCGACTCTCGCGGTCGATTGAAGTCCGGGATGATCCGATCAAGGTGCTACTGGTGCAAAACGCGCCAAGTTTCGAATTCAAATATCTCAAGCATTTACTTGAACGCGACAAAACGATCGATTTGAGCGTGGTGCTACAACAGGCAGACATTGAATATCCCGAACAGGATCGCTTTGCCTTGCCGTTATTCCCGGTGAGTCGCGAAAAACTCTTTCAGTACGATGTCATCATTCTCGGCGATATTGATCTGAACCAAATGAGCCGTCGCGAATTGGAAAATGTCGCTGAATTTGTGGAAGAGAAGGGAGGAGGCCTCCTCATTTTCAGCGGTCGCAATTTTGAGCTTGCGGACTTCATGCAATCACCACTTAAGGATTTGTTGCCATTTACTTCAACGGCCGAGACGGTCGTCAAAGCGGAGGCCAGTAAGATGCAGCCAACACCCATCGGCTTGCGTAGTCCGCACATGCAACTCGGGGATACATCGGCAGAAACCGCGTTGCTTTGGAAAAGATTGCCGGAGATTTATGGCATTCATGCGATCGATCAAGTAAAGCCGACCGCCCGCGTGCTTGCCGAGACCGACTCCAGTACCGCTCCAGATGGCCAGCCGCTACCGATTCTGGTCATTCATTTTGTACCACCGGGAAAAGTTTTGTGGCACGCGACTGATGAAACGTATCGCTGGCGCTACCGCGTGGGCGATGCGCTGTACGCACGATATTGGATTCAAGCGATTCGCTATCTCAGTCGCTCGAAGTTGCTCGGAGAAAAAGGAGTGGAATTGACGACAGATAAATTGGAATATGAGCCAAGTCAACAAGTCAAAATCCAAGCCCGATTTTTTGATGAGCGATTGGTTCCTGAAGCGGAGGATGGCGTGGTGGCCATCCTGGAGGGTAGTGGTCAAAGGAATCGTATCGTGCTGGAGAGAAGTCCACACCGAAGTAGCATTTTCGAGGGCAGTGGTGGCAAGCTTCCAGTCGGGAATTATGAGGTCGTGTTGTCCCGGCCGATGTTGGGAAAGGACGCCTTAGCGGCCTCCTTCACGGTCGTTGCCCCGGCCGGAGAGATGACGCGTACCGCCTTGGATCAGCTTCAACTGCAACAGGCGGCCGAGAGGTCACGGGGTCGCTATTTTTCGCTCGAGAATGTGAACAAACTTTTTGTTGTGCTCCCAGAGGGCGAGCGGGTACCGGTAGCAACACTGCCACCGATTCCGCTTTGGAACAATTGGCGAACGTTTATGCTCCTGTTTGTGCTACTTCTCACCGAATGGCTGTTGCGGAAACGACTCGGGATGTTGTAGCCTGCCGGAGGGCGAGTCTCCTGATATACTGTGGCCCGGCCTCTGTTTTTTGGCTCGATTTGATTCGGGAGTCTGCATGTCACGTGAACCGGTCTTGCAGGGTGGGAGTCAGCCCAC
>JAYYJN010000161.1:0-16937 GCA_036146215.1 Planctomycetota bacterium
AAATACCAACTTGGTCTGGTCGGGATTGAAATTGGCATACTCTGCCTGAGTCGTCATTTCCTGGCGGGGGCGACCCCCCGCTTCAGGAATGGAATACAGTTCCGCCATGCGAAGGGTTCCAATCGCCGCATCGGCCGAATCAAGTCGACGACTGGCGAAAAGAATCCGCTCACCGTCCGGCGTATACGAAAACGGGATATCCTGCGCAGAATGATAAGTAACTCGTCTCGAGGGTCCCCCATCGATCGGAACGACGAAAATATCATAGTTGCCATTTCGATCACCCGCGTAAGCGATCTCTTTTCCGTCCGGAGACCAGACCGGTGATCGTTCATGGCCAGCATGACTCGTAAGCAACCGAGCACGGCCTCCATCTCGATCGACCAGCCAGATATCGCCACGATAGCTGAAGGCAATCGTTTTTCCGTCCGGTGAAATCGCCGGGTAACGCATCCACTGCTTTTCGCTGGCTGAAGCATCCGCTGAGTCGCTGGCCGCTCTCGAGTAAACCTCACCGCAAAAAAGGATTCCACCAACAATCAGGCCAGAAAGAATACCGCGGAGGAAGAAACGTGGCACGTGTGACAACATAGATCGCAACCTCGATTGATAAACTCAAAGGATAAACAGGAATCGTACTGCGTCGCTCGATGGCTTGGCGACACCCGGCTTACGCAGTGCCATTCCGGCATGCGGATCGGCGGTTCTATTGGGGAAAAATAAGCCTTAAAACCACCTGCCAGTCTTCTCCATTATAGCACCGGAAATAACGAGTGTTTGGCCACCTCCGTTTGGCAGGTTGGGGCAATCTGACTCACATTATTCCCTTATTTTGCAGTGTTTGTGGCCGATCAAAGATTTTTCAAAATTTTAAAAACTCCCCCGAAACTGCCCCCGTATCTGCAGGTAGAGACTGCCACCTCCCATCCCAATAAAGAGGCCCCGGCAAACAAGTTTCTGAGAGAAAACACCCTCTTAGAAAAAATGTCCTTTCCCCAAGGACACAAGCGACAAAAAACGGCGTGAACAGTTTTGTACAGAAAAAAGGTGCAAGCATGCGTCGAGCGAACCCGGATACGATTCGACCGAATCTGACGACGGCCTCCCTCAAGTGCCTGCTCCACCTTGTTTATTCGAACCAATATCAAACAGCAGCAGACACTGCGTTACCAAACGGCAGAGAGGAGATGAGACCATGACACGTTTTCAAGACATCGTCCGCGAATTATTGAAAGACAAATCAAAAAAATCACCCTACAAACGAGGTGCGAATCTCAACATTGAATCGCTTGAGAATCGATCGTTACTCGCAGCCCATCCGTTGGCCGACGCACCCGATGTGAATTTCAACGTTGCCGAACAATGGGAAAGCGGCCATACGGCAGACCTGACAATCACCAATGATGAGGGTACCGCATTCTCGAACTGGCAACTCGAGTTCGATTACGACGGGGCAGTGAGCTCTTTTTGGAACGCCAATGTAGCATCGGACGGCAATGGTCATTACACAGTCACACCACCAACCTGGGATAGCACCTTAGATCCGGGCGAATCATTGGGTGTCGGCATTGTTGCCGATGGGCAGCCGGGGGACCTTCGCAACGTGACATTTAACGGAGTCGCTGAGCAGGGAGGAGGATCCCAGACTCCCGATTCTGCACCACAGAACCCGGTGAACCTACCGAACGATAATGGATCGGCCGATCCCACCAACCCGGGTGATTCGGTAACGCCCGTCGCTGGCAGCCCGAGCACCCCGTCGTTGAGCGTGCTGACCAACTGGGAAACCGGTGGATACGATGTTTCGGTGAACCTCTGGAGCGGCGATCCCGCTGAGAGCTGGAAGGTCTATGAAAACGGTGAGCTGATCCATGAAGCTGATTTTGAATCGGCCGACGCAACGCCTCAATCGGCAAAGGTGAACATTAGCGACAACACTTACGGTGTCTATACCTATCAGGTCGAGGTCTCGAACGCAGCGGGAACAACCGCCAGCACGCAGGTCACGCATGTGGTAGGCGGTGCAAGCCAAATTGAAATCCTGAGTGAAGATGCCCAGTCGCAGGCCCTACAATTAACGATTCAACAGGGCAGCAACGACTACGACCTCTCCATTGGTGATTCGCAAAGCGCTACTTTCAGCGTGGCAACCAATAACAGCCGAGTCGTCTCGGTTGAAATGATTGACGCCGACACGCTACGCGTAACCGGACTCGAGGCCGGTCGCGCATCGGTCAAAATAACCGATGCCGACACCGGCGAAACACGATACCTCGGTTTCCGTGTACGAACCGCGGAGGGCGAACTTCCCGGACTGCCGGATTACCTCACCATTGGTTCGGTGAGCGAAGATTCCGCCGGTGATCTGGCCTTCTGGCAAGATTTTGACGGTACCGATCCGGCAACCAACAAATTTGTCGACTCGCGTTACATCTACCTCAACGGAGGACCGGTCAACGGTTGGAGAACCTGGGGCGATCGAGTCGGCAGCTATGTGCGGGAAAGCCTCAAATTGGGCATGATTCCGCAGTTTGTGTACTACAACATCCCCGACGGTGGTGAAAGCTTCACCACCAACAACGAGCATCTGGCGAGCACCGAATATATGGAGGGCTATTTCAACGACTTGAAATTCGCCCTCGACACAATTGCTAGCGAGGCCGGCGATGAATTGGTGCAATTCATCATGGAGCCCGATTTCATCGGATATCTGATGCAGAATGCGAATGCTCCGGCTAGTGCATTGCCGGCGATGACCAGTGCCGCTTACAGCAGTGGCGTCCTGCAACAGGGGGTAGATCCGCAGTTCGATAACACCGTAACCGGACTAATCAATGCGATTAACTACACCATCAGCAGCCACCAGGCAAATGTCGAGTTCGGTTGGCAGTTCAACCTCTGGGCATCTCCCGGAATTGAAACTCCGATCGGTTCGCAGGGCATTTGCCATCTTACCGACACGATGGGCATTGAGGCCGGACGAGCAGCGATCGCTCGCGAAGCAGAGTTGATTGCCGAGTATTACATGGACGCAGGCGTCCTGAGTTATGGCGCCGAGTTCATTTCCATCGATAAATATGGTCTCGATGCCGGCGCCCAGAATGGAGCCGCAGCCGACCCCGCTGCAAGCACCTGGTTCTGGAATGCAGACCACTGGAACAACTATCTGTTGGTGGTAGAAACTCTCTCTGAAACCACAGGCAAGGAGATGATTCTCTGGCAGATTCCCGTCGGTCACATCAACGACAGTCTGGCCACGAATCCGTACGACGAAAATGGCACGTTCGAGGCACTCGACAACACAACGCGTCAGTACGAAGACTCAGCACCGACTTATTTCCTCGGCGATACGTTCACCGCCACCGGCGATCGTTATGATCACTTTGCGGCCAACGAAAGTGGAGATGCGAAAATCACCAGTGATGGAAACACCATCACCTGGGAGTCCCACATGGAGGAAGCCAAAGCGGCGGGCGTCAGGCAAATTCTCTTCGGTGCTGGCGTCGGTATCAGCACCGACAGCATCGGCACCGAGCCAACGGATGATTACTGGTGGATTTCGAAAGTTCAGCAGTACTATCAGGATCCGGTAGAGATGGAGGGAACCATCGTGACCCCTCCGGCGGAAGTGATTGACGCTCCGGCAGATCCAATCTCCCCGCCGGTAGAGATCATCACACCCCCGGTCGAAAACATCGACACGCCTGCGTCGCCGATCACACCTCCGGCGGAAAATATTGATCCGCCCGCAGAAGCACCCGTCGCGACGGCAACGATAATTGAGAACAGCGATGTCGGATTCTCGCAAACTGGATTCAGCTACCTGAGCAATGCACAGGTTGCTGATGCGGTCGCGGGCGACGTCTATATGCTCCGGGGTGGATCGGGAATCGCCACGTGGAATTTTAACAATCTCCCCGCGGGTGAATACCAGATCGCAACCACTTGGTCCGGGAGATACGACAACAAGTACAACGCCACCGATGCCCCATACACAGTCCGGGATGGATCGGGCAATGTGCTGGCCGATATCGTTGTCGATCAAACAGGAACCCCGTCCGACTTTGAGGATGCGGGTGTCAGCTGGACGGTGCTGGCCACGGTAACCGCGAGCGACGGCACGATCTCCGTTTCGCTTGCTGAAGGTTCCAATGCGAATCGCTACGTGGTGGCAGATGCGGTGCGATTGGTAAAGGTGAGCACCGACTCGGAGGTGGAAAACAGCCCGGCAACACCGGTTGCCCCACCGGCTGAGAACATTGATGTTCCGGCTGAAAATGTGACCCCACCTGTCGAGACGATTGATCCTCCGGCAGATCCGGTCGCTCCACCCGTTGAGGAAGCCATTCCACCGGTCGCCGAAGAGGTAGTGCCTCCGTCCGAATCGGTCGATCCTCCGGCTGATCCAGTCGTACCCCCGGCCGGCGAGATAGCAGCCCCGGTCGAGGAGATCGACTCGGAAACACCCCCAGCTGAATCGGTTACGCCCCCGGCTGAAAACATCGATCCTCCGGCCGAGATCGTGACTCCCCCGGCCGAAACGGTTGATACACCGGCAGAGGATACCGCGCCTCCGGCAACCAACGAGGACCCAGAGGCTGATCCGATCTCACAACCGGTCGTCGCTGCCTATTACCCTGAGTGGGGTATCTATGGTCGCGATTACCAAATTGCGGATGTTCCGGCCGAGGACCTGACCCACTTCATCTATGCATTCGCCAATCTGACGGCTGGAGGTGAAATGGTGCTTTTCGATAGCTATGCAGCTACCGAAAAACGTTTCTCCGCGGAAGATTCTGTCAGTGGCGAAGCGGATCTGTGGTCCTACCCTGCCGATGATCCTCGCTCACAGCAAACCGTATGGGGAAATTTCAATCAGCTCTCCCAGTTGAAAGAAAAATATCCTCATCTCCGCACGAGTATTGCCCTTGGCGGGTGGACCCTCTCCGGAAACTTCAGCTCGGTTTGTTCGACTGCTGCTGGCCGCGAAACACTGGCCCAATCGATCTATGACTTCCTTGACACCTACACCGTGTTTGAGGGAATCGATTTTGACTGGGAATATCCGGGTGGAGGTGGGCTGAGTAGCAATGGCGTGAGCGATCAGGACGGTGAAAATTACGCTCTGCTTCTCGGCTTGGTCCGTGACAAATTGGATCAACTCGGCACTGAAAACGGACGCTACTATGAAATCACGGTTGCCTCACCGGCGGGCTACGACAAGATTGCGAACTTCAATCTGGAAGGCATGAAGGAGCACGTCGATTTCTTCAATGTCATGACCTATGACTTCCACGGCACGTGGGAAACCACCACGGGTCACCAAGCGGCCCTGATGGGCGATGCAAACGGTTATGACATCGCAACCGCGATCGACATCTACCTGAATGCCGGTGTCGAGCGTGAACAAATTGTCCTGGGGGCTCCCGCCTACACTCGAGCATGGAGTGGAGTCGCCGACGGTGGTGACAATGGCTACAACGAAGCGACAAGTGGCGCAGCACCCGGATCGTTTGAGAAGGGAACCTATGACTATAAGGATCTCGCCGGTCAGTATCTTTCGGGTACCGGCGACTGGGAATTAAATTGGGACGACGATGCTCAAGCGGCTTATATGTATAGCGAAAGCCAGGGCATCTTTAGCTCATTCGAAACTCCCGGTTCCATCTCGCTTAAAAGTGAGTGGGCGCAGGATCTTGGACTAGGTGGAATGATGTTCTGGGATGCGTCGAACGATGCAGCCGGCCAGGAAAGCCTGATCGGTGCGGCGGCCGATAGTTGGCTTGCCGGAAAATCATTCAACGAGATCACTTCTGCCTCGGACCTGGTGTTTGAAAACATCTACGGTGGCAACGGATTGTTTGACGCCATCGTCGAAGCAGACACCACGCCCTCGCTGCCGCAGGTGCCAGTGAATAATGGAAACGGCAATGGTTCAGCCGGAACGGACCTACCGGCAGCGCCAGCACCAGTCGAACCCATCGCTCCTCCGGTAGAAACGATTGAGCAACCGGTAAGTGACCCTGTCCCCGCACCGGTAACCCCTGTTGAAAACCCACTGGAAAACCAAATCGACGCGGCAGCCGTAAGCTACAGTGTGGCGAGCAGCTGGAATTCCGGTTTGACCGCCAACATGGCCATCCAGAATACGGGTGATGAAGCCATCACCGAGTGGACCCTCGAGTTCACCTATAGCGGCGACATCCAAAGTATCTGGGACGCGGAAATCGTCTCACGAGACGGTGACCGTTATGTGATCACCGGGTTGAGTTGGAATAGCAACATCGCGGCCGGTGCTCAACTCTCGTTCGGCTTCACCGCTGCCGGGAGTGCCGGGGACGGACCGAGTGACGTGTTGTTCAATGGAAAAAGCATCAACGTCTAAGGAAACGTCTAAGGAAAATTGTGTGTAAGAGATTTCACAAGACGGTCGTTATCCTGCGGCCCTGAATTCCGATTGAATTCGGGCCGCAGAAAACGGTCAAAACATGCATAAACCCCTGGAAAATAAAGTTTTTACGAATGCGAAAAATCCGCACCAGAAAAGGTGTTCACAATTTTTTCGCAGGCTTTAAATGATCTTTGTCGCCACTGGCGGAGAGAGGCAAGACCATGTCAACGAACCACCTGGAACAACATCAGATGAAGAACCACGCAGGCTTGGTATCGATGGACGGTTGTGCTCGAGAAACGCTAGTAAGAGGCCAGCACCTGGCGACAGCCGAAGGGCATATTCGGAACAGAGAAGGAAGCAGCTATGAGTATTTGGCACCGATTACAACAATTTTTGGCTCGAGGGATTTTTAAGAGAACTCATTCTTCAAAGAACGGAGCACTTCAACTTGAGTCACTCGAAGCGCGATCGCTTCTTGCGAGTCATCCGCTGGTCGACGCACCGGATGTCGATTACGTGGTCACCGACCAGTGGAGCACCGGTCACACCGCGGATGTGACGATTACCAACGATGAAGGTTCATCGTTCACCAACTGGACGCTTGAGTTTGAAACCAGTGGTGAAATTGGCAATCTTTGGAATGCCGAGGTAACAAACCTGGGCAACGGTCGATATGCAATCACGCCGCCAAGCTGGGACAACACCCTCGATGCAGGTGAATCGATTTCTTTCGGGTTCACTGCCACCGGTCCATCGGGCATCAGCAATGTTTCCTTCAGTGCAAATGGCCAGTCGACACCTGCGCCTGCACCACCGGCGGAAACTCCCGTTGCACCTCCGGCCAATGATCCGATAGCGCCACCGGTTGACACCGATCCGGCAGCGCCCGTAGCCAGTGAACTGAATTACGCCGAAGCGCTGCAGAAGTCGTTCTTGTTCTACGAAGCAAATCGCTCTGGCGACCTCGACGAAGACACGAAGCGCATTGACTGGAGACAGGACTCGACACTCACTGACGGTTTCGACGGAATCTATTTTGGCGATCGGACCGATGCGAATCTTCAACAGGGTTTGGCATTCGATCTGACAGGCGGGTATTTTGATGCCGGCGATCATGGAAAATTCGGTCTGCCTCTGGCGTCAACACTCACGACTTTATCGTGGGGTGGCATTGAGCACGCCGAGGGATATGCGGCCAGTGGCCAAAGTGACGAGTTACTCGAGGCGGTGCGTTGGGGAACCGACTACCTGCTCAAAGCGCATGTGACGGACGCTGACGGCAACACTGAATTTTTCGTCGTGCAGGTAGGTGATGTGTCTGCAGACCATGCACTCTGGAGTGCACCGGAATCCCAATCAATTGATCGACCGGCAATGGCGATCACCCCGGATAAACCCGGTTCGGATGTCGCCGCGCAAAGTGCCGCGGCCATGGCAAGTGCCTCGATTCTCTTTCGCAACGCCGGGGACACGGCTTATGCCGATATCCTCCTGGCGAATGCTGAAGCGCTATTTGATTTCGCTGATACTTATCGAGGGAAATATTCTGATTCGGTGACCGAGGTTCGAGGCTACTACGCATCATGGAGCGGATATTACGAAGATCTTGCTGTAGGTGCCGCGTGGCTTGCTCGTGCTAATGAGGCGGCCGGCAGCAGCGGTGATGCCTATCGCAACCAGGCCCTCAATTTCTATCGCAACGATGTCGGTGGTCTGAATAATGGCTGGACCCATAACTGGGATGACGCCAGTTACGCGGCTGCTGTGATTCTGGCGCAAGATACCGGCGATGCGGCAATCCGACAGGATGTCGAGGGCTGGCTCAATACATGGGTCAACGGTGGTGAAGGCGTTTCGATCACGGACGGCGGATTACGATTTATCAGCCAGTGGGGATCACTCCGTTATGCGGCCAATACATCGCTACTCGCTGGAATTTATGCCGACAATGTCAACGATCCGGATGGTGCATACAGTGACTTGGCTCAGGGAACTGTAGATTACATCCTGGGCAACAACCCGGTCGGAATAAGCTACATTGTCGGTTACGGCGATAGTTATCCCCAGCAACCGCACCACCGCGCTGCTTCGGGAGTCGGTTGGGACGGGTTCCGAAATGGACAGCCGAATAAAAATATTCTCTACGGTGCCTTGGTGGGTGGACCCAGTGCGGCCGATGACTATTCCTATAACGATTCACGCGATGACTACATCTCAAATGAAGTCGCGATTGACTACAACGCCGGAATCACCGGCGCCCTTGCCCGCAGTGCAGGTCGTCTTGGTGGTTCGCCCCTTACCTCGACACAACTCGACGCCTTACCAGGCATCAGCGATCCGGCAGCTGGGCAAACCCCCAGTCAGCCGGTCGCACCACAACCGGAACCGGAATTGCCGCCGAATGACCCCGTGACCCCACCGGTGAACAGCGATCCGGAACAACTTCCGGTCATCTCGATTTCCGATGCTCAGGTAATCGAGGGCGACAGTGGCTTTGTGTTGGCGACCTTCTCCGTGATGCTTTCCAAAGCATCGAGCGAGGAGGTTACCGTCGGTTTTCATACGATGACCAACACGGCAAGTAGTGGCTATGATTTTGAGCGAGCTGAAGGGACCGTTTCGTTCGCACCCGGGGAAACCTCACAAACCATCGATGTTCGCGTCCTCGGCGATGTGGCGGTCGAGGCCAACGAGCGATTTGAAGTAATGCTCATGTCTCCTTCGGGTGCCGTATTCGACGGATCCACCTCGAGTGACACCTACACGCCAGCGCCCGCTGTCCCGGGTGAACCGCTCAACGTGCCAACTAGCGGCACGTTCGGATATTTCACCGGCCAGGATGGTTCGCTGGTAATGGATTTGACCACCACCGGTGCGCACAGCACGCAATTGATGGTCAATAGTTCCGGCAACCTGATCGTTCTGGGCCCATTCAATGGCCAGGCGATTCAACAGCACGAGGTTCCGCTGAACGAACTGATTTCCAGCACGAGTGCCGAATTTTTAGAAATCCGCACACCCGACCCGGAGGAGGATCCGAACCAGATGATCGGCACTTGGATGCAGGATCCGATTGGCGGTTTGCAAATCAGCAATGCGCACCTTTACGCTGACGCAGCTGGCCTGTTCCTCGGCGAGAAGCTGGGAATCGTCGGTGGTCAGAGCAGTGAGGGTTACGTAGTGACATCGCACCGCATGGACGACAGTGGTGTGCCTCTGGTCCATGTGATCGACGGATTCAATCCGGTGAATGATAAGCTGGATTTCCAATATTTCGCTAATCGCGAATTTGCTGTTGCCGACAGCCCGGATGGTGTCGTGATCAGCGCTTCGCCACAGGCCACCGATGCCTGGGGCGAGAAAACTGTGGTTCGCGGAATCACATTCGACCAGTTGACCGAGGATAACTTCATCTTCCGCTTTGAGCAGAAATACGAGGATGGGTTCAATCGATTCGGCGGTACCAGTGAATCGACCCCGACCAACG
Organism: Planctomycetota bacterium; assembly: GCA_036146215.1. Lineage (GTDB taxonomy): Bacteria > Planctomycetota > Planctomycetia > Pirellulales > UBA7805 > UBA7805. The sequence continues at coordinate 9,882 of JAYYJN010000161.1, forward strand.
GATCTCGCGATGTCCCATTTATCTCATCGCTACTCGGAAACGACGAGAATCACGATGGCATGCCCCACGGCGACCAAGGCAGTGGCAACATGTCGGCTGGTGTGCTCTCGGCCTTTGGCACGATTATTGACGATGATGAGCCGGAGGTTTCGATCCCGCCTGTCGATGAAAGTCCTGCGCAGCCCCCGTCGGATCCGGTCACACCTCCTGCAGATCCCTCTGATCCGCCTGCAAGCGGTGGGACTGTGGTGGTGAGTGACATCGAAATCGTCGAGGGTGACAGCGGCACCTCCCAGGCAGTCTTTACTGTCACCAGGAGCTCAGCCGATACTCCACTCGCTGTGAGCTACACCACCGAAGATGGCGCAGCCCTTGCCGGGCAAGACTATCTTGCTGACAGCGGCACATTGAATTTTGCTGCTGGCCAGACGAGTGCCCAAGTTGCGGTAACGATTCTCGGCGACACGCAGTTCGAAGCCGATGAAACGTTCACCTTGCGTGTGCAGTCGATCGAGTCGGAAAACACACCGATCGAATCGCCTGAGGCGCCTCAAAGTCAGGTCGAGCAACCGGTCATCGCCGCCTATTATCCTGAATGGGGAATTTATGGCCGCAACTACCAGATTGCCGATGTGCCCGGAGAGGACCTAACTCATTTCATCTATGCGTTTGCGAATCTGACGCCTCAAGGTGAAATGGTCCTGTTTGATAGTTATGCAGCCACCGAAAAACGTTTCACGGCTGCTGAGTCTGTGAGTGGTGAGGCGGATCTTTGGGATTACCCGGCTGACGATCCGCGATCGCAGCAAACCGTCTGGGGTAACTTCAACCAGGTTGCCCAACTCAAAGCGAAATATCCGCATCTGCGGACCAGCATCGCGATCGGTGGCTGGACGCTCTCCGGGAATTTCAGCGACGTGAGCTCGACGGCGGCAGGAAGGGAGACGCTTGCTCAGTCGATCTATGATTTCCTCGACACTTACACCATGTTCGACGGCATTGATTTCGACTGGGAATATCCGGGAGGCGGAGGCCTGAGCAGCAATGGCGAAAGCCCACAGGATGGCGCTAACTACGCATCGCTGCTGGAATCGGTACGCGGGAAATTGGACCAACTCGGTGCTGAGAATGATCGTTATTATGAGATCACAGTCGCATCACCGGGAGGCTCTGACAAGATCGCCAATTTCAATGTTGCCGGTGTCAACGAGCATGTCGACTTCTTCAATGTGATGACCTATGACTTCCACGGCACGTGGGAAAACAGCACGGGTCATCAGGCGGCACTCACGAACGATCCGGCGGGATACGATATTCAAACCGCCATCAACCTCTATCTCGACGCAGGTGTTCCGGAAGAAAAACTGATTCTCGGTGCTCCGGCCTATACCCGCGCCTGGAGTGGCGTTGCCGACGGTGGAGATAACGGTTATAGCGAGAGTGCGTCAGGCGCTGCCCCTGGCACCTTTGAGGCCGGAAATTACGATTACAAAGACCTTGCATCCCAGTATCTTGCCGGTAGCGGGGACTGGGAATTGAACTGGGATGACGATGCCCAGGCCGCATATCTTTATAGTCAAAGCCAGAATATTTTCAGTTCCTTCGAAACCCCCGGGACGATTTCACTCAAGAGTGAGTGGGCCCAGGACCTCGGGCTCGGCGGTATGATGTTCTGGGATCTGTCCAATGATCTCTCCGGTAATGAAAGCTTGATCGGTGCCGCAGCCGATAGCTGGTTCGCCGGTAAAACCTTCAATGAAATCACCGGTGCGTCGGATCTGGTATTCGACAACATTTATGGTGGCAACGGCATCTTTGACTTGGTGGCCGAAGCCGATACCACACCGAGTCTCCCGCAAACACCAAACGGTGGATCGCCCGGAGAGCCGATTGATGTATCTGCAACCGGCACCATTGTGAACGACGACCCGGTCACTCCTCCCGTGGACGACACACCTGTCGCTCCTCCGGTGGAAGAGACTCCGGTTGCACCTCCGGTAGATGAGACCCCTGCTGCGGCACCTTCTTATGAAGTAGTCGCCGCGACAACCAGCGTCAGTGTGCTGGTCGATCCTGAAACGGGACTCGCCTATCTGCAGGAGGAAGGAAGTGATCCTGTCGCAATCACCCGAGCAGATGACTACTGGGAGGGCGACGTTCCGTTGACCCGCGGCGATGCAACCATCCTGGCAGCGGCTCGGGATGCACAAGGTCGCCTTCGTGTTCTGGATGGTGGCGGCACTGACGTGTATGCGTGGATCCTCAATAACGATGGCTTGTTCATCGGTGAAGAAGGACCGTCGGCAACCTCGATAGCCGCTAAGGAAGCCCTCTTCCAGTATGACATTGACGGCAATGGAACCATCGGTGAAGTTGCTCCTCCGGTGGAAGAGACTCCGGTTGCTCCTCCGGTGGAAGAGACTCCGGCGATGCCCCCGATGGAGGACCACAGTGATCACGATGGTCACGACCACATGGCCCCTCCGGCAGACTCGGGTGACTACATCGACATCACCACTTGGGGGAACTTCCACGGTTCCAACAACAACTCCGAGCATCACGAACTGGTCGGTGGCCGCACAGCCATCACCACCGAAGCGATGGTGGCCTACAACAACCTCCGCGCTTTCCTCGGATTTGCTGAAGTGTCGATCGAAGAGGTCGGTCAGTGGGCGTTTGACGAATCGCTGACCAACAACAGCACCGCCTGGGGGAATGACCTGCTTGGTGTCGGACTCTACTACGCCATGCAAGGTGCCAAGGTCGGTTGGATTGCAGATGAAGCCTACGATCCTCAGATCCTGGCCGATATCCAGCGAACTGCCCGAACGGTTCAGGATCCGGTTGCGATGCAGGCTGCGGTGATGGACATGGTCCGTCAGTTCGGCCACGACGGATTCGCTGACTACCTCGAGCAGTACGATATCGTCGATACCTTCATCAACACCCTGAAGATGGAGCCCCACTACGGTGGCTGGATGCACGGAAGAACCCACGGTTTCCGTTCCATTGAAGGTGTTGCCATCAATCACGACATCAACCACCTCACGGTGCTCAGTTGGGATCAGATGCAGCCCTTCATGAACGACACCTTCGACTGGCCGCAGTGGGCCGCCCTGGACGTCTCCGACTCCGGTGTCATTGAGTACTTCCAGAGCATGGTCTCACTCGGCAACCCCGTAGGACAGAACCTTGAGTCTGCTCCCGCACCGGTTGCTCCTCCGGTCGATAACACCCCGGTGACGCCCCCGGTGGACAACACTCCGGTTGCTCCTCCGGTGGACAACACCCCGGCCAATCCGGGAGGTGAGCCGACGGTGTCACTCGATGTGACTTACGAGTGGGAGGGCGGCTTTAATGGTGATCTGACCGTGGTGAATAACAGCAGCCAAAGCTTTGATGGCTGGATGCTCGAGTTCACCTACGCCGGTCAGATCGATTACATCTGGAACGCCTCAGTTGTCTCTCAGGATGGTGATCGCTATGTGATCACGAATGAAGACTGGAACGCTCAGGTCGCAGCCGGAGACGATGTGACATTCGGTTTTACGATCACCGGAAGCCAGGATGTGCTTCCCTCGGAGATCCTCTTTTATGGAAAGGATGCATAACGTTCTAGAACCGTTAATCGATTAACACCTGCGCACCACCCCGTTGTCCTTCGGACCGGCATGGACGTCGACCGCGGGGAGGTGCGCAGATTTTTTGACAAGATGATTCCAGATTTTTTGGAAATGATGCGAAAAAGAAGCATGGTCTTGGCTTTCTTTATTGCCTACCGGTCGATTCAATGAGGTGGTCTGCAACGCGACGATAAATGCGACGCAATGACAGAGGCAATGACAAAAGCGATGACGATAAAACGATGATTAAACCAAGCACACGACGATGCAAACGATTGGAACCGGGACGTTCACATCGCTGTCCGGCTGAAACGTTATGCCGGACGGGCCAGAGTTACGGAACAAGGCAAGGGCGAAAATGGAACGGAAGAGCTAATCAATATGTCACCGTGGAACAATTTTTTCCAATCATCCTCACGTAAGAATAAACCTCAACAACAATCGACATCTTACCGCCAACTCCGCATGGAAAATCTCGAAGTGCGGACCTTGTTGGCAGCCGACCTGATGGCGGCGGGATCGCATGAAGATATCGCCGGTGCCACATCCATCGGCGCACCCGATTCAGCAACCATTATTCAATCGCTTATCGACAGCGGTGCCATTGCGTCGTCGCCCTCGCCGGGACTACCGACACCGGGCGATTTCCAAGGCAATCCACTCCAGCCGATCGTAACCGATACTTTTTCCCAGGCTGTCCCGAGTAACGATTGGTGGTCGTCGGTGCACTTTGCCGAATATGGGGATGCGTTTTCCGCGCCTCTGTTCATTCACCCGATCACGGCGAAAGCCACTGAACCCGGAATATCCCTGTCAGCGCAAACGATTCAATCTTCATTTGAAACGGGTCCGACGCTGCGTGAATTTCAAGTCGCTTTTGTACCGGATGTGCATATCGATCTGTTCGGTTCGGGTGCAGCGAGTGAATTTGCCCTCGATTCCTACTCTGACTGGGCGTTTACCGGAAAATGGAAGGGCATCGACGATTCCCCCTCGACGACCATGGCGCAAGGTTCGCCAATGGTCTGGATCGAGGACGCCAACTTTTCATCGACAAAAATTCGCTGGGACGATGGTGGAGCAAATGTCACGGTCAATGGCGATACTGCCATCCTGACCGTGGCCGATCGCACCTACGGACTCTACGCACCCTCTGGTAGCGCGTGGCAGATTTCGGGACAGAGTGCTTCGCTCACCGGCAATGGCTCAGGCAACATCGCAATCGCGCTGCTGCCCGGAACCGAAGCGGGCACCCTCACCGCATTCCGCCAGGCGGCCAACCAACCGATCACCGGAACCTCTTTCACTTACGGACGAGGGGAAGATCCGTATTCCCTAACGCTTAATTATGATTATTCGCTCTCAGGTAACGGAAATGGCGAGACGGTAGTGGCCCTCTATCCGCATCTGGCAAGACAAACCAATACCGAAAACCTTCCGTCCGCCGACTATTCCAGCGCCCGTGGCAATATGCCGACCGTGCAGACGAGTTCCATCCAGGCCAACGTCAAATCGCGCGGTGTGTTGCCCGCCCTGCCTTCCACGCTCGACAGCGAACAAGTCGAAACGCTCCGGCAACTGCTCCTTACGGACGAGGCGGCAACGAATCCATCCGGTTATTTCAGTCGCTTTGCCGATCCCTATTGGTCCGGTAAATCAATGCTGAAATTAATGCAGCTTTCACAGGTTGCCGAGGTGGTCGGTGAAACCGCAGTCCGCGACCAGATTCACGAAGCGGTCAAAGCCGGACTTGAAGACTGGTTTAATTTCAACGGAAACCCCAACGATCGCCATTTTGCGTATAACGCGCAGTGGGACACCCTCCAGGGCTATCCGGATGCTTTTTATTCCGGGCAGATGCTCAATGATCATCATTTCCACATGGGCTACCTCGTCCATGCGGCCGCACTGGTCGGCATGCAGGATCCGGCATGGGCAGCAGAGAATCAGACCGTCATCGACCTGATCATCAAAGATGTCGCCGGCACCGACGCAGCCGATACGATGCTGCCGAGGCTTCGCAACTTCAGCCCGATGGCCGGACACTCGTGGGCCTCGGGCCATGGCGCTTTCACGCGTGGCAATAATCACGAGTCATCATCGGAGGCGATGAATTTTGCCACGGGGCTCATGCTCTGGGGCGAAGTGACCGGGCAGCAGGATACCACGCTGCTAGGACAAACGCTTTATTCACTCGAAGCCGAGGCAATCGCCGAATACTGGTTCGACAAATATGGCACCACCTATCCGGAGGAATTCGATGTTGAGAGTGTGGGTATGGTGTGGGGTGACGGGGCAACACACGCCACTTGGTTTTCGGCGGAAGTGGAAATGATCCGAGCCATCAATTTTCTTCCGTTCCACGGAGGCTCACTCTACCTGAGTGAAATGGCCCGCGATGGTGAGGCATTGATTGATGACATTGAACGCCTCAACGGCGGACCGCCTGACGTGTGGCAAAGCCTGATCAGTCAATATGAAGTGATGGTAAGCCCGGAGGAAGCCTGGGATAAATTTTCGCTGCAAGAAAACCAGCCAGAAGAGGGCCAGAGTGCGGCCTTCACGTATTATTGGATGGCAACACTCGCAAACCTCGGAACGCCAACCTCCGATATCCGTGGCGACCATCCACTCTCGGCCGTGTTCCAGAATGATGGTGCGAATACCTACACCGCATACAATGCGGGCACCGAGCCGATCACCGTTACCTTCAATGACGGTGTGAGTTTCAGCGTAGCGGCCGGAACGACACGAACCGTCACCGGCACCGAAGGTGAACCGATCGATCCGCCGCAGAGCGATCCGGCTGATCCTCCCGCAGAAGATCCCGTCGAGAACCTCCCCGTTCCGCCGGTTGCTCCACCGATTGCTCCGCCGGCATCGGGAAGCGCACCGCCGGCACTGGATACGTTGGCCGATGGGCAGACCCTGATGCTGGTCGGTCAGACCTTCCAGGATGAGTACGTCGACTTCATCAACGGCACCGGACTGACCCCCGCCGGATCGTCGCATTACTCGACGTTTTACCTCGGACAGATCGAACAGGGCGACGATAGCCCGAACGCCGAGTTTTTGGATTATGTGCGCGAGAATGACCTCGGCGACTATGCCATGGTTGCCCTCAGCTTCAAGGACAACACGCCCGCCGGCGGATATGGACAAATGATCAATCCGGACGCGGCCGATTATGACCCGAACGCGATCTGGGACGCGCTCAACGATATTCGAAACGGCACGTGGGACACGCAAATTGACAGCTTTGCACAGCTGATGGCCGATCGTCCCGACACCCAGTTCCTGCTTCGTGTCGGCTATGAGGTGAGTCTGCTGCTGTTTGCCTATCGGGGTGAGGAATATGTCGTCGACTGGCTTAACGGGCAGGCCAACGCAGGGATCAATGTGTTTGAAAATCCCGCGGCCGTTCCCGAACTCG